>NZ_JBYTEA010000003.1:394465-456135 GCF_058791995.1 Bacillus sp. EB106-04-02-XG92
GTTCAAGACACTGGGGAATGTCTTATAAATTAGGGAGGAACAACTTCGATACATATACTATAAAAGGTGGATGTGACCTTGGTGTGAACATAGAGTGAAAGATATGAGAATCTGAGAAACGATACATATAAAATAATTATTACAAGAGTTGTAGAGTAAGAAAAAATGTAATAGAAAGTGCCTTTTCATAAATGAAATGAAGTTCCAGTATAAATAAAAGTTGAAAACTATGAAAAAAAGGATTATGCTCAACTATATTATAAGAATATAAGGTTTATCCCGCTGTTTAAGATTTCTTATAAGCTTTTATTTATAAGGGGAAAAAGGGAGTTAGTGAATATGGAAGTAACAAAAAGACAAGGGCTGTATAATCGTCTTATACGATTAAATCCACCACAAATATTAGCATTAGGTTTTTTCTGCTTAATTGTGGTCGGCGGTTTGTTGTTAAAGTTACCATTTGCAACGAAAGTACATATTAGTTGGGTAGATGCTTTCTTTACGGCAACGTCAGCAGCAACTGTAACGGGATTGGGAGTAGTAGATACTGCAAGTACGTTTACGATGTTTGGCGAAATTGTAATTATGTTTTTAATTCAAACAGGCGGTCTAGGTCTTATGACAATTGCCATTTTAATTGTTTGGGTATTAGGCAAAAAAATCGGATTACGCCATCGCTTATTAATTGGAGAGGCATTTAATCAGACGAATATAGGTGGTCTCGTAAAATTAGTAAAACGTGTCTTTATATTTTCAATTTGTATTGAGCTTATTGGGGTCATCTTTTTATCGTTTCGCTTTATTCCAGAGTTTGGCTTTGGAAAAGGTGTATACTATAGTATTTTTCACGTTATTGCATCTTATAATAATGCTGGATTTGCTCTATGGCCAGATAATTTAACAAGGTATGTAGGGGATCCTATTATTAATATTGGGATTTGTTCTTTAATTGTAATAGGTGGTCTCGGTTTTACTGTATTAATTGATATATGGTATAGCCGTAGTTTTCGAAAATTATCACTTCATTCCAAAATCATGATTGTTGGAACAGTAGCGCTAAATGTGATAGCAATGATTGTGATTTTTGTATTGGAATATAATAATGTGAAGACGTTAGGAAATTTACCTTTAAATGAAAAGTTATGGGCTTCTTTCTTCCAAGGTATTACTCCTCGTACTGCTGGATTTAATACAGTTGACTACGGGGGAATGGAAGAATCATCTATATTATTTACAATGGTTTTAATGTTTATTGGTGCAGGAAGTGTATCAACAGGTGGAGGGATTAAATTAACAACGTTTGTTATTTTAGTTACATCTGTCCTTTCTTTCTTTAGAAAGAAAGAGGAAATCGTATTATTTCAGCGCACAATAAAAATGTCGACAGTAACGAGGGCGTTAGCGATTGCTGTTGCAAGTCAAATACTCATTTTTGCAGCGGTATTTGTATTAATGCTTACAGAAGACTTTAGTTTTATTCAGTTATTATTTGAAACAATTTCAGCATTTGGTACAGTAGGATTAACGATGGGGATTACTGCAAAGTTATCAGCGTTTGGAAAATGTATTATTATGTTTGTTATGTTTTGCGGATTAATTGGTCCGTTAACACTTGTCTTTTCTTTAGCGCGACCAGCAAAACAAAAAATTAAATATCCATCGGAAGATGTATTTACAGGATAAGGTATCCCGCATAAGCGAGATACCTTTTTCTTTTTAAAAAAGGGAGAACAATAATCCGATAAGCGCTACTCGGAATAAAATTGCAATGAGTGCTGCAATTCCGCCGACGATTGCAGCGATACCACCAGTTACAGTAGCTCCGCGATTATAAGCGTAAATACCTAGTAATACAGAAACAAGACCAAATAATGTTGGGAAGGTAAAGAGTGATAAGATAGATAAGGCAAGAGCGATAAAGCCAGCAGTTGATCCAGCGGCGGATGATCTTACATCATCTTTATGATCCTTCTCGTCGTAATCATAATCAATGCGCTGTGGTGCAACCTCAGCTGCATATTCTTCTTTATAGTCACTATAATCACTATCTATTCTATCTCTTTTTTTGTACTCATCAAATTTCTCAGTCAAAGTCATGACTCCTTTCATAACAAGGTTCAGTAGTAGTATGTATCTCTTTTTCCTTTTTATCCGAGTATGTACAGGGAGTCATATCCATTTAAAAGGTGGAAATTGTTTTTTTTGAAATAGGAAAAGTTAGTATGACTTCCTCTATTTTGGAAAGTATAAAAAAGAATAATGAGGAAAGGGTGCAATACATAATGGAACATCCAATTGAAAATTTAATGAAAACAGCAATGACAAATTTAAAAGAGATGGTAGATGTAAATACAATTGTTGGAAGTCCGGTTTCAACGGCTGACGGAAATGTAGTATTAACAGTATCTCAAGTAGCTTTCGGTTTTGGAGCTGGCGGAAGTGACTTTAAAGGTGATTTTATTTCTGAAAAACATAAGAACGGACAAGGGCAACATAAAGAGCACAAACAGAGTCATCCATTTGGAGGCGGGAGCGGGGCTGGGGTTTCTATTAGTCCAGTTGCTTTTTTAGTAGTTGGTTCTAACGGTGTGCAAGTACTGCACCTCAATAGTAGCACACATTTAATTGAGAAGGCTTTAAATACTGTACCAGGCACTGTAGATAAATTTGTAAATAATCGTCAAAAGTGAACTTGCATTTTTTAGGAATTATGATATATTAGAAAAAGTGCGCTTTAGGATGATCGGAATAATTGAACTTTAAATATATATGATGTGTGGAATAAGGGAGAGGAATTTATGATTAATATCAAAAACTTAGTAGTTGGCTTATGTATGTTAGTAAGCGGCTTTGTTGTATATGTAATAAAAGAAAAGGCTCCATTCTAAAACAGACAAACCGTTACTGTCTGTTTTTAATTTGTAAAAAATGTTGACAAGTTATTGTATTGGTGTTAAAATTTTAATTCGTGTCTCGGTTACAGCTAGTGTAAAGTAAATAACTCTTATGAATACAATACGAAAAGTTTGCGAAAGATCGGGTAATTTTACCAACAACTTTTGTGAACAAACCCTATAAATTGTGCTTGTAAGCTTTATATGTATACTAGTGAATCAAGGAGCGGTCAGTGGAACCGTAATGATGAGAGAGAGGTAGGGCTTTCATCCAGTATATATGTTACTTTCCCGTTAGGTGAATATAAAAAAGAGGACTCCTTTTCAAAAGGAGTCCTCTTTCTTTTTATATATGAAATTTAAGTGCGGCTCTCAACTTGCTGACAAATTTCATCTGTTGTTAAACCGTGAGCTGTAATTACCGATCCTTTAATTGATGCATCTGCAATCCCCATCATATTGGAATCTTGCCCAGTTACAACACAACAATCGCATCCTTGTGCATCCTGTTCGGAGTTAAGGGTAACAATTTCATGTCCTTGTTGCTGAAGGGCTTGCTGAACATCTGTTAATGAGTTTTCAACGCCAATTCTAGCCATAATTCTCACCTCCTACCATCTAGTTGCTAGTATGCTCAAGTACATCGCATATATTTATGCAAAGATGGTAGGAAACATATATTTATCTGCTATTTACGGATAGTTTGATTAAAGTATCACTATATTTAGTCGTTATATACACCAGTAAGCATTTGACTTACGAATTGATCGTTTAAAGTGTCTTGAGTAGAAGAAGTATTTGAATGGATATCGATTGAAGCAATAAAGTTATTATGATCTTTATGATTTGGTTCTACCTCTACATAGTTATCGAATTTACAAAAACCTTTCGTATCCATTAGATCAAATAGTTGAAGCATTTCTACTACTTCTTGTCTCGTTCCTTTAATTTGTACACACGCCATATTGATTTCCTCCTTCATTTTGACAAATTGTTTTTTAAAAATAGGATTATGATTCCGAAATGAAAAGTATGAATGTTATTTTTAGACAGCGTTATTTTTATTATTTTCCCCCTTTTTCAGCAAAAGTCGTTGTATATTCCCGAATTTATAAAAACGGACGTCCGTTTATTGAATACAATAGATTCGTATCAATTGATGAAAATCCTTCTTTTAAACAAATATTTTTTTTAGTGAAAATTGGCGAAAAAAATTTTTTGACTTTTTGTAAACGTTAACAATGCTGTTAAATCAATATAATCAAAGATGTACGTACGATTAAAAATTATAAATTTTCTAAAAATTATCTTGATTTATTTAGAAAGGAGAGTAAACTAGGAAACAATAAAAAATTCATAGAACATAGGAGGCGCTTTCCAGTGAACGAGCAATGGATTTTCTTAAATGGAGAATTTGTTCCAAAAGACGAGGCAAAAGTTTCAGTATATGATCATGGTTATTTATATGGAGATGGAGTATTTGAAGGGATTCGAGTTTATAGCGGTAATGTCTTCCGTTTGAGAGAGCATCTTGTCCGGTTATATGAATCAGCAAAATCCATCATGTTAGAAATTCCATATTCTTTAGATGAAGTAACGAATATTGTTGTTGAGACGATTCGACAAAATAAATTATCTAATGGATACATTCGCCTAGTTGTATCGAGAGGAGCAGGAAATCTTGGATTAGATCCTGATTCTTGTAAGAAACCGAATGTAGTAGTAATTGCAGAGCAACTATCTTTATTCCCGCAAGAATATTATGAAAAAGGGATTCCAGTTGTAACAGTTGCAACGCGCCGAAACCGTCCAGATGTATTGTCGCCTCAAGTAAAATCTTTAAATTACTTAAACAATATTTTAGTTCGCATCGAAGCGAAATTGGCTGGAGTACAAGAAGCGCTTATGTTAAATGATCAAGGATATGTAGCTGAAGGATCAGGGGATAACGTGTTTATTGTAAAAGGAAATAAATTAATTACACCACCAAGTTCTGCTGGAGCGTTAGAAGGTATTACACGAAACGCTATTTTAGAGATTGGTGAAAAACTTGGATATGACGTTAGAGAAGAGTTATTTACAAGACATGATGTATATGTAGCCGATGAAGTATTTTTAACAGGAACAGCAGCTGAAGTAATTGCTGTTACGACAGTAGATGGTAGAACGATTGGTTTAGGGCAAACGGGTCCACATACGAATCGTTTATTAGAAGAATTCCGAAAGTTAGTTATAGAAGATGGAGAGAAGATTTACGAAGAAAATAAAGTTGGATAACAACTTTTTATAACATAAGAAAGCGTTGAGAGGGAGGAGTAGTTGATTGTGAAGCCTCACAGAGAGTCGGTGGTTGCTGAAAACCGATGGTTCACGTCGACGAACATCGCCCTTGAGTGCTAAGCTGAAGCATTTGTCTAGGCTTAGACGGTAGCTCCGTTATTAGCTAGACTCATTTATGGGTCACTGAGGCAAGAG
The DNA here is from genome assembly GCF_058791995.1 of Bacillus sp. EB106-04-02-XG92. Taxonomy (NCBI): domain Bacteria; kingdom Bacillati; phylum Bacillota; class Bacilli; order Caryophanales; family Bacillaceae; genus Bacillus; species Bacillus sp. EB106-04-02-XG92. Next base: position 399,835 of record NZ_JBYTEA010000003.1, read on the forward strand.
TATTCTTGCAAAGAAGGGTGGTACCGCGAAATCTTTCGTCCCTTCAGCACATAGCTGGAGTGTGGACGTAGGATTTTTTTTATTGATAAATGTTTTCAAAAAGGGGGCTTATAAGAACAATGTCTTCAAAAACGGAAGAGAAACTGGCAACTGGTGCACAGCTATTGTTAGAAGCGCTAGAAAAGGAAGGAGTAGAAGTGATTTTCGGTTATCCTGGTGGTGCTGTTTTACCTCTTTATGACGCACTCTATGACTGTGAAATTCCGCATATTTTAACAAGGCATGAGCAAGGGGCGATTCACGCTGCTGAAGGATATGCCAGAATTACTGGAAATCCAGGGGTTGTCATTGCAACGAGTGGGCCAGGTGCTACAAATGTAATTACGGGTCTTGCAGATGCCATGATTGATTCGTTACCGCTTGTTGTATTTACAGGGCAAGTAGCAACAACGTTAATTGGAAGTGATGCTTTCCAAGAAGCTGATATTATGGGGCTTACGATGCCGGTAACAAAACATAACTATCAAGTGCGAAAGGCTTCAGATTTACCTCGAATTATTAAAGAAGCATTTCATATTGCTAGAACAGGAAGACCAGGACCAGTCGTGATCGATCTTCCGAAAGATATGGTAGTAGAGCAAGGAGAACGATGTAATAATGTGCAAATGGATTTACCAGGATACAACCCAAATTATGAACCGAATCTACTCCAAATAAACAAATTATCACAAGCAATTCGTGCTGCAAATAAGCCGTTAATTTTAGCTGGAGCAGGTGTATTGCATGCGAAAGCATCAAAAGAGTTAACAAGTTTTGCGCGTAAATATGAAATTCCTGTTGTGCATACATTACTTGGTCTTGGTGGCTTTCCGCCAGATGATGAACTTTTTCTAGGGATGGGAGGAATGCACGGTTCTTACACAGCCAATATGGCGTTATATGAATGCGACTTACTCATTAATGTAGGCGCGAGATTTGATGATCGACTTACTGGAAATTTAGCTTATTTTGCTAAAGGAGCGACTGTCGCACATATCGATATCGACCCAGCAGAAATCGGAAAAAATGTGCCGACTGAAATTCCTATTGTTGCAAGTGCTAAGCGGGCATTGGAAGTATTACTTGAACCAGAAGGGGGAAAAGAAAATCATCATGAATGGATCACTTTATTAAAGGGGAGAAAAGAACAATATCCATTCTCTTATAAAAGAAACTCTGAAAGTATTAAGCCTCAATATGCAATTGATATGTTATATGAAATTACGAAGGGAGAAGCGATTGTAACAACAGATGTTGGGCAACATCAAATGTGGGCAGCCCAATATTATCCGCTGAAAACTCCAGATAAATGGGTAACTTCAGGAGGATTAGGGACGATGGGATTCGGATTTCCAGCAGCAATTGGTGCGCAAATTGCAAAGCCTGAAGAACTAGTTATTGCAATTGTCGGTGACGCTGGATTTCAAATGACGCTGCAAGAATTAAGTGTATTAAAAGAACACTCTTTACCTGTTAAAGTATTTATTTTAAATAATGAAGCTTTAGGAATGGTTAGACAATGGCAAGATGAATTTTATAACAAAAGATATTCGCACTCTTTACTATCGTGTCAACCAGATTTCGTTGCTCTTGCGAATGCGTATGGTATAAAAGGAGTTCGTATAGATGATCCACTTCTTGCAAAGAAGCAAATACAGCATGCGATTGAATTACAAGAACCGGTCGTAATTGATTGCCGTGTCCTTCAATCAGAAAAGGTAATGCCGATGGTTGCCCCAGGGAAAGGTGTTCACCAAATGGAGGGAGTGGAAAAAAGGTGAAGAGAATTGTTATAGCGACAGTTCGAAATCAAAGCGGTGTGTTAAACCGAATTACAGGTGTTATGACACGAAGACATTTTAATATTGAAAGCATTTCAGTAGGTCATACAGAATCATCGGACATATCGCGGATGACGATTGTTGTACACGTTGAAAATGAACAGCAAGTAGAGCAGTTAATTAAACAACTTCATAAGCAAATTGATGTTCTGAAAGTATCAGATATTACAGAAGAAGCGATGATCGCAAGAGAACTTGCACTTATTAAAGTTGCAACATCAGTAGCAAGAGCAGAATTATATAGTTTAATTGAGCCGTTTCGAGCCACTGTAATAGATGTTGGGAAGGATTCCATAGTTGTGCAAGTAACTGGTACGCAGGAGAAAGTAGAGGCATTAATTGAATTACTTCGTCCATACGGTTTGAAAGAAATCGCTAGAACAGGTGTAACAGCATTTACACGCAGTATGAAGAAGCAAGATAAGCAAGTGATGTTAATTCAATAATCATTTAAATATAGGGGGAAATGAAAATGGCAAAAGTTTATTATGAGAAAGATGTAACGGTAAATGTATTAAAAGAAAAGAGAGTAGCAATCATCGGATACGGCTCGCAAGGTCATGCGCATGCGCAAAATTTACGTGATAATGGATTTGATGTAATAGTAGGTTTAAGAAAAGGGAAGTCTTGGGATAAAGCGAAAGAAGATGGATTTTCTGTATATACAGTAGCAGAAGCGGCAAAGCAGGCTGATGTAGTAATGATTTTACTACCGGATGAACTGCAGCCCGAAGTATATGAAGCGGAAATTGCGCCAAATTTAAAGGCAGGAAATTCTCTCGTTTTTGCACACGGATTTAACGTTCACTTTGATCAAGTGAAACCACCAGTGAATGTAGATGTATTTCTAGTAGCACCAAAAGGTCCAGGTCATCTTGTGCGCCGTACATTTGCGGAAGGCGGAGCTGTTCCTGCATTATTTGCAGTATATCAAGATGCAACAGGAGTTGCGACTGAAAAGGCACTTTCTTATGCTGATGGAATTGGAGCGACGAGAGCTGGTGTACTAGAAACGACATTTAAAGAAGAAACGGAAACAGATTTATTTGGAGAGCAAGCTGTACTTTGCGGAGGAGTAACTGCGCTAGTAAAAGCTGGATTTGAAACGTTAGTTGATGCCGGATATCAGCCGGAACTTGCATATTTTGAATGTTTACATGAACTAAAACTAATCGTTGACCTTATGTATGAAGGTGGACTTGAAAATATGAGATACTCAGTTTCAGATACAGCGCAGTGGGGCGACTTCGTATCAGGACCACGAGTTGTAACGGAAGATACGAAGAAAGCGATGGGGGCAGTGCTAGCAGAAATTCAAGATGGTACATTTGCAAGAGGATGGATTGCAGAGCATAAAGCAGGGAAACCAAATTTCCATGCGACAAATGAGAAAGAAAATGAACATGAAATTGAAGTAGTTGGACGTAAATTACGTGAAATGATGCCTTTCGTACAACCGCGAGTAAAGGCAGGGGTTAAGTAATATGAAGAAAATTTTGTTCATGGATACGACGCTACGTGATGGCGAACAATCACCAGGAGTGAATTTAAATGAACAAGAGAAATTGCAGATCGCAAGGCAATTAGAGAGACTAGGGATTCATGTCATGGAAGCTGGCTTTGCAGCAGCTTCCGAAGGGGATTTTCAATCGGTAAAACGCATCGCAAATACGATTCAAAATGCTACAGTTATGAGTTTAGCTAGGGCGAAAGAAAGTGATATTCGAAGAGCATATGAAGCGGTGAAAGGTGCTGTATATCCTCGTTTACACGTATTTTTAGCTACGAGTGATATTCATATGAAATATAAACTTTGTATGTCAAAAGAAGATGTATTAGATAGCATTCACCGCTCGGTTACACTCGGTAAATCATTATTTCCGACAGTACAATTTTCTGCAGAAGATGCGACAAGAACAGCAAGGGATTTTTTAGCTGAAGCAGTAGAAGTTGCGATTCGTGCAGGAGCGAATGTAATTAATATTCCAGATACAGTTGGATATACGAATCCAGAAGAATATTATTCTCTTTTTAAATACTTACAAGAATCTGTTCCTTCGTATGAAAAAGCAATTTTCTCTTGTCATTGTCACGATGATCTTGGGATGGCTGTAGCAAATTCGTTAGCTGCGGTTGAAGGAGGAGCGTTGCAAGTAGAAGGAACCATTAATGGAATTGGAGAAAGAGCAGGGAATGCAGCGCTAGAAGAAGTCGCAGTTGCTCTTCATATTAGAAAAGATTTCTATAAAGCGGAGTCTTCTATGACGCTAAAAGAAATTAAAGCGACGAGTACATTAGTAAGTAGATTAACAGGTATGGTTGTACCGAAAAATAAAGCGATCGTTGGAGCAAATGCGTTCGCTCATGAGTCAGGAATTCATCAAGACGGTGTTCTAAAAGAAGTGACAACATATGAAATTATTGAACCGGAGTTAGTAGGCGAATCTCAAAACTTATTTGTACTTGGAAAACATTCTGGCCGTCACGCGTTTACAGAAAAAATGAAAGAGCTTGGCTATGAATTTACAACGGAAGAAAGAGATGCGGTGTTTGAAGCGTTTAAAAAATTAGCTGATCGTAAGAAGGAAATTACGGAGGAAGATTTACGTGCACTTATGCTTGGAGAAGCAGCATTTGCGGCTCAGCAATATACCATTACGCAACTGCAAGTACATTTCGTATCAAATAGTACACAATGCGCGACAGTTGTATTAAAAGATGAAGAAGGAAATGTATACAAAGATGCAGCTACTGGTTCTGGTAGTATTGAAGCGATTTATAATGCAATCCAAAGAATTTTAGGATTAGAATGCGAATTGGCAGATTATCGCATACAATCTATTACACAAGGTCAAGATGCACTGGCTCATGTACATGTTGAATTAAAAGAAGGGACGCATCAAGTATCAGGTTTTGGTGTTGCGCAAGATGTATTGGAAGCGTCGGCGAGAGCATATGTCCACGCAGCGGGGAAATTGAAATCTTTTATCCAGCTTGTGAAATAAGTTTTTGATAGGTGAGAGGAGCTATTCTCACCTATCAAATTTAAGTTCTGAAAATTCAGTTAAAGGAGTGTTGAAATTGGAAAAACGTATCGTTTGTTTAGCTGGTGATGGTGTTGGACCGGAAGTTATGGAAAGTGCGAAGGAAGTATTGCATATGGTAGAAAGGCTATATGGTCATCATTTTCATTTGCAAGATGAGTACTTTGGCGGGAGTGCTATCGATTTAAATGGGCAACCATTACCACAACGGACGCTTGCCGCCTGTTTAGCAAGTGATGCGGTATTACTAGGAGCGGTTGGTGGACCAAGGTGGGATGGTGCGAAAGAAAGACCAGAGAAAGGATTATTAGCTTTAAGAAAAGGGCTTGGTGTATTTGCGAACGTTCGCCCTGTAACAGTAGAAAGCGCAACGGCCCATTTATCGCCATTAAAGAAGGCTGATGAAATTGATTTCGTTGTCGTTCGTGAGTTAACAGGTGGAATTTATTTTTCTTATCCGAAAGAACGAACGGATGAAGTAGCAACAGATACACTTACGTATCATCGCCATGAAATTGAACGTATCGTTTCGTATGCTTTTCAACTAGCAAGTAAGCGGAAGAAAAAAGTAACATCGATTGATAAGGCGAATGTTTTAGAGTCTAGTAAATTATGGAGAAATGTGACAGAAGAAGTAGCACTTCGTTATCCAGACGTTGAACTAGAACATATTTTAGTAGATGCTGCTGCGATGGAATTAATTCGGAATCCAGGGCGGTTTGATGTAATTGTAACGGAAAATTTATTTGGAGATATTTTGAGCGACGAAGCTTCCGTATTAGCTGGATCATTAGGAATGCTTCCATCAGCAAGTCACGCGGAAAAGGGACCTTCATTATACGAGCCTATTCACGGATCAGCGCCAGATATTGCCGGGAAAAATAAGGCGAATCCAATTGCCATGATGCGCTCTGTTGCAATGATGCTTGGGCAATCGTTCGGATTAACGAGAGAAGGGTGTGCAATTGAAGAAGCCATTTCAGCAGTCCTTAAATCAGGAAAATGTACAGCCGATATCGGCGGGACTGAAACGACAACTTCATTTACGAAGGCAGTTATGCAAGAAATGGAAGAGCAAGCGTTAGTAGGGAGAGGAAGATAATGGGGAAAAGGTTGCTAGATAAACTTTGGGAAAGACACGTAGTTACGACAAACGAAAATGGATTGGATTTATTATATATCGATCTGCACCTTGTTCACGAAGTAACGTCACCGCAAGCCTTTGAAGGCTTGCGGCTTACAAATCGAACGGTCCGTAGACCAGATTTAACATTCGCAACGATGGATCATAATATCCCAACGAAAGATGTTTGGAATATTACTGATCGCATTGCGAAGCAGCAACTAGATACACTTCGGGAAAATTGTAAACAATTTCAGGTGCCATTAGCGGATATCGGAGATGAAGAGCAAGGGATCGTTCATGTTATTGGACCAGAACTCGGGCTTACGCAGCCAGGCAAAACAATAGTTTGTGGTGATAGTCATACAGCAACGCACGGTGCGTTTGGTGCGCTAGCATTCGGCATTGGTACGAGTGAAGTGGAACATGTATTGGCAACGCAAACGTTATGGCAACGTAAACCGAAAGCGATGGGCATTGAGTTAAAAGGAAAATTACAGAAAGGTGTTTATGCAAAAGATATTATTTTGCATCTCCTTTCAAAGTACGGTGTAGCAGTTGGAACTGGATACGTAATGGAATTTTACGGAGAGACGATTGAATCTATGGAAATGGAAGAGAGAATGACGCTTTGCAATATGGCAATTGAAGGAGGAGCAAAAGCAGGTATTATCGCGCCGGATGAAAAAACATTTGCTTACGTAAAAGGGCGTAAATATGCACCGAAAGACTATGAAACTTTCGAGAAAAAATGGTCTGAACTTTATACAGATGTAGACGCAATGTATGATTTACATATTTTAATTGACGTTACGGATTTAGCACCGTACGTTACGTGGGGAACAAATCCGAGTATGGGTGTTCGTATTGATGAAAGGTTGCCAGAAAAGCATGATGTAAATGACGAAAGAGCATTTTCTTATATGGGATTAAGCCCTGGACAAAGCACGTATGATATTCCAGTTCAGCATGTCTTCATTGGATCCTGTACAAATTCCAGGCTTTCTGATTTAGAAATTGCTGCATCTGTTGTGAAAGGGAAAAAGGTAAAAGAAGGTGTGCGAGCACTCGTTGTGCCTGGATCGAAAAGAGTAAGGGAAGCAGCGATGCAAAAAGGACTACATCGCATATTTGAAGAAGCAGGATTTGAATGGAGAGAACCTGGATGTTCCATGTGTCTTGGAATGAATCCAGATCAAGTACCTGAAGGAGAACATTGTGCTTCCACTTCAAATCGAAATTTTGAAGGGAGACAAGGAAAAGGAGCACGAACACATTTAGTTAGCCCAGCAATGGCGGCAGCAGCTGCGTTATATGGTCATTTTGTTGATACTAGAAAGGAGAGTTATGATGGAGCCATTTCGTATTCATAAAGGTACTGCCGCAGTACTGATGAATGATAACATTGATACAGATCAAATTATTCCGAAGCAATATTTAAAGAGAATTGAAAGGACGGGATTTGGAAAATATTTATTCGATGAATGGCGTTATGATAATAACCGCCATGAAAACCCTAATTTTCCACTTAATGCACTAGATAGAAAAGGAGCAAGTATATTAATTACAGGTGATAATTTTGGTTGCGGTTCTTCAAGAGAACATGCTCCGTGGGCGCTTGCTGATTATGGTTTCCGCACTATTATTGCTGGTGGGTTTGCAGATATTTTTTATATGAATTGTATGAAGAATGGTATGTTACCAATTGTAATGGATAAAGAAATGCGGGAACAACTTGCCAAAACAGATGCGAGAGAACAGATAGAAGTAGATTTAGAGAATGAAGTCATTACAACGAGTACGAACAGGTTTCATTTTACAATCGAGAAAATGTGGAAAGAGAAATTATTAAATGGACTAGATGAAATTAGTATTACAATGCAATATGAACAAGAAATTGTAGGATATGAAAGGGAAAGAGCTTTATATTAAAAAATAACGGAATGTTCGAAATCTATTTACATTTAGAATTAAGTATTATATACTATGTAAAAATTAGAGGAGAAAGGGAGTAAGTATTATGAAAACAATGCAATCTATTAAAATGCTTACACAACTACATCATCATACATAAAGCCCTTGAACCTAGCGTGAAAACGTGTAGGTGCAAGGGTTATTCCCGTTGTACCTACACGCTACGAAAGAGCCTTGTAGGTATATTTTATCTACAAGGCTCTTTTTATTTTCGGTTTAGGTGCATGAAATAGACATATAGTAGAAAGGGAAAGGCGTGAGAATTTAGATGACAAAATGGAAGCGTGCAAACCCAAATGGAACGAGAGATTATTTATTCGAAGAATGTACGTTAATTGAAGAAGTGGAGCAAAAATTAAGGCGTACTTTTTTAGAGAGAGGTTATGAAGAAATAAGGACACCAACAATAGAATTTTATGATGTGTTTGCCTTTCAAAATAGACCGATAGATGAAGAAAAGATGTATAAATTTTTTGATGAAAAAGGAAGGATTATCGTATTGCGTCCTGATATGACAATTCCTTTAGCGAGAGTGATTGGAACGCAGAGATGTGATATGCCACTTAAAGTGACGTATAGCGGGAATGTATTTCGAGCGAATGAGTCTCTCACTGGAAAATATAATGAGATTGTACAAAGTGGTATTGAAATTATTGGGATTGATAATGTAAGAGCGGAAATTGAATGTGTTATAAGCGTCATTCAATCACTTCAAAAGTTAAAAGTGCAATCTTTTACAATAGAGATTGGGCAAGTACAGTTATATAAATGTATTGTAAAAAAGCTCTCTATTCATGAGGAAGAAGAGAGAGTACTTAGAACGTATATTGAAAGTAAAAATTATGCTGCTCTATCAAATTTTATTAGAGAAAAGAAATTAGATCGATGTGATGAAACAGTCAGATTGCTGGAGAAATTACCAAGGCTATTTGGGAATTTAGAAGTGATTGAGGAAGCAGAAAAACTCGCCTCAAGTAATGAAATGAGAATGGCTATTGCAAGAGTGAAAGAAATATATGAAGCGATTGAAAAACTAGGCTATGGATCTTACATATCAATTGATTTAGGGATGATTCAACATCTGGATTATTATACAGGCGTTATTTTCAAAGGGTATATATATGAAATTGGGGAAGAAATTGTTAGTGGCGGAAGATATGATGAGTTAATTGGAAATTTTGGAGAAATGCGGCCGGCTGTCGGACTCGCGGTGCAAGTCAATCAAATTGTGAAGGCGCTACAAGAGCAACAAGAGCCATATGAACGAAAGAGAATAGATATGATAATTCATTATGAGTTAAATAGATTAGCAGAAGCGGAACGATTACGTAGTTTACTTCAAAAGGACGGAAAAAAAGTAGAGCTATCTTTATTCTCTAATGTAAATGACACCTTTCAATTTGCAAGAAAAAATCAAATCGGAACGGTCGTTGAGGCAAAAAACGAATCATTAGTGGAATATGTGTGGAAAGAAAAATGGGTAGTCCAGAAAGAAGGAGAAACTTCATGCGTAACATTCAAATTGCGTTAACGAAAGGACGATTAGAAAAACATGTTATTCCGCTCTTTGAGCAAATTGGAATTGATTGTTCAGAACTCAAAAATAAAGGACGAAAGCTTGTCTTTCAAAGTAAAAATACAGATATCTCATTTATTTTAGTGAAAGCAGTAGATGTTGCTACTTATGTGGAACATGGAGTAGCTGATATTGGAGTCGTTGGAAAAGATGTTTTAATGGAAAATGAGAAAGATATTTATGAAATGTTGGATTTAGGAGTAGGTGTGTGTAAGTTTTGTGTTGCTTCTATTCCTACTTATAACGCGAAGAGCTACCGGAAGAAACGTATTGCGACGAAATATCCACATATTACTTCTAACTATTTTCATGATAAAGGAGAAGATGTAGAAATTATAAAAATAGAAGGTTCGGTAGAAATTGCGCCTATTCTTGGATTGGCAGATGCGATTGTTGATATTGTTGAAACAGGAAAAACATTACAAGAAAACGGGCTCATTGTATTTGAAGAAATGTGTTCTATATCCGCTCGAATGATTGTAAATAAGGCTGCATTAAAAACTAAAAAAGACGAAATATTCAGTATTATAAATATGATGGAACAAGAAATTTTATCAGGAAAATAGGGGGATTAAAATGGAAGTCGTTTATGAAGATTTCAAAGAGGCGTTATCGAAAATAAAATTGCTAAGAGAAAACGCTAATATAATAGAAGAAACTGTTCAAAGAAGTGTAAGTGAAATCGTTCAAAATGTAAGGGAGAGTAGGGATGAGGCTCTGTCTTTTTATACAAAAAAGTTTGATGGTGTAAAGGTTAAAGAATTTCGCGTAAGTGAAGAAGAGATAAAACAAGCGAGTATGTTTGTCGAGAGTTCATTTTTAGAAGCGTTACAAGAGGCGAAGAAAAATATTATTTCGTATCATGAAAAGCAAAAAAGGCAATCTATATTCGATTGCGAGAGTGAAGGCATCATTAGAGGACAAATCATTCGGCCGTTAGAGAATGTAGGAGTATACGTGCCAGGCGGAACTGCTTCATATCCTTCGTCGGTATTAATGAATGTATTGCCAGCAAAACTCGCTGGTGTGAAAAAGATTGTAATGGTAACACCGCCGAGAGAAGGAGGAATTGATCCACATATTTTAGTTGCTGCAGGCCTTGCAGGAGTAAATGAAATTTATACGATAGGTGGCGCGCAAGCAATTGCTGCATTAGCATACGGGACGGAATCGATTCCGAAAGTGGATAAAATAGTTGGACCGGGAAATTTGTACGTTGCTTTGGCGAAACGAGAAGTATACGGAGTAGTGAATATTGATATGATTGCCGGACCGTCAGAAATTGTAGTTATCGCTGATGAAACAGGAAATGCAAAATATATTGCTGCTGATTTATTATCACAAGCAGAACATGACGAGAGAGCAACAGCAATTTGTATTACAACGAATATAGAGTTAGCAAAAGAGGTAGAAAAAGAGATAGAAAGACAGTTAGAAACATTACCAAGAAGCGAAATTGCACGTAAATCGATAAATAGAAATGGAGCTGTTTTTATCGTTCCTTCTTTAGATGAGGCACTACAATTATCGAATGAAATCGCCCCGGAACATTTAGAGTTACATATAAAAGAACCGATGAATGCACTAGCTTATGTGAAACATGCAGGGTCAATCTTTCTTGGACCATATGCACCAGAACCACTCGGTGATTATTTAGCAGGGCCGAATCACGTGTTACCGACAAGTGGAACGGCAAGGTTTTTCTCGCCGTTATCAGTTGATGATTTCGTGAAAAAATCAAGCTTCTTGTCTTATACAGAGGAAGCGTTAAGAGATGTACAACATCATATTGTAGAACTTGCCAATAAAGAAGGGTTATATGCGCATGCGAGAGCAATTCAAATAAGATTTGAGGAGGAAGAATGATGCGAGAAGCTAGTCAAATACGTGAGACGACAGAAACAAAAATAAAATTAAGTTTGCAGCTTGATGAAGGAAAGGACGTTTCTATACAAACGGGAGTTGGATTTTTTGATCATATGCTAACTTTATTTGCAAGGCATGGAAGATTCGGTTTGCAAGTGGAGGCGGAAGGCGATGTATATGTTGATGCGCATCATACAGTTGAAGATGTTGGAATTGTACTCGGAAATTGTTTGAAAGAAGCATTGCAAAGTAAAGAGGGGATTAACCGTTACGGCTCCGCATATGTACCGATGGATGAGTCTTTAGGTTTTGTTGCAATTGATATAAGCGGACGCTCGTATATTGTATTTCAAGGAGAACTAACAAATCCGAAGCTAGGGGATTTTGATACAGAACTAACGGAAGAGTTTTTTAGAGCAGTTGCTCATGCTGCCAATATTACATTACATGCTCGCATCTTATACGGAAGCAATACACATCACAAAATTGAAGCATTATTTAAAGCGTTTGGTAGAGCGCTTAGAGAAGCAGTCGAAAGAAATGCCAACATTACTGGTGTAAATTCAACGAAAGGGATGTTGTAATTGATTGCCATTATAGATTATGGAATGGGAAATATTCGTAGTGTAGAACAAGCATTAAAGCATATTGGAGCAGCGTATATCATAACGAGTGAGAAAGAAGAAATCCTTAGAAGTGATGGAGTAATTTTACCAGGAGTAGGTGCATTTCCAAAAGCGATGAATGTATTGGAAGAAAAAAATTTAGTGAGTGTGTTAAAAGAAGTCGGACGTTCAGGAAAACCGCTTCTAGGCATTTGCTTAGGAATGCAGCTTTTATTTGAAAAAAGTGAGGAACTACAAGACTGTAACGGATTAAGTTTATTGCCAGGTGTTATTAGAAAGTTAAAGGTTCCTTATAAAATTCCACATATGGGATGGAATGAGTTAAAGAAAGAGGGAGAAACAGCACTTTGGAATGGAGTAGAGGACGGTTCTTTCGTATATTATGTCCATTCTTATTACGCAGATTGTCCAAATGAAATTGTGTATGGAATAAGTGAATATGGAGTGAACGTACCTGGTTTTGTAGCAAAAGGAAGTATATATGGCGCACAGTTTCATCCTGAAAAAAGTGGTGACATAGGAATGCAAATGTTGAAAAATTTCAAAGGAGTGGTAGAAGCATGGAAATCTTCCCAGCTATCGATTTAAAAGAGGGCCGCTGCGTTAGACTTTATCAAGGAGAGTTTAGTAAAGAAACAGTAATGAATGAAGACCCGATTGCGCAAGCGATTATATTTGAAAAGTTTGGAGCAAAAAGGTTGCACATTGTTGATTTAGATGGTGCAGTTGCTGGCGAGTCGTTAAACTTGTCCGTCATTGAACGAATTTGTAAGGCGGTACGAATTCCAGTGCAAGTTGGAGGAGGAATTCGATCGCTTATAGCGGTAGAGAAGCTATTGTCAGCAGGGGTAGACAAAGTGATTTTAGGAACAGCCGCTCTTTATGATAAGGCATTTTTAGAAGAAGCAGTTCTTCTATATAAAGAAAAAATCATTGTTGGCATTGATGCGAAAAATGGTTTCGTAGCAACGAGAGGTTGGCTTGATGTGTCTGAAATTTCTTACATTGATTTAGCGAAGCAAATGGAAAATGTAGGTGTTCAAACGATTGTGTTTACAGACATTTCGAAAGACGGGACGCTTGCAGGGCCGAATATAGAGCAATTGGAGTTACTACAAAAAAGCGTTTCTATTCGTCTTATTGCTTCTGGAGGAGTGGCATCTATTCAAGATGTGAAAAAGTTAAATGATATGAATATATACGGCGTCATAATTGGTAAGGCTCTTTATGAGAAAACGATTGATTTAGAAGAAGTATTAGAGGTAACAAAGTTATGTTAGCGAAACGAATTATTCCTTGTCTAGATGTGAAAGAAGGGCGAGTCGTAAAAGGTGTAAATTTTATAGGGTTACAAGACGTCGGTGATCCTGTTGAAATAGCCGCTTTATATAACGAGGCGGGAGCAGATGAAATAGTATTTTTAGATATTACGGCAACGCATGAAGGACGAAAAACGATTATAGATGTTGTAGAAAAAACGGCTTCAAAAGTATTTATTCCTCTTACAGTTGGAGGGGGGATTTCAAGTGTTAAAGATATGTACAATTTACTAAGAGTTGGAGCAGATAAAGTTTCAATTAACTCAGCGGCAGTGCGAAATCCGAAGTTAATCAAAGAAGGGGCAGAACACTTTGGCTCACAATGTATCGTTGTCGCAATTGATGCTAGAAAAGTAGCAGAAGGTAAGTGGAATGTATATGTGAACGGCGGAAGAGTTGATACGGGAATGGATGCAATCTGGTGGGCAAAGCGTGTTACTGAGCTAGGAGCAGGCGAAATTTTATTAACGAGTATGGATGCAGATGGAACGAAAAACGGATATGACCTTCACTTAACAGAAGAAATTTCAAGAAGTGTTTCCGTACCAGTCATTGCGTCAGGCGGATGTGGTCATGCTGATCACATTATAGAAGTTTTTCAAAAGACAACAGTTGATGCAGCTTTAGCGGCATCCATCTTTCATTATGGTGAGGCGACAGTGCAGGACGTAAAGAGAAAATTAAGAAATGCAAATGTTGGGGTGCGGTTATGAAACCTAACTTTTCAAAAGGACTACTACCAGCAGTCGTAATTGAAGAAGGTACAAAAGAAGTTTTAATGTTAGCTTATATGAATGAAGAAGCATATGAAAAAACGCTAGAGACGAAAAGAACGTGGTTTTATTCTCGTTCAAGAAGGTCGTTATGGAATAAAGGAAAAACATCAGGAAATATCCAATCTGTGCAATCTCTTTATTTAGATTGTGATCAAGATTCAATTGTTGTCGTCGTTAAGCAAGTGGGACCTGCTTGTCATACGGGAGAGAAGACATGTTTTCACTACAAAATTATATAGGGGGATACATATGGAAAACGCCTTTACATTACTATTTAAAACAATTGAAGAACGAAAGAGAAATCCACTACCTCAATCATATACAAATTACTTGTTTTCAAAAGGAGAAGATAAAATTTTAAAGAAAATTGGTGAGGAATGTACGGAAGTAATTATCGCATCTAAAAATAATGATAAAAAAGAGTTAGTGAAAGAAATGGTTGATGTACTGTATCACTGCTTCGTTTTATTAGCCGAAAAAAATATATCATTAGAAGATATTATGGAGGAAGTAACAGAAAGAAATGGGAAGCTTTCGAGAGTAGGGGACAGAAGAGAAATAGATACATTATAAGGGGGAATATGTATGAAAGTGGATTATCACATTCATTTAGAAGAAGGGCCGTATTCAATAGGATGGCTAGCTAAAGTAAATGAAGCACTGCAACATTATGAACCGCTTAAAGAAGAAAAACATTCTATGGAATGGCTTGTGAAAACACAAGAACGCCTGCAAAGACGTGTGAAAGAAGGGCCATTTACAACGAAATGGATTGATTTATATTTAGAAGAAGCTTTGCGAAAAGGAATAAAAGAAGTTGGGATTGTCGATCATTTATACCGTTTTTATGAAGCGAAAGAATACTATGAAAGATATGTCGATATTAGTGATTCGAGGCTTGGGCGTTTACAGAAGGAATGGTTAGACCAAGTAAGGGTAGCGTCACTACATGATTTTATAAAGGCAATTGAAGAGGCAAAAGAACGGTGGAGTAAAAGAGGTGTTACGCTTAAACTTGGAATTGAAGCCGATTATTTTGTTGGTGGTGAACAACAATTACAATCTTTACTCGCATTAGGAGATTTTGATTATGTAATTGGTTCTGTTCATTTTTTAAATGGATGGGGATTTGATAATCCAGATACGAAAGAATATTTTAAGGAACATGACTTATATGCTTTATATGATACGTTTTTCAAAACAGTGGAGTGTGCAGTTCGTTCTGAGTTATTTGATATAATAGCTCATCTTGATAACATAAAAGTATTTAATTACCGGCTAGATGAGAATGAACAACTCTCTTATTATAAGGGAATTGCGCGTGCGTTAGTAGAAACAAATACAGCAACGGAAATAAATGCGGGATTGTACTATCGCTACCCTGTGCGCGAGATGTGCCCGAGTCCACTGTATTTACAAGTATTAGCTAAGCACGGGGTCCCGATTACACTCTCTTCAGATGCTCATTATCCGAATCATTTAGGGAAATATGTGGAAGAGAATATAAAGACGTTACGCAATCATGGTATTTCGCATGTAGCTACATTTACGAAACGAGTAAGAACGATGAGATTGTTTGAAGAAGAAGTTACAATTTTAAAATGATCATGATTTTTTGATGAAAACCCACCTTTTTGTTCAAAATAAGAAAGAATAAAAAGGAGGGTAAAGAAATGGCGAAACAACAAAATAAACAAAATGTACAAGGTGCACAGCAACAAGCCTATACTTCTGAAACGAATGCTACATCTCAATCCGTTATTGAGGAACAAATTAGTGATACAGTTGCAGAAGGAACGATCGATGTGAAGCTTGGAAAAGAATCACAAGAGAAAGCATAAGAAGAGGGGAGACTTGCATCTCCTCTTTTTTCATGGAAAAGTGTCGATTTACAAAACTATAATCAAATTCCTTGGTTTTTATATGTGGATTTCTTACAATGAAAGATAAGAGCTATCTTATTTTCTATAGAAGAGGTGTTAGTAGTGGCAAAAATATTAGTAGCAGGGAAAATTCCAGCAATCGGATTAGAACTATTAAAGGATCATGATGTAGAAATGTACGATAAAGAGGCGTTAATTTCTTTAGATGAATTAACAGAGCGTGTAAAAGATAAAGATGCATTGTTAAGCCTACTTTCTACAAAGGTGACAAAAGAAGTGATTGATGCGGCACCTCATTTAAAGATTGTTGCAAACTATGGTGCTGGTTACGATAATATTGATTACACGTACGCTGGAGAAAAAGGGATTTCGGTAACGAATACACCGAAAGTATCAACAGAAGCGACAGCTGAATTAACATTTGCACTTCTTTTAGCAGCTGCACGTAGAATTCCTGAAGGTGATACGTTATGTCGTACAACTGGATTTAACGGATGGGCACCGTTATTTTTCTTAGGCCGCGAAGTACATGGGAAGACAATTGGAATTATTGGCCTTGGAGAAATCGGAAAGGCAGTTGCAAAGCGTGCGAAAGCGTTTGGAATGAATGTTTTATATACAGGACCAAACCGAAAGCCTGAAGCTGAAAGTGGACTGGAAGCAACATATGTAACATTGGAAGAATTATTACAAACGGCAGACTTTATTACAATTAACTGTGCGTATAATCCGAAATTGCATCATATGATTGATGAAGAACAGTTCAAAATGATGAAGAAAACAGCGTATATTATAAATGCTTCACGTGGGCCAATAATGCATGAAGCAGCACTTGCTCATGCATTAAAAACGAATGAAATTGAAGGGGCAGCTCTTGATGTGTTTGAATTTGAACCGAAAATTACGGAAGAGCTAAAAGGATTAAAGAATGTAGTACTCGCTCCTCACGTAGGAAATGCAACATTCGAAACGCGTGATGCGATGGCGGAAATGGCAGTAAGAAATATTTTATCCGTATTAAACGGTGAAGAGCCTGTAACACCTGTAAATCAAAAAGTATTCGTTACAAAATAAAAAGAAACCTTCCGGAATCGGAAGGTTTTTTTATTTGTCTTTATTTGCTCTTTTAGATGGTCTTTGTCTAAGAAATTGAGATAGCATATACAAAATATATAGTGGAATAGCAATGAATAAGAAAACAGAAAAATTACCGAACCCTGTTTGGTACATTGTGATAATGATTCCAACTAAAAATAGTGTAATAATGATGCTATATCGTGGGATTGGTACATCTTTTAAACTTGGGATACGAATGCGGCTCACCATTAAAAATGCGAACGTTACAAATACTGTAATAAGAACGATTTTTGGAATGGTATGTGAAAATAATGTTAAGAAAGCAACAAGCCCTCCCGCTGCTGTAATCGGTACCCCAGTGAAATATTTCATTGAAGTAGAAGATGGCGTTACATTAAATCGTGCTAAACGATATGCTCCGAAAAGAGGGAATAGTCCCGCTATGTATAGTCCGATGATTCCATAATTGGAGAAAGATGTGTAATACATAAGAACAGCAGGTGCGGCACCAAATGTTACGACATCTGCAAGTGAGTCAAGTTCTTTTCCCATTTGTGAATCAACACGTAATAAACGAGCAACACGCCCATCAAGACTATCTAACATCATCCCGATAAGTACTAAAATAGCAGCTGATTTATAATATCCTAAAGATGCATAGCCGATTGACAAGAATCCACTATATAAATTTCCGAGCGTAAATAAGTTTGGAATAGCTGCTCTATACAAAATCTGATCCCTTGCTTTCTGTAATAAATTCTTAATTAGTGTATGAAAGTTTACTTATTTTATCATACCATAAATTTCTTCCTCATACGAAAAAAATTCCCAATTTGTGAAAGATTTCATAGAAGAATGATTTGAAAAATAAGTGAAAAAAGAAGCAACTTTTATAAAGTTGCTTCTTGTATTATTCAAATTTCGTTGTCATTGTTCCAGTTTTATACCGATTGTTAGGATCGAAACGTAATAAATCTCCATAAATGAGTTTATCCGAGAGTTTTAATTCATTTTTTGCTTTTTCAATATTCGGTTGACATAATGAAAAGTCCGCTTCTTCACCCGTATTTCGTTTATAACACATGTTTTTTGTATACACATAATCTTCCGAAACGAAGCTACCATCACGCATTACCATAAGTGGGTCTTCTTCTTTAATAAATAAGTCAGTTCCAAATTCAACCGATTGATTTGTTTTAATACCAAGTAAATGAAGTAGCGTTGGTTTAATATCAATTTGACCAGATACTTTAGAAATGACTTTTCCTTCTTGACCAGGTACGTGAATAATGAGAGGGACGCGTTGTAATTGCATAGAATCAAACGGTGTAATAGCGTCTTTCCCAAGGAACTGAGCCATAGCTGCGTTATGGTTTTCAGAAATACCGTAATGGTCTCCGTAAATGACAATAACGGAATTATCATATAGTCCTTCTTCTTTTAATTGTTTAATAAATCGTTTAAGAGCTTCATCCGTGTAACGAACAGTTGGGAAGTAACGGTTTACAACACCACTTTCTGAATTGAACTCATCAATATATTGGTCTTCTGGATTTAGAAGAAACGGAAAATGGTTTGTTAAAGTAATGAATTTTGTATAGAACGGCTGTGGTAAAGATTTTAGCTTTGGAATAGATTGTTCAAAGAACTCTTTATCTTTTAATCCCCAACCGACAGACATTTGTTCTGTGCCTACGTAATCATTTAAATTAAAGTAACGATCATATCCAAGTGCAGGATACATTACATCACGATTCCAAAACGTTTTATCGTTTGAATGGAAGACAGCAGAAGAATATCCGTATTTCTTTAACTGTTCTGGTGTAGCTGTGTATTCATTTGTTGCGTGAGTAAAGAATACAGAACCGCGGTCTAACGGATAAAGTGAATTTTCAACGATAAATTCTGCATCAGATGTTTTGCCTTGTCCTGTTTGATGGTAGAAATTATCGAAATAAAAACTATCTTTAATAAATTCGTTTAAAAATGGAGTGATTTCTTTTCCATTTATTTTTTTATTAATAACAAAACTTTGTGTAGATTCCATTGAAATCAAAATGACATTTTTACCTTTTGCAGCTCCAAATAAGTTTTTATCAACTTGCTTATCTTTTGAGTCTGTATAGTTTTTAATTTCAGAGAACCCGTCACCACTTGCAAATACACGTTCAGCTGAAGATTTAGATTGAAGTGTAATATCAAATAGATGATATGTGTATAAACCTAAATTTTTCACGACAGTTTGACGATCAAATGAACGTGAGAACATTTGTGGTTTATAAATAACTGAAACAACAATTTGTAATGCTAGTAGAACTGTTACACCGCTAAAGAAAGTTCGCTTCTCAGAGCGAGAAAGCGGCGTCTTGTCACAAAATGTCGGGAATTTACGCGAAAGAAACATTAAAATAATCGCATCTGCAAATAAGAGTAATGTTTTATACGTAAAGAGTTCTTTTATACTTGTCCCTAAATCAGCCATATTATTTGTTTGAAATAATACTGGGAACGTAACGAAATCGTTATAAAACCCATAAAACATTGCATTTCCAAATAAAATGAATGATAGTACAAAACTAATTCCAACTATAATGCGATTTCGGTGTTTAGATGCAAATAATGCAAAACCGAAAAATAAAAGTAGCGCAGCTAGTGGATTAATAAAAAGCATAAATTCTTCAAAGAAATTATCAATTTTAATATCAAATGCTAGCTTGTACACAATATATGTTTTTATCCATAATAAAACGACTGCAACGAGTGCAAATCGCAGTTTTGGAAACAGACGTTGTAGCATAATATACTCCTCTCCTAAAAAGCATGACCGTCCTTGTGAGCCGGTTTGATTAGCGCCTCATTTTATATATACGAACAGTCCTTTATTATTATGTTTATTATACTATGAGTATCATTATACGAAAATAAAAGAGAGTTGTGGACTTTTTTATAATAATTGAGTAGAAAAAGGGCAGTAGGAGACAATATAACGGAGTTTCTATGTATGATTACTATCGTGCGCAGAAAGAATCGTGTAACAATACGGAGGTTATAATGCGAAAATTATTATATTTTATAGTATGCAGTAGTGTTATACTTTTTGCTTCACCGAGTGTGTCGATAGCCCAATATGATGCACCTCTTATGGAAGATGCCCTTTATTCTGTTTTATTTCCAAAAATAAATAAAGCAATTGAAAAACAATATGGGAGCTTAAAACCTTATCAATGTCCGAAAATCATCAGTTTAAAAAAAGTGTATAGCGGTACCTATTTATTTCAAGCGAGTATTGAAGTGACGAAGTATGAGCAGGTTGGTGGGAAAATTGTTCCACCATTTGAGAAGGTAACGATTACATTTAATAATGAAGAGGGCGAATGGGAAGTAACAAAGGTAATAGTAAAGCGCTTACCAAATGAAACGAAATTAAACTGTAAAAAAACAATGTAAAAAATTGTTTGACAAATAAAATGGTCCTTTGGTATTGTTAATAGCAACAATTAGATGTTTGAAAATTAAATAGACTTACCTCATCTACTCTCAAAGGTAGAGGCCGCGATAGGAAAGAGTAAGCTATGGGAGATTTAATGGAATCTGTGATCATAGGTTGAAAGGGACTATTGCCGAAATATAAGAATAACCATCTTATTCATATATTGGGACTGCATTGAATAAATGTAGTACTGTCATAAGATTATTTTATGGAGAGCTATTTGGAGATGTTGATGCGGTTTCTTATTTTGAGGAGATAACAACTCGTTTATTTTTTCAATATATATTTTTCCTAATAAGAAACGCGTGTGAACATTGTTCCGCGCGTTTTTTGTCTATCTAAAAGCGTGCTGCAATGAATAGAAGATTGGGGTTATGAGTTTTAGAGGAAATAAGGGAGGAATTCAAATGTATTTACACGGCACAAGCCGAATCAATGGGCAAGGACACTTAGAAATTGGAGGGTGCGATACGACGCAGCTAGCAAAACAATATGGAACACCACTTTATGTATACGATGAAGAGTCTATTCGAGGAAAGTGCCGCGCGTTTCATCGTGCTTTTAAAGAAAGTGGTTTCTCTTACCAAGTAGCATATGCAAGCAAGGCGTTCTTGTGCATGGAGATGTGCCGAGTGGCTCGTGAAGAGAATATGTCATTAGATGTTGTTTCTGGAGGGGAATTATATACTGCGCTTCAAGCAGGATTTCCGGCATCGCGTATTCATTTTCACGGAAATAATAAAACAGATGAAGAAATTGTGATGGCTCTTCAGGCGAATATTGGTTGTTTTGTCGTAGATAATTTCTTAGAATTAGAGATTTTGCATGATTTAGCAGTGCAACATGGGAAATTTGTGAACATATTAATTCGTGTAACGCCTGGAGTAGAGGCGCACACACATGAATATATTACAACAGGTCAAGATGATTCGAAATTTGGATTTGGCGTGTCAAATGGTCAAGCGATGCAAGCAATTGAGCTTGCTTTACAAAAATCAAATTATAATGTGTTAGGAATTCATTCACATATCGGATCACAAATATTTGAAACGGCCGGTTTTGTGCGAGCGATTGAAGTTCTTCGTCAATTTTTAGAAGAAGTGAGAGAGCGAACGAATTATGTAGTAAAAGTACTAAATGTGGGCGGAGGATTCGGAATACGCTACACAGAATCAGATACGCCATTAACTCTTGAGACATATGTGCGAGCTGTAACAAGTGCAGTGAGAGAACAATTTACAGTATGTAATTATCCCTTGCCAGAAATATGGGTTGAACCAGGCCGTAGTATTGTAGGTGATGCTGGAACGACACTTTATACAGTCGGATCTGTGAAAGACATTCCTGGTATTCGGAAATATGTATCAGTGGATGGTGGGATGACTGATAATTTAAGACCTGCTTTATATAACGCTCGTTATGAAGCGATGTTAGCGAATCGAGGGAACGATGAGAACGAGGAAGTTGTTTCGATTGCAGGGAAATGTTGTGAGAGTGGAGATATGTTAATTTGGGATATTACTCTACCGAAAGTTGCTACGGCCGATTTATTAGCAATTTCTTGTACAGGGGCATACGGGTACTCGATGGCGAATAATTATAACCGGATTCGTAGACCAGCTGTCGTCTTCGCGAAAGGTGGCACATCACAAATTGTTGTAGAGCGCGAAACATATGAAAATATTATTGGGAACGATCGCATACGTATTAAAGAACTGGTTTAAATGGAGAAAAAGGAGTTGTTCAGATGGGCAATTCCTTTTTTGTAAAATAAAATAATTAAAATATATCGGAAAACTAGGATTGAAAAAAATCAGAATTGTGATAAAATACAAATACAAAGCTTATCAAGAGAAGCGGAGGGAACTGGCCCGACGAAGCTCGGCAACCTGCTTATAGAAAGCAAGGTGCTAAATCCAGCAAAATGGAATCCATTTTGAAAGATAAGGTAAAATATATTACCGAACAGTCTTTTCGAAATGGGAAAGATTTTTTTTATGAATAAAAAGGGGGGCTGTTCGCGTGAGCGTACGGGAACATTTTGAGGAAGTATCTGAGAAGATTCAAGCGATGCTTGCTGATATGAAATATGGTTCAATTACAATTGTTGTGCAAGATGGAAAAGTCATTCAATTAGAGAAAAGTGAAAAAGTACGTTTAAAGTAAAAAGCGCTGACTAGAAAAACTAGAGGCGGTTTTAACCTATATCATTAGGTTAAAACCGTCTTTTTGCTTTTACAGGGGGAAAGAACATGTTGACGTATGAAACGTGGGAAGAAAATAACATTTCATTTTCAGAAGAAGATGAAACGAAAGGCGCACTATCTGTATTAAGTTGGGCTTATAAAGAATATAAAAGTGAAATTGTATACGCATGTAGCTTCGGAGTGGAAGGGATGGTATTGCTGCATCTTATAAACCAAGTAAATCCATCTGCTAAAGTTGTATTTTTAGATACAAATGTTCATTTTCAAGAAACGTATGAATTAATTCAAAAAGTACGGAGACGATTTCCTTCATTAAATATTATAGAACAACAGCCGGAACTTACACTTGATGAACAAGCGAAGTTGCATGGTGAGAAATTATGGGAAAGTAATCCGAATCTCTGTTGTAAAATTAGAAAAATTTTACCGTTAGAAAAATCATTAGCAGCGGAAAAAGCGTGGATATCGGGCTTAAGGAGGGAACAATCAGAAACACGTAAGCATACAAAGTTTATAAATCAAGATCATCGCTTTCAATCTATTAAAGTTTGTCCGCTCATTCATTGGACGTGGAAAGAGGTATGGCGATATGTATACAAACATAGCTTGCCGTATAACCCGCTGCATGATGTTGGATATCCAAGTATTGGGTGTGAGAAGTGTACGTTACCTGTAGGTGAGGGTGGCGATTCGAGAGATGGTAGATGGGCGGGGAAAGTGAAAACTGAATGCGGTCTACATTACCAATAAGATGAATTTGAAAATAAAGCTAAGAGAGGGTATAGAAAATGAGTACAAGAAACGAATTAGTAAATCTTATAGATGAGACATATGACGTATCACAAATTGAAAAAGAAATTGAACTAGACAACATTGCGTTAAGTGATTTAGAGCTATTAGCAACAGGTGGATATAGCCCGCTTACTGGTTTTTTAGGAAAGAAAGATTATGAATCGGTTGTAGAAACGCTTCGTTTAGTTAACGGGAGTGTTTGGAGTATACCGATTACATTACCAGTAACAGAAGAAGTAGCAGAGAGTCTGAAAGCTGGAGAGGAAGTAAAACTTGTTAACGCTGGAAATGTATATGGTGTTATTCAAATAGAAGATATTTTTGTACCAGATAAAGAAAAAGAAGCGTTACTTGTATATAAAACGACGGATGAGGCTCATCCAGGAGTGAAGAAGTTATATGAGCGACCGAACGTTTATGTTGGTGGAGCTATTATTCTTACGAAACGTTTTGAAAATAATCCATTTCCATCTTATCATTTAGATCCAATTGAAACGAGAGAAGAATTTAAAAAACGTGGTTGGAAAACAGTAGTTGGATTTCAAACGAGAAACCCGGTACATCGTGCTCATGAGTATATTCAAAAATCTGCTCTTGAAATTGTAGACGGCCTTTTTTTGAATCCGCTCGTTGGGGAAACGAAGTCGGACGATATTCCTGCTGATGTAAGGATGGAAAGTTATGAAGTATTACTTCAAAATTATTATCCGAAAGATCGTGTCTTTTTAAGTGTATTTCCTGCAGCAATGCGTTACGCAGGACCGAGGGAAGCGATATTTCATGCGCTAGTTAGAAAGAATTTTGGATGTACACACTTTATAGTAGGGCGCGATCATGCAGGGGTAGGAGATTATTACGGTACTTATGAAGCGCAAGAAATTTTTACGAACTTTACAGTGGAAGAGTTAGGGATTACACCGCTATTTTTTGAACATAGTTTTTACTGCGCGAAATGTGAAGCGATGGCTTCGACGAAAACATGTCCGCACGGAAAAGAAGATCATGTCATTTTATCAGGTACGAAAGTAAGAGAATTATTACGAAACGGTGAGGTTCCGCCAAGTACATTTAGTCGTAAAGAAGTAGTAGAAGTACTAATTAAAGGTTTGAAAAAAGAAGTAGTAACAGAATAGGGAGAGAATGAGATGGACACAAATATTACTTGGCATACAGCATCTGTTTCAAAAGATGAGAGAAGAATAAAAAATAGGCATCATAGTTTCGTAGTTTGGTTTACTGGATTATCAGCTTCAGGTAAATCTACAGTGGCGAACGCGGTTGCTCGTAAACTATTTGAAAAGAATATTGGAAACTATGTACTAGATGGAGATAATATACGCCATGGTTTAAATAAAGACTTAGGTTTTTCTGAAAGTGATCGTATGGAGAATATAAGAAGGATTGGCGAAGTGGCGAAGCTATTTGTAGATCAAGGTACTGTTGTTCTTACAGCGTTTATTTCACCGTTTCGAGTAGACAGAAAACAAGTTAGAGATTTATTAGCTGCAGATGAGTTTATAGAAGTGTTTGTAAAGTGTCCAATTGAAGAGTGCGAAAAGCGTGATCCGAAAGGGCTTTATAAAAAAGCAAGAAAAGGTGATATTAAAGAGTTTACAGGGATCGATTCACCGTATGAGGAACCGGAGCAAGCGGAATTAATTGTAGAAACACACAAGTATTCTATTGAAGAATGTGCAGAACAAATCGTGAAGTACTTACAAGAGCGTAGTTTTATATAGGGGGATTAAAAAATGAGTTATGAAAAAGTATGGGCTAACAATGAAAAATTAAATCAAACTGAGAAAAATAAATTGAAAAAAGATGGATTGGAAATCTTTAATGATATTCCTTACTATGCGGAGAATGGCTTCGAATCTATTCCGAAAGAAGAGTGGGACGCATTCAAATGGGCAGGATTGTATTTACAAAGACCGAAAGAAGCTGGATATTTTATGATGCGTGTAAATATTCCTTCAGGGATTATTACGAATGCACAGGCAGAAGTACTTGCCTCTATCGCTGAGGATTATGGACGTGACGTAATTGATATTACGACAAGACAGGCGATTCAGTTTCATTGGTTAGAAATCCATCAAATTCCAGATATTTTTAAAAGATTAGCAAGAGTTGGGTTATCTTCAGCTGGAGCGTGTGGTGATATAACGCGTAATATTACAGGAAATCCACTTGCTGGCATTGATGCAAATGAACTATTTGATACAACTAGTATTGTAAAAGAGGTATATGACTATTTCCAACATAATGAAGAGTTTTCTAACTTACCACGTAAATTTAAAATGTCTATTAGTTCTAACATTTATAATTCAGCAAATGCAGAGATTAACTGTGTTGCATTTACACCTGCAACGAAAGAGATAGATGGTGAGAAAAAAGTTGGTTTTCATATAAAAGTAGGCGGTGGATTATCCGCCCGTCCATATTTAGCTGATGAATTAGATGTATTCGTTTTACCAGAAGAAGTGAAGGCGGTAGCGATTGCGATTGCTACGATATTCCGTGATTTTGGATATCGTGAAAAACGTCATTTAGCTCGTTTGAAGTTTCTTGTTGCAGACTGGGGAGCAGAGAAGTTCAAAGAGAAACTAGTAGAGTATACAGGACCATTGCAAAGTAAAGGGGAAAGTGCTCTTAAAGGCTGGAATGCTGGATACTTTTATGGAGTCCAAGATCAAAAGCAAGATGGACTAAAATATGTAGGTTTTAATGTGCCGGTCGGACGTCTACATGCAGAAGAAATGTTTGAGATTGCAAGAATTGCTAAGCAGTATGGAAATGGACAGATTCGTACATGTAACTCGCAAAATTTCATTATTCCGAATGTTCCGCCAGAGAATGTAACGGGTTTACTAAATGAGCCGTTGTTTGAAGCTATATCAGCAAGTCCGAAATCATTTATTGGTCATGCGGTTTCTTGTACTGGTATTGAATATTGCAATCTTGCTTTAGTAGAAACGAAAGAAAGATTGCGGAAAATTGCCGAATACTTAGATACACAAATTGCGCTCGATGTTCCGGTTCGTATTCATATGGTAGGGTGCCCGAATTCATGTGGTCAACGTCAAATTGCTGATATTGGATTACAAGGAGTGAAAATGAAAACGAAGGAAAAAGGAATTGTTGAAGCATTTGAAATATATGTAGGTGGAACGTTGTTAGATGGTGGTGCTTATAATCAAAAGTTAAAAGGGAAAATAGATGGCGAGGATCTACCTGATGTACTTGCTTCATTTATAAGTTATTTCAAAGAGAATAAATTACCAGCTGAAACGTTTTATGATTTTGTCGGTCGTATTGGTGTAGATACATTACAAATCGCGTTAAATAACGTGCTAGAAGAAGTAATAGCGTCTTAGGAGGGACAATATGGATTTATATCGATTTGAAGCTGTGTTAATAAATAGTATTGTTCCGATTGTTGTCGTTGCTCAAAGTGAAGAACAGGCATTTAAGCTCGCGGAGATGGAGCTTGAAAAGCATTTTTTACCGTTGCCAGAAGTAAAGGAGATTTCCCTATTTGAAAAAAAGAAGATTCGAAAAGGGGCGGCTTTTGTTATTCATGAGTAAGGAAAAGTAATACGAAATAATGAAAACTTCCATTCGTATATAAGGATGGAAGTTTCACTTTAATAGTAGAAATGAGGAGAGATGATGGGGAAGGTTTATATCGTTGGTGCGGGTCCTGGTGATCCAGATTTAATTACTGTGAAAGGGTTAAAATGTATTGAGAAGGCCGATGTTATTTTGTACGACCGTCTCGTAAATAAAGAGTTGCTTTCCTATGCAAAGCCTGAAGCGGATTTAATTTATTGCGGAAAACTACCAAATTATCACACGATGAAGCAAGAGACAATTAACACGTTTCTTATTAAATATGCGAAAAAAGGAAAAGTTGTAACGAGGCTTAAGGGCGGCGATCCATTTGTATTTGGTAGAGGGGGAGAAGAAGCTGAAGCGTTAGCAAAGCAAGGTGTACCGTTTGAAATTGTTCCTGGTATTTCAGCTGGAATAGCTGCTCCTGCTTATGCTGGTATTCCAGTGACACATCGTGATGCAAGTGCAAGTTTTGCTATTGTGACAGGGCATAGGAAAGAAGATGCTGAAGAAGAAGTGAAGTGGGAACATTTAGCGAAAGGTGTAGAGACTTTAGCTGTATATATGGGGGTTAGTAATTTACCCTACATATGTGAACAACTGATGAAGCATGGAAAAGATACAAGTACGCCTGCTGCCATTATTGAGCGAGGAACGACATCTATGCAGCGCACAGTTGTTGGGACGTTAGGGACAATTGTAGATGTTGCCAAAAAAGAACAAATTCAAAATCCGAGCATGATTGTAATTGGAGAAGTGGTCCGTTTTAGAGAAAAGATTCATTGGTTTGAGAAACAGGCTGAAAGTACGTATCAAGTAAGCGGAGTGTTATAAAATGAAGGCCATCTTATATATATGTCATGGAAGTCGTTTGAAAGCAGCTAAAGAAGAAGCGGTTTCGTTTATTACGTCATGCATGAACCGTGTAGAGGCAAGTATTCAAGAAGTTTGTTTTTTGGAGTTAGCGAGTCCGACTATTGATGAAGGGTTCCGTACATGTGTGAAGCGTGGTGCTACAGAGATTATTGTTATTCCAGTTTTTTTATTAGCGGCAGGTCATGTGAAAAAAGATATCCCGTTTGAATTGGAAAAGTTAAATAATCAATTTCCAAGTGTTAAAGTGACCTATGGTAACCCATTTGGTGTATCAGAAACACTTGTTAAATCGGTATATAGCGGAAGTGGAATTGAACAGGAAGATAAGAATGAAGTGACGCTACTTCTCGTTGCAAGAGGGAGTAGCGACCCTGAAGTATTAAAAGATATAAACTGGATCGCTTCTTTATTTCAAACGGAAGAGAAAATTAAAAAAGTAGAGGTTTGTTATTTAGCGGCTGCCGAGCCGAAATTTGAGGAGAAGTTAAAGGAAGTTGTAAAACGAAAAGAAAAGAACATCGTTGTGCTACCTTACCTGTTATTTACAGGTTTACTTATGAAACATATTGAAAAAGAAGTGGGCCAATATGAGTTGGGTGATATAAAAATAAGTCCGTATTTAGGAAAGAATGAAGCGTTTCAATATATGTTAATTCAAAAAACGAAGAAGTTATTGAAGGGAGATCAATATGTATCCACTTACAGTGCGAGTTGAGAAGAAACGTGTTGTTGTCATTGGTGGAGGGAAAGTCGCGGGATTTAAAATTATTCCTTTACTAAAACAAGGTGCGGATATAATTGTGATAAGTCCTGAATTGGATGCGAATTTAGTGAAACTTGTAGAAGAAAAGAAAATCCGTTGGTATCAAAGGGATTATGAAAAAAGTGACATTAAAGACGCTTTTTTAGTTGTTGCAGCGAGTAGTGATGCCGTACTAAATGAACAAATAGCTGAAGATAGCGCAGCAAATCAATTAGTAAATGTTATTACGAACCCGGAAAGTGGTAATGTTCATTTTCCAGCGGCGATTCATCGTGGATTACTGAATGTGGCTGTTTCTACTGGAGGAGCGAGCCCGAAACTTGCAAAAAAAATTCGTGATGATATCGCAAATAAATATGATGAGGCGTATGGATCATATCTTGATTTTTTATACGAAGTTAGAATAAAAGTGAAAGAATTACAAATAGAGAAAAGGCAGAGAAATATATTGTTGCAAGAAGTATTAAAGTCGATATATGTTCAAGATGAACAAAAAAGAGAATTGTTTTTACAAGAATTAGAGAGAAGAGTTCATATAGGATAATGAATAAATTGTGCTTTACAACTATAAAAATATAATTTATAATCACAAGTAACTTCAATAGATGAAATCGATGAGCAAGAAGAGTATGTATATTTGATACGTTCAGAGAGCTGGGGTAAGGTGTGAGCCCGGTACGATAAAATATACAGAATGGGCTTGCGAGAGGTATGTTGAACATTGTAGTAGGCAACCCGGGTTCCGCCGTTAAAAGGATAGAGTATCGGAGTTTTTCCTGTACTTGAACAAGTGGGATTTATCAATCCAATTGAGGTGGTACCACGGTATTTACATTACATATATCGTCCTCTACATGCATATTTGCGTGTAGGGGACTTTTTTATTTTCTAAAGGAGGTGTGCGAGTATGAAATGAAAGTGTATAATTAATAAAAGTTTAAATATTCAGAAAAGGAGAATTTATGATGAAAGAAACACAGCAATGGACGTCGAAAATAGGCTTTGTACTCGCAGCAGCCGGAGCCGCAGTAGGTCTTGGTGCCATATGGAAATTTCCATATGTTGCAGGTAATGGTGGGGGAGGCGCATTCTTCCTTGTATTTTTACTATTAACTTTATTTATAGGTATGCCTTTACTATTAGCGGAGTTTGTTATTGGACGTAGCACTCAAAAAGAGGCGGTTACAGCTTATAAAGTACTAGTACCAAATAGTAAAGTATATCCTTGGATTGGTCGTATGGGAGTTGTAACTTGTTTTAGTGTACTCTCTTTTTATAGTGTTGTAGGTGGATGGATTTTACTGTACTTATATTATAGTGTTACAGGAAGCTTCTGGAATGGTGTTGTTGATTATGGACAATTGTTTGGTGAAACGATTTCAAATCCAGTAAGCGCAATTGGAGCACAATTTATCTTTATGCTTTTCACTATTTTTGTTGTAAGTAAAGGTGTAGAGAAAGGAATAGAAAAAGCAAGTAAGTATATGATGCCGCTATTATTTATTTTATTTATTGCGATCATTGTTCGTGCGTTAACACTGGATGGTGCTTTTGCTGGAGTAGAGTTCTTCTTAAAACCAGATTTTTCAAAGCTGACAGCAGATACAATTTTATACGCGATGGGACAATCGTTCTTTTCGTTAACAGTTGGAGCCTCAGTAATGGTAACGTATAGTTCCTACTTAAAGAAAGAAGAACATTTAGCGAAATCAGCAACATCTATTGTAAGTTTAACTGTTTTTGTTACAGTACTTGCAGGATTAGCAATTTTCCCGGCGATTTTCGCATTAGGCGTTAAGCCGACTGAAGGGCCAGGATTACTGTTTATCGTCCTTCCAGCAGTATTTGCAAAAATACCATTTGGGCAATTTTTCTTTGTTCTGTTTTTAATTTTATTCTTCTTTGCGACTTTAACATCAGCAATTTCAATGCTTGAAATTGTAGTAGCATCTGTTGCGAAAGGCAATGAGAAAAAGCGTCCGTCAGCATCATTATTAATTGGTATTCTTATTTTTGCGGTTGGAATCCCGTCAGCATTATCATTTGGAATTATGAGTGATGTGAAAATATTTGGTAAGACATTCTTTGATTTCGTCGATTTCTCGGTAAGTAACGTATTACTGCCGCTTGGTGTACTAGCCATTTCGCTATTCGTACCAAATAAAATGAGTAAAGAAATGTTAATGAAAGAATTAGAAGTTACGGAAACGAAAGGGAAAACATTATTTAATATTTGGTTCTTCTTACTTCGTTATGTTATTCCAGTAACGGTAATCATTGTATTTTTAAATGCGATAGGCGTATTTAAAATGTTTGCATAGTAAAAAGACGGAGATTTCTCCGTCTTTTTTATTGTGTTGTAGGTGTATTTAATAAGCAATTATAGGTTTTATAGGCTGTGACGACTACAATAAATAATCCAATTAAAAATAACGCTGGGCCGCCAAATGTAAGTTTCTCTAGCTTCTTCTATTTTTTGTTGTAATTGTGTATTTGTATGATTTACCCCGTAAAATATAGGCATTTAGTTGTAGTCTATGTGGAGTGCCTATAGTGTGTGAAGTGAAAATAAAAAACTCGGTATGCACCGAGTTTTTTATAATCCGATATAAGGAGATGGATCAACTGCGTTTGTCTTACCGACATTCCATTCTCCGAGGTGAAGTTCGAAGTGTAAATGTTGTCCGTATGATTGGCCAGTATTCCCCATAAATCCAAGTTGAGTGCCTTGTTTTACAGTTTGTCCATTTGATACAGAACGGCTACTCATATGAGCATATACTGTCGTATATGTTTTTCCGTTTATACGGTGAGATAAGTACACAACGTTTCCGTAACTAGATGATAATTCTGAGCGAATAACAACGCCATCTGCAGCAGCGATAATTGGAACAGTTCCTGAAGCAGCGATATCGATTCCTTTATGGTTATCTAAAGAACGTGCGCCAAATCCAGAAGTTTTTGATCCAGCTGCTGGTTTAATAAATCCGCCGATATTTGTATCGTGCGGTACCGGAGCGGCTTGAGCTGGTGTGGCAGCTTGTTTGCGAGCTTCCTCTGCCTTACGTGCCTCTTCAGCTTTACGAGCTTCTTCTGCTCGTTTTTCTTCTTCAATTGCTTTTTGAACAGCTTGACGCTGATTTTCTAAAATACCTTTAGATTCTTCTAATCCTTCAATCTCTGAATCTACTTTTGCTACTTTCGTATGTAGATCGCTAATAAGAGTTTGTTGCTGTTGTTGGTTATTTTGTAATTCTTGTTGTTTTTGTTCTAATTTTTGCTCGGCTTCTTTCAGTTGTTGCTCTTTTTTCTCAACAGCCTCTTTTTCTTTCGTCACAGCATCTTGGTCAGTTGTTTGTTTTTTCACAATATCAGTATCGTTGTTTAAAATTAAACTGACAGAGTACATATTATCAACAAGATCAGCAATGTTTGCAGAATTTGTTATTACTTCTGTAATGATATTTGTGCGAGGTTTTTCTTGCATGGATTGCAGTCTTTGCTTAATAACTTCCTGACGTGTATCTATGTTTGTTTGTAATTGTTCTATATGTTTCTTTTTTTCGGCAATTACTTGTTGTGTTTTACTAATTTCTTTTTTTGTATCGTTTAATTCAGCTTCGTTTTTATTAATAGAAGTAGTTAAGTCGTCAATTTTCTTTTGTAATTCTTGAATTTCTTTTTCTATTTGTTCTTTCTCAGCTGATTTATTTTGTAAGTCATTTTGTTTTCCTTCTAATTCAGATTGAATATTAGATAATTTATCTTGATTCGTTTCAGCGTATACGGGTGAAAGTAACGGAGAAACAAAAATTGTTCCTGCTGCTAAAACACTAAGCGCTGCAAATTTCTTTTTCATGGTTGTCTGGCTCCTTTCCCTATGAATGTTATATATCATTAGAAGAAGAGTGTCTATCGTTGTAACCATAATGTAAAGAAAATTTTATAAAATTGCTAAGTTTTGTCGGGATTTATCATCTTTTAATGATAATTGTCATGTTAGATGCGCTTTGTTATTCGTACAACAAGGATGTATTTTTTTGGTTATTATTGTAAAATGAAGGGAAATATATTTGTTTGATATAGTAAAATATTAAATAGAAACCCTATAAAACGCTCATAAGGAATCGTTCTCATGTGAGGTTTTCTGACATGGGTTTTGTTTTTGTCAAGAAGAATATTTGCGTTCGGGCAAACTTATTTTGTTGTCAGATTTTAAATTTTGATTTATGATTTTTAACAGGGACAAAATGTAGTGAATTGTCGAATAATATGTAATACTCTTAATTTCAAGTTTTATAGATATAGAATGAGAGGTAGAGTGACACATCGAAGAGGGGGTTACAACAAATATGAAAAGAATAGGACTTGCATGGCAAATATTAATTGGTCTTGCGTTAGGTATTGCAGTTGGGGCGATTTTCTTTGGCAATCCGGCAGTGGTGAGTTATTTACAACCAATTGGTGATATTTTTATCCGATTAATTAAAATGATCGTTGTACCGATTGTTGTAGCAAGTATTGTTGTTGGAGTTGCTGGTGTTGGCGATGTTAAAAAATTAGGTCGACTAGGCGGAAAAACAATTATTTACTTTGAAATTATTACAACAATTGCAATTATTGTCGGTCTATTAATTGCGAATATTTTCCAACCAGGAAAAGGCGTAAATATGGAGCAGTTAACAAAGACAGATATTTCGAAATATACACATACGACAGAGCAAGTACAAAGTCATTCATTTGCAGATACATTTGTAAATATTGTTCCAACGAACATTATGAAGTCATTAGCTGACGGAGATATGCTTGCTATTATCTTCTTCTCTGTATTATTTGGTTTAGGTGTAGCAGCAATTGGTGAAAGAGGGAGACCGGTTCTTCAATTTTTCCAAGGTGTAGCTGATGCAATGTTTTACGTAACAAATCAAGTTATGAAATTTGCACCATTTGGTGTGTTTGCGCTAATTGGGGTTACAGTTTCTACATTTGGTCTCGCTTCATTAATTCCATTAGGGAAATTATTAATTGTAGTATACGGAGCAATGATTTTCTTCGTTGTAGTCGTATTAGGGATTACAGCGAAAATATTTGGAATTAACATTTTCCAATTCTTTAAGATTCTAAAAGACGAGCTGATCTTAGCATATTCTACAGCTAGTTCAGAAACAGTTTTACCGAAAATCATGGAGAAAATGGAGAAGTTTGGTTGTCCGAAAGCAATTACATCTTTCGTTATTCCGACAGGTTATTCATTTAACTTAGATGGATCAACTTTATATCAAGCAATTGCGGCTATTTTCTTAGCGCAAATGTACGGTATTGACTTATCTATTACACAACAAATTACATTATTACTTGTATTGATGGTAACATCAAAAGGTATCGCAGGCGTACCGGGCGTATCATTCGTTGTATTATTAGCGACACTTGGTACAGTAGGTATTCCACCTGAAGGTTTAGCATTCATCGCTGGTATTGACCGTATTTTAGATATGGCTCGTACAGCAGTTAACGTTGTAGGTAACTCTTTAGCAGCTGTAGTTATGTCTAAGTGGGAAGGTCAGTATGACGCTGAAAAAGGACAAGCCTACTTGAAAGAAATTTCTAATAAGCAAGCA
This sequence comes from Bacillus sp. EB106-04-02-XG92, assembly GCF_058791995.1. NCBI lineage: Bacteria > Bacillati > Bacillota > Bacilli > Caryophanales > Bacillaceae > Bacillus > Bacillus sp. EB106-04-02-XG92. Next base: position 434,337 of record NZ_JBYTEA010000003.1, read on the forward strand.
GCTTAATTATAATTTGAACAAGCTCTCACATAATATGTGGGGGCTTTTCTATATAGAAGGGGAGCAGACGTAATGAAACGTAAATATGGTGACGGTTCTTCGTGGAAGCGACTACTAGAGAAGAATTATACGGTTAAGCAAATAGAAGAGGGAATGCTAGGAATACTGGAAATAAAAAAGGTGAGAGAACCGAGTTGTAAAGAATATGACGGTAAAGAGCTATGTATTGCTGGCAATCAGTATACGTGGATTCAATATTTCATAGACGGGAAAAACTTTGCGATTACCGCTATGTTAGATAATCAAAAAGAATTAGTGCAATATTATATCGATGTGGCGAAAGAATATGAAATAGACGAGCGTGGTTTACCATATTTTGATGATTTATATTTAGATGTAGTGTTAATATCGAATGGTAAGATGTATGTGCTAGATGAAGATGAGCTAGAGGATGCTTATAAAAGTGGCGATGTTACAAAAGAAGAGTATGAGTTAGCTTGGTACACTACGAAATGGATAATAGATGCAATAAAAAATAGTGAATTTTATTGGATTTCAATATTGGAAGAAGAAATCAAAAAGTTAAAATGATTGTTGTATTCAAATTTTTGTATAATTACCAAAAAAAACTATACAAAAAATAATTGACTTTTGTTTTGTAAGCGAGTAAAGTTAGGGAAGAAATTATTATTAAAAAATAAATATGAAACCTTCTTATAAAGAGAGGCGGAGGGACTGGCCCTACGATGCCTCGGCAGCGGACTCGATTTCAGAGTGCTGTGCCAAATCCAGCAAGCATGTGCTTGAAAGATGAGAAGAGCGTTTCTTATAGATGTATAAGACCTCTTCTCATTGGAAGAGGTCTTTTGTTATTCATTAGAAAAAGGTTGAAATTAGGGAGAGATGGTACTTTGAAAGAAACGAGAGGAAATGGTTTGGCTTTATTACCACTTGGGATATTTTTGGCGCTATTTATTGGTTCTGGAATTATTACAGGTGATTTCTATAAATTGCCGATACTTGTAGCAATTTCAATTGCTGTAGGAGTCGCTTTAGCAATGAATCGTAAAGAAAGTTTTAATGTAAAAGTAGAACGATTTGCTAAAGGTGCAGGGAACCCGGATATTATGATTATGGTTCTAATTTTTGTCCTAGCAGGAGCATTTTCTGAAACAGCAAAAGGGATGGGCGGCGTTGATTCTACAGTTAACTTGGCGTTATCCGTTTTACCGCAAGGATTTATCGTAGCTGGAATTTTTGTTATAGGGGCGTTTATTTCATTAGCGATGGGAACTTCAATGGGAACAATTGCTGCATTAGCACCAATTGCTGTAGGTATTAGTGGGCAAACTGATATCTCCATTGCACTTACGATGGCTACTGTTGTTGGCGGGGCGATGTTTGGTGATAATTTATCATTTATTTCAGATACAACAATCGCAGCTGTACGTTCGCAAGGAACAGAAATGAAAGATAAGTTTAAAACGAACTTTTTAATTGTATTACCAGCGGCTATTATTACAATTGTACTTTTAGTAATCGTTACTTTAGGAAGCGATACGCAGATTAAAGCACATAGCTTTGACTGGATAAAGATTTTACCGTATGCAGGAGTACTTATTACAGCATTACTTGGTTGGAATGTACTTATTGTGTTAACTGGTGGGACAGTACTATCCGGCGTTATCGGTCTTTTAGATGGAAGTTACACGTTAGAGAGTTTCTTTAAAAGTGTAACAACTGGAATGGGCGGTATGATGGAGTTAGTATTACTTGCTATTTTAATTGGCGGTATGGTCGAACTGATTCAATATAATGGTGGCATTCAATATTTAATGAATATTTTAACGCGTAACATTCGTTCAAAAAAAGGAGCAGAGTTCGGTATTGCTGGCTTAGTAAGTATGACGAATATGTGTACAGCGAATAATACGATTTCTATTATCTTTACAGGTCCGCTTGCGAAAAACATTGCAGATCAATATGAAATTGATCCCCGTAAATCAGCGAGTGTATTAGATCTTTTCTCATGCTGTGTGCAAGGATTAATTCCGTATGGTGCGCAAATGTTAACGGCAGCAGGGTTTGCGGCGTTATCTCCAATTGAATTGTTACCATATGCGTTTTATCCGATCTTAGTTGGAGTATGTGGAATCATTTCTATATTGATTGGTTTCCCGAGGTTTTCTAAAGTAGCGGGAAAGAAAGAGTATGATAAAACAGCATAATGAAAATGAAGTTTATGAATTGTAACGAAAGCCGTACAGAGAATGTTCTCTGTGCGGCTTTTTATGTGCGGAAAAAGAGTGAATGATCCTATCCTACCGTATGTTTTTACAAAAGGCTGAATGCAACTCGGTCTTAAGTCTGAGTCAAAAACGGTTCTTAAGCTCGTTATGGAAAAAAGAAAAAATAGTTAAGATAAGAGTATCAAATCGAAGGGAGGCAAGCACAAGATGAAACAATTTCTAGCGTTTATCGCGGCTGGTATTTTAGCTTTAATTGCTCTTGGCAGTCTTGCTGGTATTATAGGATTCGCAATTGGAGCAGGAGTTGTGTACTGGAGCTATAAATCATTTGTGCGAGCACAATCATTTTTTGGAAAGTTAGCCTGGGGTATTGTTGGTTTAATCGGCTTGTCCATCGCCCTTTCTCATTCCCCAGCATTAATCGGTATTGCAGCATTAGTAGTTTTATACTACGGATACCGTGAGTGGAAAAAAGAAAAAGATGTAGTTGTTGATTCTGCTCCAGAAAGTTCTAAACCATATAGCAACTTTGAAGATGAGTGGAACAAGTTAATGAAAAACTAATATAAAATAAATCAAATTTATAAAGTAGAAGAGAGGAAGATTATAATGAAACAATCTTTATTCGGACGTGTACGCGATGCAATTTTAGCAGATTTTCATAATGTATTAGATGAGAAAGAAAGAAAAAACCCAATCGCTATGTTAAACCAGTATTTACGCGATAGTGAGCGTGAAATAACAAAAATTGAGAAGTTAATTCAGCGTCATAAAACATTAAAATCTAATTTCGCTCGTGAACTTGAGCAAGCGCGATATTTTGTTAATAAAAGATCAAAGCAAGCAATCATTGCTCAAGAAGCAGGCGAACTAAAACTACATGAGCGTGCCTTAGAGGAAGTAGCTTATTATGAAGGGCAAGTAACTCGATTAGAAGAAATGTATGCAGGTGTTGTAGAGCAAATTGATGAGTTAGAGCGTCGTCTTTCTGAAATGAAAAATAAATTAAAAGAAATGCACGCAAAGCGTATGGAATTAATGGCACGTGAAAATATGGCGCATGCAAATCGCCGTATGAATACTGCGATGCATAAAATGGATGAAAATAATCCATTTTTACGATTTGAAGAAATTGAGGATCATATTCGCGACTTAGAAACTCGTATGAATGAGGAACATGAACGTGACACATTTGATATGAAGATTGCAAAGCTTGAGCGTGAAATGAAGGAAAAAAATGATGTGTCGTTAACAAAATAATAGTAGTATATTATAAAACAGGCTTATGATATAGTGATAGGAGAAAAGGTGTTGGAAAGCAATGCCTTTTCTTCTATGTATATGTGACAAGAAGGGGGGAGCTGAAATGAAGAAACATTTTTCAAAAACACAATTAATGGGGATGCTCCTCATCATATTTGGATTCGGTCTTTTTCTTGATATGATACTTGGACATTTTGAACCAGGTGGTCTCATTTTTGCATTTATTATGCTTATGTTTGGAAGACATTATCGTAAAAAGAATCGTTATGTACGGGGAAATGTATTTTTATTTGTTGGCGGTATCGTATTTTTATTCTTCTTATTTTCATCAGCAGCATTTGTTCTTGTCGTATTCGCTTGTTTAGCTTTAATTGGATATCAATTGATTCAACAAGGACATAAGCAAAAGGCAATGAAGGTGGAAATTAAAGAAAAAGGGATTATAGACGAAGAGAAGCAAATATATCGTACAGAACCATATTTGAAAAATATGTTTGTAGGTAATGTACGAATGATGGATCATATTTATGAACTTGAGGATATTAATGTTCAATATGGTGCTGGTGATGTGGAAATAGATTTAACAACTGCTATGATTCCAGAAGGAGAAACGGTAATTGTTATTCGAGGTGTCGTTGGTAATATTCGTTTATATGTGCCATATGATATTGAACTGTCTTTAAATCATTCTGTTATTGTCGGACGTGTGCTCTTGCCAGGACATGAAGAGACAGGATTTAACCGTAATGTTACATTTAGAACAGAGCAGTATAAAGAGGCTCCTCGTCGTATAAAAATTATTTCTTCGCTTGTCGTAGGCGATACGGAAGTGAGGAAAGTATAATGAAGAAACAAAAAAATATTTCGTGGATGTATATTCGTTATTCTATGTTGTCCTCTGTTAGTATCGCACTTATTTGTACAATTGTATATGTATGGAAGAGCGAACAACAAGTGTATGATTTATTATGGAAAGCATCCATCGCTTCTGTTCCAATTGGCTTGTTTATTATGACTACAAGTTTACTTATCGGGGGAATTGTAGGATATGCAATCGGTTACTATATAGAGCAGCGTATACAAGGATTAAATACGTTTTTATTTGAAGTAGAGCGAGGGAATTTTCCAAGCGATGTTTCGTTTACTGCAGATGATGAATTTCATGAAGTGGAACGAAAAGTAATCGTTCTGGCTCGTCGATTAGAAGAGCAAGCTGGACTCTTTCAAAAAGTAACGAATGAACGAGCTCATTGGAATGAAGAGATGAGACAAGAAGCGATTTCCCAGGAAAGGCATCGATTGGCCAGGGAGCTGCATGATTCTGTAAGTCAGCAGCTTTTTGCAATGTCGATGATGATGTCGGCTATTAATGAACAAGTAGCTGCATTTCCAGAAACGACGAAAAAGCAGTTGCAGCTCGTTGAAAATATGGTTGTAAATGCACAATCAGAAATGAGAGCATTGCTTCTTCATTTACGCCCAGTGCAGTTAGAAGGTAAGAAACTAACAGAGGGTATAGAAGAGCTTTTAACAGAGCTGTCAAGAAAGCAACATATGAAAATTGAATGGTTAATTGAGCCAATAGAATTGAAAAAAGGTGTAGAAGATCATTTATTTCGCATTGTACAAGAGGCACTGTCTAATACTTTACGGCATGCGAAGGCAAAGAAAACGGAAGTGCGTCTTCGAAAAATTGATCAATATGCAATATTGAAAATTATTGATGATGGCGTGGGATTTGAAGTTGGAGTTAATAAGGCTGGTTCATATGGCTTAAGATCCATGCAAGAGCGTGTTCATGAAATTGGTGGGACATTAAAAGTGCTTAGTTTTCCGGCTAAAGGTACGCAAATAGAAGTGAAAGTACCGATTATGATTGAGAGAGGGGGAGAATCATGATAAAAGTATTACTAGTGGATGATCATGAAATGGTTCGAATGGGTGTATCAGCATATTTATCAACACAGCCAGATATTGAAGTAGTTGGAGAAGCTGAAAATGGAAGAAAAGGTTCAGAGTTAGCTTTGCAATTAAGACCGGATATTATTTTGATGGACCTTGTCATGGACGAGATGGATGGGGTTGAAGCAACACGAGCTATTATTCAGGAATGGCCAGAAGCGAAAATTGTAGTTGTAACGAGTTTTTTAGATGATGAGAAATTGTACCCTGTAATTGAGGCCGGAGCGACAAGTTATTTATTAAAAACATCAAGAGCGAGTGATATAGCAGACGCTGTACGAGCTACTTATGATGGAGAAACGGTATTAGAGCCAAAAGTTACTGGTAAAATGATGTCTCGTATGCGTCAGAAGAAGGAACAACCTTTGCATGAGGAGTTAACAGAAAGAGAGTCTGAAATTTTGTTATTAATTGCAGAAGGAAAAAGTAATCAAGAGATTGCAGATGAATTGTTTATTGCCCTAAAAACAGTAAAGACACATGTAAGTAATATATTAAATAAGCTAAATGTAAGTGACCGGACACAGGCGGTTATTTATGCGTTTAGACATCAATTGACGAAATGATAAGGTGAAACTAATAAGCGGTGGGGGTTATCCCCACTGCTATTAGTTTGCGCCAAATCTTTTTATTGACGTCAATAAATGTAAGCGTTATCATTAAGTTGTTAACAGTACATACAAAGGGGAGAATGTATATGTTAGTTCAAACTATATTTGGCATGGATAAGTCTAAAAAATTAGGGGATTATGTGAACGCATTACAAGCACTTTGTGAACAATATAATGTGGAAACAGATAAAATTGCAATTGTTGAGGCGACAGAAGAGTACTATTTATTTTTAGTGAAACAAGAAGATTACTACGATGTTGTCAAAGTAGAAACAGTGGATACAAATATCGACTATTATACGAAAGCTTATAAAATAAGTAGCTTTAACCATACTGCTTTTCAAATGTAAAAAAACTCCCGAAAGGGAGTTTTTTAGGATGCTTTTACTTCATGAGATTCAGTCAGTAAAGGAACTTTTTTCGCACCGCTTAACTTAGCGATTATAAGACCGATAAGGGCTCCGGCTAATGCTGGTATTAACCAGCCAATTCCTTCATTATATAAAGGGATAAATTCAAAATATGGTGTAATAAATGAAATAGAAATACCACCTTGTTTTAATCCATCAAATACGCTCACCGCTGCTGCTCCAATTAAAGCACCTACATAAACAGAGCGATACCCACCGAAATATTTATGAAGTAATGATAGTAGAACGAGTACAATCGCAATTGGATATACGACAAGTAGGATTGGAACAGAGATAGCAATAATTTTTGTTAAACCTAAGTTGGCAACTAATAATCCTAATGCACAAATGATGCTAGCGAACGTTTTATATGAAAATGTAGTCAATAATGTTGAGAAGTATTGACTACATGCAGATACAAGTCCAACGCATGTTGTCAAGCAAGCGAGTGTAACGATTAGAGATAATAGAAGTAGACCATATGGACCGAATAATTGCTGTACGATGACAGTAAGTAATTGTCCGCCATTTTTTGCATATCCGAGAGAGACGCTAGTTGCACCGAGCCAGCCAAGTGCACCATATACAAGTACGAGACCGGTAGCGGCAATAAGTCCTGCTTTCGCTGTTGCGATGGCGATGGATTTACGGTCCTTTACACCTTTTGACCGAATGGCATTTACAACGATAATTCCAAATGCAAGCGCAGAGATGGTATCCATCGTTAAGTACCCTTCCATAAATCCTTTGAAGATTGGAGAGGTTTGATACTCTTGCATTGCTGTTCCTGATTGTCCGAGTGGTGTAAATACACTTTTTACAAATAATAAGAAAATAGAGAGCAATAAAATAGGTGTTAAAATATTTCCGATTCGATCGACAAGTTTAGATGGATTTAAACTAAGCCAAAATACGATAGCGAAGAAAATGACCGTGTATAAAAATAGTGCTAGGCTACTAGAGCGAATTGTTTCTGGTAAGAAAGAACTAACACCCATTTCATAAGCGACATTTGCAACGCGCGGAATTCCCATAGAAGGACCGATTGCGATGTATACAACTACAGTAAAGAAAATTCCGAATAATGGGTGAACATGACTTGCAAGTTGTTGCATACCATTTCCTGATAAAGAAATTGCAATAACAGTTAATAATGGTAAACCGACTCCTGTTAGTAAAAATCCAATCATTGCCGGCCAAAAGTTTTCACCTGCATTTTGTCCAAGCATGGGAGGGAAAATTAAATTACCTGCCCCAAAAAATAAAGAAAATAGCATAAGACCAGTGAAAAAAATATGTTTTTTTGATACAGTGTTCATTGTTTTTCCTCCTTTTTTAAATTCATTTGTAAGAACACAAAAAACTCGTCCCTAAAGAAAGGGACGAGTTATATTTACCCGCGATACCACCCTAATTTATACATGTAGAAATGAGTCTATATGTATACGGCTTCACAACGTACAACATGATACGTGTTCCTTGTAACGGGGGACAGCCGGTAAGAACTTACTGTAACATTCGGTTCTACTTCTCGGAGATGATTTTCGGCTACGCACTGAACGTTGGCTTTCAGCAAATCGCCAACTCTCTGGGGGACAGTCCTATAACGTACTCGTTCTCGTCAATGAATTTTTATTCAAGTATTCTGACAGTATTGTTGCATGTTTTTTTTGGAAAGTCAACATTTTTTTGAAAGATATATTTATATCCAGAAATATCGAATGTAATATTTATTGTAGTAAAAGGAATGGTGAATTGTAAAAAAAGGAGTGAAATTTTGTAGAGAATTGTAAAGTTTGTGGAGAAAGTTGATATTTATAGGAGTAAAGAAGGGATTGTTTGAATTTACAGAGAATAATACAACAATCCACTTGCTGGAAAGAACAAACCAAAAGAGGTGACTGAAATGCTTGCGATGGGAGTATTATTTGGCATTATTGCTATAATTGGTTTTATGTGGTTATATTATTCGCGTTCGTTTAAACAAGCAGAAGTTTTACTCTTTCAAAAAGGTAGTTTGTTGACAAATCAGTCTAGATATTTAGTATGTCCGAAGTGTGGAAGTGCACAGGCCAGAAGTGGAGGGTATCAAGAGTGTTGCAAAATTAGATTATGAAAGAAGGAAGCCTCACATTATTTTGTGAGGCTTCCTTCCTTACAATTTCATGGCGCTCCAAATTGTCCATCGATCTCTTTCGATAATAGGAGATACGTTTTGCAAGGCAGTCTGTACTTGTTGTAGAAGTTGAGAAAGTTCATAATCTGTTAATTCGTATAGAATGGATCGACCTGTTCGAGGTGATAAATCTTGTAGCAATGCCTCTACGGAATCATGTATTTTTCGTACTTCCCATTGTGTTTGAGCGGGGAATACGTGAAGAAAATATTTTTGTAATTCTTGTTGTACTGTGTTGGTTTTTGGACGTCTTTTTGATTCAATATCAATGAGTTTTGGAAAGATAGAGAAAAAATATCCACGGATGTGTTCAGGGCTTCCAGGAATTATGCAATCTTCAATGGTCCGGTCTTGTACAATAAGTACACCGTTTTTCTTTAATATACGAAAAGCTTCACGTAGAAATGTAGGAATGTCGTGTAAATGATGAATAACTGCGCGCGAAATAACAATGTCGAAAGTATCATTAGGATAGGGGACGCTATGTGCATCGCCGTGAATGAATGAAATGTTTGAAAAAGCGCTACAATTTTCTTTTGCAGCTTGTAATATTTCTTTGGAAAAATCCAGCCCAACAACACTTTTTGCTCCTATAAGAGCAAGTTCTTTCGTATAAATTCCGCCACCACAGCCGATATCAATTATTTGCTTATTTTGTATATTTGTAATACTTTTTATCATTTCTCCCCAAGAAATATGGGCGTTTCGCTGTGCGTATGTGTATTTATTGTTTGCATCGTGAAAATTAATAGACATGAAAAAGACCTCCTTTCAATGCTTAGTATAGCGTATTTTATAGTGTGTCATGTTTTTGTTTTTTGTATGAAGATTATAAGGATTTCTTATTGTAAAGGGAGGATTAAATTGAAAAGGAAATATGTATTGTTAGTACTTGCTATGTTACTAGCATCTTGTAGTCAAACTGAGCCAAAAAAAGAAACAGAAAAAGTAGAAGAGACGGTGAATGAAGTGAAAGAAACAATAGGGGTAACTGTTATACAAAAAAAACATAAAGAGAAAAAGTTACAGGAATCAGAAGCGAAGTTAGTAATAGGCATTATGGATAAAGCGGAGAAACAAGAAATAACAGGGAGCTTTGGTGAACCTGAATATGAAATACAAATTAGTAGAGATGGAAAGAAAGAAACGTATTATGCATGGCTAAGAGGAGAAGACAGACGAGGTTGGATACAACATAAGAAAGCTATGTATATGCTGAATAAAAAAGATACGGAAAAGCTTTTGGCTATATTTCCAAATGTTTCAGAACAAAAAGAAGACGAGAAGCAGGTAGGTCCTTTAACGGAAGTAACAAAAAAAGATTTGCAGATTACTGCGTTTCATATTAAAGCAGGAGATCAAAAAGTGAATTATACGGTACGGTATACGATTTCACAATCACTTTACAACAAGCTAGAGAAGGAACGAGAGTATTATTTGCAAGTCATTTATCCGGAAAAAGTTCAAAAATTAATTGGAGCAAAAGAGGGTGAAGAAATTTTAGGTGAAAAGGTAAAGGAAGGGTATAAACAGTATGAATTACATGCTACTGTGCAGGTAAAAGGTGCTTCAGAATCACAATTAAAGGCATTAGAAACATATTATGAAAATTATGATTTGAAAATATTAAATAGTAAAAAAGAGAAAATAGGTGTATTTCAAAATATCATTCAAATTGTGAAAGATTATGGCGAAAAAATGAATTTACAAAGATAAAGTGAAACTTTAATCAGTGGGGGTTGTCTTCATCCCCCACTGATTATTAGTTGAACCAATCGGACTTTTATGGGCAGTTGATCCCCCCACCTAACTTCTTTGCTTTCGCTAAATTTTGAGGTGGGGGTCTTACTGCCCGTTAAAGCGGGATAAGGTGAAACTTCAATTAGCCCTTATAGATCGGGGTGAATGTCAATTCGTAAAGTCTATGTGACCTTTTCTAGGAAATGATAATAGAGAGGGGAAAATCCCCTCTCTATTACTTTGCTTTTGCAGATGGCTCATTCATTGATTTTCGTGTAATAAGAAAAGAAATCATAAGGGCGGACAGGATGATAAGAGCAATAAGTAAGTGATTGGGCAACAAATCTAATAATAATACGTAACTAACGGTATAAAAAATAAGAGTTGAAGCTAAAAACGATAGAGCGCCTATTATAAGTGATTGTAAATTCATTTGTATGCACCTCCTTTCATTTGTATTTTTGGCTAAAAATGGATTATATAAACATTATTTCTAACAATAGAAAAAAATATGTCATAATAGAGGGAAGAACAAGCTTTGATGAATAGGATTCATTCGTGAGAGATAAAGGAGAGGAATATGAAAAATAATAAAAAAGGATTATGGGGAATTATTGTTGCAATAGGGCTATTTTTACTTTCTAAGTTAAAGTGGGTATTTGCAATTTTTAAATTAGCAAAGTTTTCAACGGTGTTTAGTATGTTTCTATCACTTGGTGCATACGCAGTTATATATGGTTGGAAATTTGGGGTAGCGCTCATTTATTTGTTATTTATTCATGAAATGGGCCATTTATGGGCTGCGAAAAGAAAAGGTATACCAACATCGCCAGCAATATTTATTCCATTTATGGGTGCTCTTATTGGGATGAAAGAGATGCCGAAAAATGCAAAAGATGAAGCTTACATCGCCTTTATGGGACCTCTTTTCGGGTTGGTGTCATTTTTACCGGCAATTCCACTTTATATAGTAACGAAAGAGCCATTTTGGGCATTAATTATTCTACTTGGAAGTATGATTAACTTCTTTAACTTGATTCCAGTTTCTCCATTAGATGGTGGGCGAATTATTTCAATTGTAAGTACAAAGATTTGGGGAGCGGGCCTTATTGTATTGCTCGGTTATTCTATTTACTTTAAAAGTATTTTGGGAGGGTTTATTGTTATTATCGGCTGTATGGAATTATATAGAGTAATAAAGAGAGATGGGCCAATTAAGGAATTAGGATATAGAATTGATGGAATGAAAGAATATGTTGCAAGGCTTGAAGAGGAGTTAAAAGAAACTGGTGCAGTACATCGAAATATATATATGATGCAACATGAAATAAATGTATTAAGGCAAAAAGAACGAGAGAAAGAATTAAAAACAGGAGAACTTCAAAAGCTTGAAGTGTTAGAGTATCTTTTACCAAAGTTTGAGCCACTTGATTACGTCCCATATGAAGATGAAAAAGAAACACATACAATTCATATAAGAGAAGCATTTGAAATGTCAGAAAGAAAATTACAGGAATGGGATGCAGACAAGAGACAACAGGAAAACTATTACAAAGTGGATACGAAAACGAAATGGACAGTATTTGCTTGTTATATCGGATTAATGGCTATACTCGGTTACACAGCTTATGAAGGATATGTAGTTTTACAAGAGCATTTGCCAACGAGAAATGCATAGAAAAATATTGTCGAAATGATAGGAAGGATTTATACAGGAATTAGATTTCTACGAGAGAATGTTACAAGTATAGTCATACATTGTAATATCTTTAATAGAGAAGGAGTTCTGTATATGAAGAAATTGTTAAGTGTATTCGGGATTATTATCGTAATGATCATTGCGAGCTATAGTCTTATGAAAGTGTTGTTACATTATGCGAATAAGCCTGCTAAGGTAAATACGATAGCTCAAATAGAAGAAGATGTGCAAGAAGAGACAAAAGTGCTAGATTTTATTCGTATGACACATGAAAGCTATAATAATTTCTTAAATTATGGTAAAGCAGAGAATTATACAGAAGGGGACTGGAGCCAATTAAAAAAATGGTTTCAACAACAAGAATCGTCTTTAAAAAATATACATACAGAAATAAAGAATGAAAAAATAAAACGAGATGTAAATAGAAGCTATGAAATTGCAAAAAAAGGTGTGGAACTTCAAAAGATTGAGTATGTAATTTACGCACATCGTGTATATCATGACTTAGATATTATCGTAAATAAATATAGAGGTGAAACGAACATCTGGGGGTATACCGAATTTGGAGGTGGGAAAGATATAAGAGTAATTGAACAAGCAATTCAGTCTAAATAATAAGCTAGCTAGAAATTCTAGTTGGCTTATTTTCTTTTGTAAGTACAATGTTCATATATTTTTCACAAAAACACCGTGTTAATAGTGATTAAAATCACAATCTGTATTATACAATTCAGTTAAACTAAAAACAGTTAAGGAAATAGAGGAGTGGGATACAATGTTAAGTGAAAAAACAATTGAAATCGTAAAGTCAACAGTACCATTATTACAAGAAAAAGGTGTTGAAATTACAACGAGATTTTATGAAATTTTATTTTCGGAACATCCGGAGTTATTGAATATTTTCAACCATACAAATCAGAAAAAGGGAAGACAACAACAAGCGTTAGCGAATGCTGTTTATGCAGCTGCAACGTATATTGATAATTTAGAAGTTATTATTCCGGTTGTAAAACAAATTGGTCATAAGCATAGAAGTTTAGGTATTAAAGCAGAGCATTATCCGATTGTAGGTACATGTTTACTACGTGCAATTAAAGAGGTCGCAGATGCACCTGATGAAGTGTTAAACGCATGGGGAGAAGCTTACGGTGTCATCGCTGATGCATTCATTAGCATTGAAGCAGAGATGTATGAAGAAGCGGCACATAAAGAGGGCGGATGGAAGGATTTCCGTAACTTTGTAGTTGTTAAAAAAGTGAAGGAAAGCGATGTTATTACGTCATTTTATTTGAAACCTGAAGATGGAGGGAAAGTTTCTTCATTCATCCCAGGACAATATGTAACGGTTCAAATAAATATCGAGGGTGAAACATATACACATAATCGTCAATATAGCTTATCAGACGCCCCTGGAAAAGAATATTATCGTATTAGTGTAAAGAAAGAAAAAGGTGTAGATACACCAGATGGTAAAGTATCTAATTACTTACATGATCATGTAAAAGAGGGCGATATATTACCAGTAAGTGCACCGGCAGGAGATTTCGTATTGAATATGGATTCAACATTACCAGTTGTACTAATTAGTGGTGGAGTAGGTATTACACCAATGATGAGTATGCTAAATACGTTAATTGAACAAAATTCAAAACGTAATGTATGTTTTGTTCATGCAGCGATAAATAGCAATACACATGCAATGAAAGAACACGTTGAGGCAGTAGATAATGAATACGAACAAGTTAAAGCATACACTTGCTATTCGGCACCGACTGAAAAAGATCTGGAAATGAAAAACTTTGATAAAGAAGGTTTCATTGACGCTGAATGGTTGCAAATGATTATCCCGACAACAGAAGCAGAATTTTATTTCTGTGGTCCCGTACCATTTATGAAACATATAAATGCTGCACTAACTAATTTAGGAGTGAAACAAGAGCATATTCATTATGAATTTTTCGGTCCGGCAGCAAGCTTACAATAGATGTAGTTTGAGTAAGCAAAAAAAACGAGGTATTTATTTTACCTCGTTTTTTATTTGTTCTCGCAATAGTCGATTTACCGTTTCACGGCGTATACCGATGAGTTGACCAATTTCAGTTTGCGTTAATATTTCATATATAGGAATGTCACCTAAATATAGTGTGAACCATTCTTGTAAGCGATGAAGACGTTCTTTTGGAGAGACGGTCGTCAATTGATCGATACGCTGCTGCATCATTCTTAATTTTGATTGTAATTGCATGGCGATATTTTCATATGATGCAGGGTTCGCTTGAAGTTGATCGTACCACTCATTACTACTTATAGGTTCAACTTCTGTTTTCATTAAAGCGATTGCTGTACCGTGATATTCCTTCGGTGAAATTAAAGAATGATGAGGTATCGTTTCTCCTGGAACGATAATGTTGAATAGAAAAGGTGTTCCATCTTCTTCAATTCTTACTACTTTTAATAAACCTGTTTTTATAAAATATAAAGGACCGTCCTCGCCTTGACGGAATAGTACATCTCCTTTGTGTAGAATCAATGTTAGCCCCCCATTTAAACATTTCTATTACTTTTATTTTAGCGTATATGTATACAGACAATATGTTTTTAAACAGCAATTTCATTGACGAAATATATGCTATTACAGTAGTATACTATTTAGTGTGTAATAGTACTAGCAATGAATACGCTGTAGGGGGTTTAGTATATTGTTAGATGCGATAAAAATGACGGATATGAGAATTCCGGCGAATGCTATCATTCATGTAGAAGAGATGAAGGGTGGAGTCGTGTTATCCGTTGAAGTAGACGGCCAAATTATTTATACGATGGCTTATGATGAAGAAACAGATAGTTATGCTGAATTATATGATCGAAACGATAAGAGGGCGTGCCAAGTACATGAGGATTTTATGGGATGGTCACTTCTTCATTAAAAAAGATGTCAATATGACATCTTTTTTTATTAAATCGATAGAATATACAAGGAAATGAAATATAAGGATAAAATTTGTAATAAATGATTTTGCATTGTTAGCACTTTGTAACTGCAAGTAAACTATTTTTTCGCTATCATAAAGATAACAGTCGCAGTTATAGGAGTGGTCAACGTGAAGAAAGTACATATTTCCAATTATATGCTATTATCTGTTTGTTTAATTTTATTTGTTCTCTTAGGAGGATTTTTATATTCATGTGTATAAGAAAAAACGCATTCTAAAAAGAACGCGTTATAGAAAAGAAGTAATGATTAATCTAGTTCCAAGAATTATTAATGTGATACGTAATAAATTAATTACGGCATTACCGCTTAATTTTGTATTAATATACGCCCCGATTTTTCCGCCAATCCATGCACCAGGAATAAGAATTAATGCATAAGTCCAGCTAACATTTCCAAGAGAGATGTGAGTTGCAGAACTTACAATTGCTGATAAAAATACGATAAACATCGAAGTTGCCACAGCAATATGTGCTGGGAATGCAAAAAGAAGCATCATCGCTGGAACAAGTAAGGCACCGCCACCAATTCCAAATAATCCAGATATAAACCCAACTATAAAGGCGATAAAGATAGCAAGAAACGGTGGGAATTGATAGTGTACAGTATTTCCTTTGTTATCTGTAAAAGACCGCTTAATGACAGACATATTTGATAAGGAAAGAGGTTTTAATTTGTCTCGTAGCATAAGAAGAATGGAGACGAAAATAAGGAAAATCCCAAAATATAAAGAAAATGTATCTTGGTTTAAAAATTTATTTGCCCATGATCCGATAATACCACCAGGGCCACTCCCGATAAATAAAATAAGTCCACTTTTATAATCCACCCGTTTATGCTTCATATACGTAAGGGTGGAAGCCAGTCCTGTAAAAACGACTGTTACCATAGAAGTTCCTACTGCGAGTTGTGGTGATAAACTGTGTAATCCAATTAATAACGGAACGATAATAATTCCGCCCCCAAGCCCAACTAGGCTCCCGACGGTCCCGGCGATTAATCCGATGAAAAGTAACATGATGTATTCCAAAATTGCCAACTCCTCTATATAACTTATCCATCAATTATTATACACGCTTTTTAATAAGAAATAGGCTTGTTCACAAAAAAGTCGTCTTCCTAGAAAAATAAGGAAGACGACTTTTGATTAAAAGATTAAGTGTAATAAGTAGTAAAATAACGCAGCTAATGAAGCTGAAATAGGAAGTGTAATAACCCAAGTAATTAACATGCGTTTTGCAGTTCCCCATTTTACACCTTTTACACGATGAGAAGCACCAACTCCTAAAATAGAAGAAGAGATAACGTGCGTCGTACTAACTGGTAAGTGAATGAATGTTGCCCCGAAAATAACAAGAGATGATGATAAATCGGCAGCTACACCATTTACAGGACGAATTTTCATAATTTGTCCACCGACAGTTTTAATAATTTTCCATCCACCGACAGAAGTACCAAGACCCATTGCAATCGCACAAGATAATTGTACCCAGAACGGGATGTCGCTAGAAGTATGGTAGCTATTAGCCATAAGAGCCATCGTGATGATTCCCATTGCTTTTTGCGCATCATTTGTACCGTGTGTATAAGCTTGTAATGCAGCAGTGAAAATCTGGAATATACGGAAGTTTTTGTTAGTCTTCGTTAAATTGAAGTTTTTAAAGACGACTTTAAAAATACTGTATACGGTATAACCGATAACAAAAGCGATAATCGGTGAAATGATTAAAGCTTCAAGAATTTTTATGAAACCTTTAAAGTTTAATGAACTAAAACCAGCAGCAGCGATAGCTGCACCTGCGATCGAGCCAATAATTGCATGCGAAGAACTACTTGGAATACCGTAGTACCAAGTAATCAAATTCCATGCTATTGCCGCAAGTAAAGCAGCTAAAATTACAAGAGAACCATTTGGTAAAGCGAATGGATCAACGATATCTTTTGTAATCGTTTTTGCTACACCTGTAAATGTCATTGCACCTAAAAAGTTCATAATAGCTGCCATAACAATTGCATGTCTAGGCTTTAGAGCTTTCGTTGAAACAGCCGTTGCAATAGCGTTTGCTGTATCGTGAAATCCATTGATAAAGTCAAAAGCTAAAGCGCAAATGACTACTAAAACGGTCAGTATCAAGAGTGTATCCATGATCAAACTCCTTACGCGTTCTTCATAATAATTGTTTCTAGTACGTTTGCAACGCTTTGGCAGCTATCCGCTACTTCTTCAAGCTCTTCGTAAATCTCTTTGTATTGAATAATTTTAATCGGATCTTTTTCACGAGAGAATAAGTGTTTAATCGCATGACGGCGAATATCATCACATTGTGATTCGTAATCCTTAATCTTAATCGCATTTGTACGAATGTCGACTAATTTTTTGTTAGACATTAATTCAACAGAGTTTGCAATTTCAATCGCACATTGATTAATTGCTTCTACAAATTTAATCATGTATTCATCAGCTTCTGTAATAGAATACATTTCGAATAGACCAGCACTATGATCTAATCCGTCTAATACATCATCCATACTCATTGCAAGTTGTAGGATGTCCTCACGTTCAATAGGAGTAATAAACGCTTTGTTTAGCTCCATAATGATTTCGTGAATAAATGAGTCACCTTTTGACTCATACTCTTTCATGCGCATAGAAAACTCTTTTAAATCGCTAGCATTTTTAATTTTATACTCCACGAAAAACTGCGCGCCTTCTTTTAAATTTTCGGAAACATTCATTAACATTTCAGAAAATTTATCTTTTTTTGATTTAAAGACCATTATTAGTTACCCCCACAAAAGTAATATATGTAAAATATATTGGCTAGTCAATTCTAACAAAAAACTGTCGTTTTTTAAAACATTTTATCGAAAAGTTTACAAAAACTTAACATAACTCTTATTGTTGTATTAATAATACTAATAATCAATATTGAATATCTTACTTGTAGAATGTCCTTTTCTTGCAAAAAGTATGAATGTGAAAGAAAAGCTTTACACTACAGGAAAGACTACGCTATTATAATAAATTTAAAAGGAGGTATATTCTTCCTTTTGAAAAGAAGAGTGTAAACAAACGAAGGAAGTGAACGAATGAAATTGAAGAACACTCACTTAAAAAAAATGCAGGAGTGGTTCAATAAGAGAAAGAAACTTCGTAATTCATTAATTGTATTAGGAAGTTTACTTGCTACTCTATTCATTGCTATAAATATAATAATTTCCATTCAAGACATATCTGAATTAAAACAAGCTGTTCCGCAACCGACCTTAATTTATGATGCAAATAATGAAGTTGCGACTAAATTAGCTTCTTCTAAAACAGAAGGTGTTAAAAAGAAAGATATTCCTGATATTATGGTTCAGGCAATTGTTGCAGTAGAAGATAAGGAATTTTTTAATCATCACGGTATTTACTATAGTGGAATTATAAGTGCAGTTTTTAAAAATATTACAGCAGGAGAAGTTGTAGCAGGGGGAAGTACAATTACACAACAACTTGCGAAAAATGTATTTCTAACACAAGACCGCACATACTCTCGAAAAATAAAGGAATATTTTTTAACAAAAAAAATAGAGCGTACGTATACGAAAGATGAAATTATTGAAATGTATATGAACCAAATTTATTTTGGTGAAGGTGCTTGGGGGATAAAAAGGGCAGCTAAATCTTATTTTGATAAAGAGGTAAAAGATTTAACAATTTCAGAAGCTGCAACGATTGCAGGGTTAATTAAAGCACCATCTGCATATTCACCTTATAAAAACTTTAATAAGTCAATTGAAAGACGTAATGTCGTATTAAGTTTAATGAAAGAGCAAGGGTATATTTCTGACGAACAGTATAATAAAGAAAAAGAGAGCGGTCTTGTATTAAAACGTGGTGTGGATGATAAATACAAGGGGAAATACTCTCAATATGTAGACTATATTGTTAGAGAAGCGATGGATAAGTACGAATTAACACAAAATGAAATTTTAGCGGGTGGTTATCGTATTTATACAGAGCTTGATCCGAAAAAACAACAGGCTGTAGAAGACGTTGTGAATAATGATAGTTATTTCAAAGATAATGGCTCAGACCAACTTATGCAAACGGGTGTAGTTCTTATGAATCCCAAAACAGGTGGTGTACCAGCTTTAGTTGGAGGTAGAGGACCGTATCAGTTTTTACAGTTTAATCATGCAACCCAATTAAAAAGACAACCTGGCTCAACGTTAAAGCCTTTAGCTGTATATGTACCCGCTTTAGAGCAAGGGTATGAAGTATACGATATATTGAAAGATGAACCATTTAATATTAAAGAATATAAACCACAAAATAGCGATCATACTTTTCACGGTGATGTGACAATGTATGAAGCTGTGGCAAAGTCGTACAATGTTTCGGCTGTTTGGCTATTGGAACAGATTGGATTAGATAAAGGATTGAAATCTTTAGAGCGATTTGGTATTCCATTAGTGCCAGAAGATCGTACGTATCCAATCGCTTTAGGCGGTATGCATGTAGGAACATCCCCATTTGTAATGGCTCAAGCGTATAGTACATTTGCAAATGACGGTGTTCAAGTGGAAGCTCATGCGATTAGAGAGATACAAAATGCGGAAGGTGAAACGATTGGAAAGTGGTATAAGAAAGAGACACGAGTGACAAGCGAGAAAATTTCTCAAAAGATGACATATTTATTAAAAGGTGTTGTCGAAAAGGGGACGGGCGAAAAGGCGAAAGTTAATAATGTTGATACGGCCGGTAAGACAGGAACTACTCAAATTGTAAATGGACCAAGCACTGGTGCAAAGGATTCATGGTTTGTTGGATACACACCAGATTTAGTAGGTGCCATTTGGGTAGGATATGATAAAACAGATAGTGATCATTATGTTCCAGGCGGGAGTCAAATTACGACGACAATGTTCCGGGATATTATGAGAAAAGCGAATGCCAATCCAGCTCAAAAAGCATTCCAGTTATCGCTCATATCTGAGGCTGATTATAAAAAACAATTGACTACAATAGAAGAGGAAAAACGAAGAAAAGAAGAAGAGAAGAGAAGGAAAGAAGAAGAACAACAAAGAAAAAAAGAGCAACAAGAGTGGATTGATAAAGTGAAAGAATGGATTCCTTCATTTTGGTAAAAGAAAGAGGCGAATAACGAAATTCGCCTCTTTTTCGTATGAAAAACAAAATGAAACTTTAAATAGTAGATATTTCCATATATCCTTACTAGTTATTACTCGTTAAGTATAATGTTCGTACTGCCGTAGGATTCGGAATCGTATGTGACGATTATTTTGCCTTTACTAATAGGTTCATAAGGTAATTCTTCTTCGTAATTACCGTTATTCTCATTGTGGATAGAAAGTGTAATTTCATCGATTTCTTTATTTGTATACTGATCTTTAATCGTTTCAGCAATTTGAAGTAACGCTTCGGAACTAGAAGCTTTTGTAATAAGCATTCCTTTTATAACTTTTTTTTCATTATTTGTGGAATTAGAATAAGGGATGTTGCTTTGTTTCGTATACAAAAGTTTGTATGGAACAGTTTTTCTCTCTGCTTTTGATACAGTGGAATATTTTAGAGTTAAAAAAAATCCTACACATAAAATAATGCATACCATAAGAGCAAACCAAATGCGTATTAGTGACATAACTCTCATTTTCATCCCTCTTTCATATCGTAGACTTCACTATTTATCATACAAAATGAGGATTAAGATAAAGTAAATTTGAGGTAAAGAAACGTAAAGAAGGAGCACTTATCCTCCCAAATAAGTGCTCCTTTCTATATAAAGAGAGATTTAATGCACAGTCAATTAAACATATCACTATAAATATGATTATTCGGCAAAAATTAGTAAATTCGGAAGACAGTTAGTACTGCAGTGGTTTCACCTGTGTTTGGAATAGAGATAGTGTTTGCTGTAGGTTGTACAGAGATTGTTGTGCCAGCTGTTAAAGTAATAATCGTTGAGAAAGAAACCGCACTACCGATAACGTTAGTTGAGAAATTACGAGTAGGTGGTTGGCCGTTAAATGAAAGACCGAAACCAAATGGTGAAGAGCCTGGGAAGGTTGTAGACGCGGAGAAGTTAATATCGTATACACCAGTTTCTAAAACAGTTAGAGTATCAGAGCCGTTAAAGGAGATGTTTGTTAATTCGAATGTTTCATTGAATTGTATATTGCTTCCTGGTGATACTGTTTGCGCATTTGTGTTACCTAAGACAGCTGTAGTTACAGGAATTGGAGTACCCGCTGCTCCTGTTGCGCCAGCTGGTCCTTGAGGTCCAGTAGCACCTTGAGCACCAGTAGCACCTGTTGCGCCAGCCGGTCCTTGAGCACCAGTAGCACCTGTTGCGCCAGCCGGCCCTTGAGCACCAGTAGCACCTGTTGCGCCAGCTGGTCCTTGAGGTCCAGTAGCACCTTGAGCACCAGTAGCACCTGTTGCGCCAGCTGGTCCTTGAGCACCAGTAGCACCTGTTGCGCCAGCCGGTCCTTGAGCACCAGTAGCACCTTGAGCGCCAGCTGGTCCTTGAGCACCAGTAGCACCTGTTGCGCCAGCCGGTCCTTGAGGTCCAGTAGCACCTTGAGCACCCGCCGGTCCTTGAGGTCCAGTAGCACCTTGAGCACCAGTAGCACCTGTTGCGCCAGCCGGTCCTTGAGGTCCAGTAGCACCTTGAGCGCCAGCTGGTCCTTG
>NZ_JBYTEA010000003.1:456235-480453 GCF_058791995.1 Bacillus sp. EB106-04-02-XG92
TTGAGCACCAGTAGCACCTGTTGCGCCAGCCGGTCCTTGAGGTCCAGTAGCACCTTGAGCGCCAGCTGGTCCTTGAGCACCAGTAGCACCTGTTGCGCCCGCCGGTCCTTGAGGTCCAGTAGCACCTTGAGCACCAGTAGCACCTTGAGCACCAGTAGCACCTTGAGCGCCAGCTGGTCCTTGAGGTCCAGTAGCACCTTGAGCGCCAGCTGGTCCTTGAGCACCAGTAGCACCGGCCGGTCCTTGAATACCTTGAGGTCCTTGAGGTCCAGTAGCGCCTTGAACACCCGCTGGTCCCTGTGCACCTTGAGGCCCTTGAGGTCCAGTAGCGCCTTGAGTACCCGCTGGTCCTTGAGGTCCAGTAGCACCTTGGGCACCCGCTGGTCCTTGAGGCCCGGTAGCACCTTGAGGTCCAGTAGCACCAGTAGCGCCTGTTGCTCCTCCTCCACCAAGGCAACCTGATCCGTATTGAACTAGGATAGTTTGGATCTCTGTTATGAGTTTAACTAGTTTGTCGATCGTACAACAATCTACTTTGAATAACTTAGAGATATACAATAAATAATTAAGCAGGCTTTGTAGCTCAACGTACAATGCTCCGCATGAGAAAGGTGTTGTTCTTAAAATAGTTAATAGATTAGCGATAATAGAATTTCCAATTTGTTTTTGTGCTGGAGATAAATCTAAGCAATTGAGGAATTTTTGTAAGTTATTTAGGGCAGCGATTAAGTTATCGATATTATTTTGAGAAGGGGTTTGAAAGACAGCTTGAATAGCTTGGCCAAGAGCTTGAAGAAGTCTAACGAATTCTGTAAGTTCAGACTTAGAAATGTTAATATGACTACAAGCTCTGACTTCGCAACAATCATTCCCATAAAATACTTTTCCTTTATTTTTATTGTTCATCTTTTCATTCCTTTCTTCCATAGAATCAATAGTCATTACTATATATTAAAATGAAATTTATACTAAATTCGTGATGGACAAACTACCATTTCTAAAAAAATAAGAAATTGTCCCACCTAGCAAAAGATAAGTAAGGTTATAGGGAAGGTTTTGTATAATGTAAAGAAGAAAAGTGCAACATAAAAAAGTGCATGCCAATTGTTGGGAGTACTGAACAATTGGCATGCACTTTGTGGGTTGATCCTTTATTCGCAGTGATTTAATTTTTCAAGGGCTGTTTTAGGTAAGATTGGAATTGAAATAGTGAAAGTTGTCCCGTTTTCATTACTAGCCATTTTTAATGTACCGTTATGATTTTGAATGATTTTCTTCGTTACTGACAAGCCCAGACCTGTGCCTGAATCTTTTGTTGAGAAGAATGGATCAAAGATATATTCTTGAATGGCTGGAGGAATACCAATCCCATTATCAGTGAATGTAATACGAACAAAATTATCTAGGCGATAACTAGTGATTTGGATAGAAAGTTTTTTTTCACCTTGCGCATCGACAGCGTTCTGAAATAGGTTTAAAAAAACTTGCACAAGTTCGTGACGATCAATATGGACTAATATATTATCTAATTCGGTAGAGAAATTATAATCAATTGAAATATTATGTAAAAAGACTTCACTAGCTAGTAACTGTTGAATATATTCACGTAAAAACGTATTAATGGGAAAGGGTTCTCTTGTAAATTCGCGTGTTTTTGAAATAGATAAAAATTTTGTAATAATACTATTTGCGCGATCTAATTCAGGAATAAGTAAGTTTTTAAATAGTTCTTTATTAGATGGAGAAACACTTTCTTGTAAAAATTGTAAATAACCTCGTACGGTTGTAAGAGGATTACGTACTTCATGTGCAATACCAGCTGCGATTCGTCCTGCTAACGAAAATTTTTCTGCATCACGTTCTGAGTTTAAATAATGAAAGACACTAATAACTCTAAAAATCTCTCCGTTATAATCACGAATAATTCGGTTATTTAAAATGCCATAGTTTTTGTCTAAAACTTCTTCATTATATATTTCTGTGCCTGTTCTTAATGTTTCAAGAGCTTTAATTTTTTCTTCTGGTAATTGTAGTAGTTGTTGAATTGGCTTTCCGATAATATCATTTCGTACTACACTAAAATCATCTGCTGCAATTTGATTACATAATGTTATATTTCCTTTATTATCAACAAAGGTTACATGATGTGAGAAAGCATCAAAAATATGAACAAAGTATGTTTCAAGTTGTTCAAATAAAAATAATGAATCGCAAGTAAGTTGAAAATCAGCCTCTTTATTTTCTTTTTGTATGTTTTGAATGGAATGAGTCGTTCTCGTTTTCTTTATTTGTAAACCAATATGTGGATTTTTGTATGTGAAATGATGTGGTAATTGATTCACAAGTTCTTCATAAAAACGTACTTTGTTTTCTAGTTCTTCTATTCGTTTTTCATGAGATACAATATCATCGTTTGGAAGCATAAATAAATAACCCCTCAATTTAAAAATTCTTCCATCTAGTATATCATATTTTTATACGGATACTCTGAAAGAAGGGACTACTTAATGAAATTGATTAGTCGAAGTGTTCAGGAAGTGAGTAGAATGAATAGAAAGTGAAGTGAAAAAGGGAGGGATATATTTGCTTTTCATTGGAGTAACAGGATGGGGAGACCATGATTCTTTATATATAGATCCCTATGAAAATAGAAATAAATTACGAACATATAGTGAGCATTTTCCTATTGTAGAAGTGGATAGTTCATTTTATGCGATGCAACCTGCACGAAATTATACAAAATGGGCAATGGAGACACCGAATGATTTTTCGTTTGTCGTAAAAGCGTATCAAGGGATGACGGGACATATGAAAGGTGAAATACCTTTTTCTACGTTTGATGAAATGTTTGATGTGTATAAACAATCTATTCTTCCTTTAATAGAAGCTGGTAAATTAAAAACGATTTTATTTCAATATCCACCATGGTTTGATTGCAAAAAGAAAAATGTAGATTTTCTTCGATATACGAAAGAAAAAATGGAAGATTTGCCATGTGCCATAGAATTTCGGAATCAAACATGGTTTTATCCGGAAATGAGAGATAAGACGCTACAGTTTTTGGAACAAGAGAAATGGATGCATACGATTTGTGATGAGCCGCAGGCCGGAATAGGTTCAGTACCGCTCGTACTAGAAGTAACAAATGCAGAGATGGTGTTAATACGTTTTCATGGTCGAAATGTTCATGGTTGGCTTGATAAAGGAGAAAATTGGAGAGCGGTTCGTTGCTTATATCGCTACAACAATAAAGAATTAGAAGAATGGGTAGAAAGATTAGAGCAATTAAAAAAGAAGACAAAGAACAT
The DNA here is from genome assembly GCF_058791995.1 of Bacillus sp. EB106-04-02-XG92. Lineage (NCBI taxonomy): Bacteria > Bacillati > Bacillota > Bacilli > Caryophanales > Bacillaceae > Bacillus > Bacillus sp. EB106-04-02-XG92. The sequence goes on from NZ_JBYTEA010000003.1 coordinate 459,544, forward strand.
ATATGTACTATTTAACAACAATTCAGGCGGAGATGCAGCTGATAATGCGAAACAACTTATGAAAATGATGAATATTACATATGGTGAGCCGAAGCCCGAGCAATTAAATTTGTTTGAATGATAATAAACAAGAAAGGCACTGTACAAACAGGGGGAATGTACAGTGCCTTTCTATATGAAAAAGAGGGGTAACAATGTTACTGAGCGTTTGGTTGATTCATCAATTGTTGGCTTCGTAATAAATGATAATGGTTATCATTATCATTGTCAATAGTTTTCCGAAAAATAAATAAAAACTTTTTATGAGATATGAACAGTAGGGAGATTCCAAATAAAAAGTTTGGATGAAGCAACGAAGTTTTTATTGGGGATCTCCTGATAAAGTACAAAAAAAGAACAGCAATTAATGCTGTTCTTTTCCAGTGACAAATTGTTGTAAATCAAAAGGAGTTATAGCCTGGATAAACTCTTTTGAGATAAGTGTTTGAACTAGAGTACTCTCAGAAATGGAAGCACCTGTTTTCTTTTCGTAAGCTTGTTTTAATAAATCAAGTTTTTCAGCCGTTTCTTTCGGTAATTCAATTGTTAATGTGTTCATAATTTCTCCCCCTTACTATTAGAGTACCACTACAATATAGGAGAGACAAGGGAAGAGAATGTGAAACATAAAAAAGGTTACCATTTATAAAATGGTAACCTTTTTTATGTATAAGAGTTATTAAGCAATACCGATATACTTTAAAGTTTTTGATGGAGTACTATGATCAAAGAAGTGTTGTAAAAATGCGATGTCAACACCTGATTTGTATGCACAATATCCCCAAGTTTTTCGAAGTGTATGTGAGCTAATCCCTTCTAATCCAACTTCTTTTGCAGCTTTGTTTAAAATGTACCATGCATGTTGTCTCGTAATAGATTTTGTTCCTTTTTGAGACTTTAATAATGGTTCATTACGTTTCCAAGTTTTACGTTCTTTCATGTAGTCTTCGATTGCGTGCTGTAAGTCTTCATTAACAGCAAACCATTTATGTTTCTTTACTTTTTCATTGTAAAATAAAATGGAATGGCGAACATTTTCATTTTCATCGATTACATCACTAACTTTTAATTGTAAGATTTCACTTACTTTTAAGCCAGAATTTACAGCTAATACGAATAATAAGCCATCACGTTTCGAAGATTGTAAAAGTATATTTTTGATAGTTTCTAATTGTTTTTCATTTTGAATAGGTTGTCCTGCTTGTTTCATTTCACGCACTCTCCTCTTTTATATGTGTAAAGGAAAGGATTAACTTGTTTCTTACTATAAAGGGAGAGTGTGAATTTCATGTGAACTCCTAGTGAAATTAAGACAAATTATTTGACTTCTTTTACTTTTTGTAAATTAAAGTAGAATACAACACTATTAGTTGTGTTATATACACCGTACTCCGCATGGTGAAGGTCTAAAATGTTTTTTACAATTGATAATCCGAGACCAGTACCACCAGTATGACGGCTACGAGATGCATCTAAACGGTAGAAACGATCCCAAATTTTTTCAAGACTTTCTTCTGGGATAGGGTTTCCTGTGTTTTCAATTTGTATTTTTACTGTATCTTCCATTGCTATAACGGAAACTTGTATTTTTTCTCCTTCTGGCGTATAGCGAATGGCATTGCTAAGTAAGTTCACAACCACTTGCTCAATACGACTACGATTCGCTTGAACAAATATAGAAGAGTCTACACCTATGTTCACTTGTAAATGCTTTTCTTCCATGCTAAATAATAACTTTGTATAGACTTGTTGAATTAATTCACCGATTGAGAATGTCGTCATGTCTAGCTTGTACGTACCTGATTCTAATTTTGCTAATTCTAACATTTCAACAATAAGTCTGTTCATGTTTTCGGTTTCTTCTAAAATAACATCTGTGTAATACGTCGTATCTTTACTAACGCCATCTTTAATTCCTTCTGCGAAACTTCTAATTACACTAAGTGGTGTTTTTAATTCGTGTGATACGCCAGAAATGAATTCTTTTCGTGTTTTCTCTAATTGACGTTCACGTTCAATATCTTGTTGTAATTTTGTATTGGCAACATTTAATCGATCAATTCGGTCTTTTAAGTTTACCGATAACGTATTAATACTACCGGAAAGCCCACCAATCTCATCGTCTGCTGTCACAGGTAATTTCTCGCTAAAATCAAAATTGGCCATTTTTTTTGTAACGCGATTAATTTTAATTAATGGTTTCACAATGATTTTTGAGTAGTAGAAGGATAACAAAATAATGACGAGAAATACGATGATTAAGGCATAGACATAATAATCCTTTAAAACGAGCATTGCTTCATTAACAGGCTGTAAAGATGCTATCGCAAAAGCGTATTCTGTAATGTTTCCGTCTTTCATAATAGGTTTTACAAAGATACTATTCTTTATATTCTCTCCGCCATCTATTATATAAGTGTTTAATTGGTGCGAGTTAGCAGTGCCATTTCTAATAATGTCTGCAAAATATTGAACGGCTTGTAATGTTTCAAAATCATTTGCAAGCCGAACCTCGGCTTTTGATGGGAGCTGTAATTTAGATATAATACCAGTAAACTCAATTTGAGTTACAGTTTTAGAGCGGTTTGTAAGTCTATTTTTGGAAGAGTTGCCATTAATGGATTGAAAATCTGAAGTGACACGTTCGTTTTGCCATCTATTATAATTTGTTGTCAATTCTAGTGGTGTTATTGTTCTCCCTCGTAACAAACCGATGACGTTTATCATGCCATCTTTTTTCAATCCTAAGTTTTCGAATTTCTTATATTCTTCAGGCGTTAAAAGATTATTGAGTGGAATAAAATATGTTTCATTATTTTTAGGATTAATTACATCAATGTAGTAATTGCTGTCACTTTTAATAATGCCCTCAGAATTTAAAAATTGCATATCAGCATTTGTTTTATCATGAAATTCTTGTTTTAGTTTTCTAATTTCCTCAGGGTCTTTTTCGCTTTTTTCATAATTAGCTACGAATTTTTCAAAAGCAGTTTGAACTGTTTTTACTTTTTTATTAATATAAAATTTTTCTAAAAATAGAGATTGTCCTAAGAAAAAAAGGAGGAATATGATTGTAAATAATGTTGATGTTAATAAAAATAGTTTAAAGACGATACTTCTGTTTTTCACTGCGTCACCTCTTGTGAGAAATACTGTAAATGATTTCTTTATTATAACAAATGGTACAAAAAAGTAGAGGAGAAAATCTGTCTCTTCCGAAAGTAGTTTTTAATAAAAAGTCACATAAAAAGAACTCGACAGACGTATGACGAGTTCTTTAATGTATTATTGTTGAATTGCTGCATCTAAAGCGATTTCAATCATTTCGTTAAATGTAGTTTGACGCTCTTCAGATGTTGTTTCTTCACCAGTGAAGATGTGATCACTTACTGTTAATACAGATAACGCATTTACACCGTATTTCGCTGCTAAAGTGTAAAGAGCAGTTGTTTCCATTTCTACTGCTAGTACACCGTAATCTCCAAGTTTTTTAACCATGTCCATGCTTTCGCGGTAAAATACATCTGCTGTTAAAACATTACCAACACGAACATGTAAGCCTTTTTCAGTTCCAGCATCGTAAGCTTTCTTTAAAAGATCAAAGTTTGCAGCTGGTGCAAAATCGAAACCTGGGAATGTTAAACGGTTCATATTAGAATCTGTACAAGCTGTCATTGCAATAATAACGTCACGTACTTTTACGTCTTTTTGAATCGCACCGCAAGTTCCAACGCGAATTAAATTTTTAACTCCGTAGCTTTGGATTAATTCGTTTACATAAATAGAAATAGAAGGAACACCCATACCTGTACCTTGAACAGATACACGTTTTCCTTTATAAGTTCCAGTGAACCCTAACATGCCACGCACGTTATTATAGCATGTAACGTCCTCTAGAAATGTTTCAGCGATATATTTTGCACGTAATGGATCACCAGGTAATAGAATAGATTCAGCGATTTCGCCTTGTTTTGCTTCAATATGTACACTCATGAAAAGTCCTCCTTATAATGTATTGATAGAAATCAATATCATTTGCATTATACACTACGAATCCTTTCAATTAAAATCTTTTTATTATTTGTAATATGTGCGAAACAGGAGGATTTCATAAATCACAATCTAGAATATATAAGTAAGAAGTTTTGTATGAGCAGAGACAATAAAAATGGTAGGTGATGTCTTGAAAAATCTTGTCATTGGATTTGTTGCTTTGTTATTTATTGTAGTAGGAGGATTTTACATAAAAAAGTACCAAGAAACTACAGAGACTGTAGGTGATGTTCAGGAAGTAAAATGGGATGTGTCAAATGGAAAAGGAAATGAGAAAGTAGATATTTCGTTTCAATTACTAAATAATAAAAATAACGAAGTTCGTGGTGTAAATGATCAAATTCGGGCAGTTATTGTGGACGGACAATTAAAGCATGTACAACAAATGAAACCTACATTTGCAGGGAATGGATTATATAAAGTATCTTCCAAAATAGCGAAAGATGAAAGATATACAATATTTTTATATGAAGACAAAAATAAGTCGGTGAAATCATTTGCGAAGAAAGATTTTGGGAGAGAAGTAGAGGAGAAAAATAAGAAAAAAGTAAAATTTTCAATCGATAGTGTACTTACAAAAAAAATAGGGGAGTATGAAGTTTCTCTTTTATTTGGTGCATTGCATCCGAATGAACCAGCGACGTTAACATTTCAATTCCAATCGAAAAAGGGTGAGAAATTGAAACTACATTCAGAGAGAGGAGAAGTGGAGGCGCTCTATATCGTGGACGAAGCGAGAGAAAACTTTTTATACGCAATACCTGTTGATACAGATGAGCAATTGCAATATCGTATTACATTTCCTGCTGAAGGAACGTATAAAATATGGGGAGATTTCTATATAAATGGTAAGAAATATGAAAAAGAATTTATTGTACAAGTTCAAAAAAGAAAAAACAGCTAAATATTTAGCTGTTTTTTCTTTTTCCTATTAATTTTGTTACAGAGAGCATTGTAATTGGTAAAGAATGATTCTTTCTAAATGCTAAATATTTACCGCTCCATGCTGGTTTATATTTTTCTTTAAAATGTCGTAACCCACTGAAACTATACGTATAACGAACATTATTAAAGATGGCAGCAGCAACTCGTTCAGACCAGAAAGACTGTGTCGATAAACCTACATTTGAAAGTGGTGCCATACCAATATTAAAGGAATGGTATTCATTTTCTTTTGCCCACTGGAATAGGTGGATGAAAATTGCATCCATAATGCCGCTAGGTGCATCTGGATAATATCGCATTAAATCAACAGACAACGATCCGTCTTGATATACGGGCATAAAAGTTGTAAATGCGATGATTTTTCCATCCGCATCAGATAATGTAGCAATAGGTGCGCGGCTAATATATTCACGGTCAAAGTATCCGAGCGAAAAACTTTTCTCTTTTTTTCCGCCGAGCCACGCATCTGAAACTTTTCTTAACTCTTCAAATAACTCGTTTGAGAACGGTGGCTGGTGAATAGAGAATGTATAGCCTTCTCGTTCAAAACGATTGAAAGTCGCTCGCATACCGGCCCGTTTTTTCCCCGTTATTGTAAATGTATTCAAATCAACGACAGCTTCTTCGCCAAGCTTAAAGAAGTTGTAACCAAAATCATGATATAAACTCATCCATTTACTTTCGATTTGGTAGAATACACAAATGTATCCAAATCGATCAGCCTCAGCTAAAAACTCTTGTAACACAGTACGGTAGGAGGAAGGATCCCCAATTGGATCACCTAGCACAACGAGACGTTTTCCAGTTATAGAGAAGAGAAGGAGCGCTTTCCCATCACTACTGAAGAAGAATTGTTTATCTCCTAAAAATCCTAGATGACTAAGTACATTTCCATCATGCTCATCTAAAAAGTTTTGTAATCTTTTATCATTAGCTGGTTGCCCGGGAAATTCACTTCGATAACGATTGGCAATGAGTGAGCCAATCAGTAAAAATGTAGGAACGAAAAAGGCAGCTGCTAATGCACTTCGTTTCACTTGCGTAATATTACGAACGACAAAATCAGGTTTAAAAGCTTCTTTTGCACCTGCAAATAAAATACCTAAGTTTTTATATAAATATAAAGTTATGAGTAAGAATATAAAAACTTTTACCATATCAGAAAGGGAGACTTCCATTTTCTCGCGTACAAATCTTTTACGAAGCATATATAATACAGCAAGTACGATTAATAAAATAAACGTCTCTTCAATATCAATCCCTTTTAGCGTATTAAAGATGGCTGCTCCGATTAAAGAAATAATCGTCATATAGTAAGAACGCTTTGTTCCATAATATATGCCTCGTGAAAGGATCAGGAGGAGAATACCGAAGGTTAGTGATAAGCTAAAAGAAAATTGAATAAGATATTTTGGAGCTAGAATATGTAAGGCGTGTGCTCTGTTTATACTTGTCGGTAGGATGGTCGATAAAATAACCATTAATCCAGCAAATACTGTTAAAGCAGCAGAGGCCCATGAACCTAGTTTTCCTAGAAAATCACGTTGCAAAGTCCATATAACACCAGTTGTTTCTAATGCAGGCGCAATAAAAGGTTTATCTTCAAACTTTTTAATGGCCACGCCTGTCATTTCAAAAGCTGCAAAAATAAGACCAAGGCAGAAAGGTAAAATGTAATAGACGAGGCGATATAATAACATAGCAGGTAGTAATACGCCTGTATCAATGCCATACTGTCCGAGTCCAGTTAAGAAGACGAGATCAAATGAACCAAGTCCACCAGGCACAAGACTAACAACACCGGCTAAAGCAGCAATTACATACACACCTAAAAACTTTTGAAATTCGATATCGATGCCAAATAATATTAGTATGACGTACATAACAATACCGGCAGATACCCACTCAACTAATGAAACTAATGAGTATAAAACAGTTGGATTTTTCTCTTCTTCTCCTTCTTCTTGTCCTTCAGTTTGCTTTGGTTTTCTATTTTTTAGTTTAGAAAAGCCAATGTATATAGGAACGAAAAGGGCGAAGAAGATAAGAACAGGCCATAGCCAGGGTTTTTCATGCAAAATAAAACTTGTGTCTAATATTCCAATAAGACCGAGGAAAGAAAGAATTGCGAGTCCGTTAATAAAAGCAGTTGTCATCCAGGCGATACTTTTAATAAGTTTGCCATTTTCTTTTATGTATGGACGATAAAGCATTGTGCGTACACCAGCTCCAACGAGACCACCAAATCCAATAAATCCATTTAAAGTATTAGCAATCCATGAGATGCGAAAAATTTTTTGGACTGGTATATCAGCTTTTAAATAACGAAGCATAACATAGTCATAAAAGAACATTGTTGATACAGCAAACGCACCAAGTGTAATTGCTAAAAATACTCCTCCGGTTGGAATGTTTTTAATTGTATTGATTGCTTCTAAAAAAGAAATGCCTGCTAATTCTTTTTTTGCTTGAAAGAATACAATTGTTAATACAACAAATGGGAAGATAATTTTTCCGATTTGTAAGAAACGTTTCCATGAAAACGACATAAATACAACTCTCCTTGTATAAGAAAACTGAGACAATAATATTATTATGACAAACTTCAAGAAAAATAAAAAGGTAAATTCCTGTATTAAGGAAGCTATTTTTTATGATGGTTATATTTAAAAGAGTATTTCGTTTGTCAGAAAATTAAGTTAAAATAAGTTGAAAGAAGGAAGAGAGGGGAAGTAGATGATTATAATAGGTTATGCGGGGTATGAGCTAGAGAAAGCAAAACCTAATACATCAGAAGATTTTTTTAATAGATCTGAAGTGACATATATATTAAATGATAAAGAAAGAACCTTTTCCGTTTTATACGTACGATATTTTGAAGAAGTTTTACAAGAAATTACTCCTTTTGAAGGAAATCCAGTATGTAAAGTAGAAGAACAAGACATATATTTGCGGGATATTGTAGCGATATGTTGTTTGCTGAAAGAGAATGAGCTTCGCATGCAAAAACGTTTGTATTTAAATAATATAGAAGAATTCCAACAATATTTTGATGTGGAAACAATGGTGAAAGTACAAGAAATATTGGCTGAATTACATAAAAATAAAAGAGTAGAAATAGCGTGAAATGGCAAAGGAGAGGGAAAAAATGTCTAATCTAATGGTTGAAAATCAAACAGAACAAGTTTCTATGTTTTTAGAAGATGTTATTACTTTGATAACCAATTATGTAAATTATCATACGTTGCCTTCTTTATTAGAAGAAACACCAGCAGGGAATAAGCAATATTATAAAGGGTTATTAGCGTCAATAAGACGTCTTCTCGTTTTTTGTGAAGAAGGACATGATGCATGTTTTGTTTTATTAAATAGCCAGCCATTTCGAAAAACAGCAGCTGAAAAGATTCTATATAAAATTTATCATCAAGTAATAGCAGAGTTCTTTTCACCAAAGAATGATCATTGGTACGAAAATAGTCGGTCTGCTTATACAGGGAAAAACTCCATCGTTTTTCAACAAACGCCACCTGCATCTATAGAGCTAGTGATGAAGAGTTTAGAAGGTAAATTTCAATTGATGCGTGAAGAACTAGAATATTATGAGACGGATTATCAAACAAAGATGTTACACAAATATTAATGTCGAAAAAGGAGCTAAGGGGACTTAGCTTCTTTTCCTTTTGTACAGTTATATAAGGGATTTCCTTTGAATATATTTAAGGGGATAGCATTAAGGAGGTGTAACATGAGTCAGCAAGGTGTATTTACAGATTACTTTCATGAAGTAGAAAGCTGGTGTGAAAGTGTTCTTCACGTATTAGATAGTCGTGCAATGGAAGTGTATGATGTCCATATGCTTGCTTATAAAATTCAAACGTTATTAGACCGTATGAAAGAGCATGAGTATGATACAGATGCAGAGTTTTTGTATGAAATAAGTGATGATGTAGAGCATATTCAGCATCACTTACAGGAAGTGTTCGTGCAGGGAGAAGAGGAATATGAACTATATGAAAGAGGGGATAGTGAACGAGCTGTTCCAATTGGAGGACACACACTCCCGCCATTACCTTATCCGTATAATGCGTTAGAACCGTATATTTCTAGAGAAATTATGATGTTACACCATGATAAACATCATCGCAGTTACGTAGAAGGATTAAATAAAGCAGAAAAGATGATGGAAGAAGCGAGAAAAACAAATCAATTTGATCTAATTAAGCATTGGGAAAGAGAAGCAGCTTTTCATGGATCAGGTCATTACTTACACACGATATTTTGGAATAACATGAAAAAAGATGGTGGCGGAAGTCCAAGAGGGGCTCTTTCACAACAAATTGAGCAAGATTTTGGGAGTTTTTTACGTTTTCAAAAACATTTCACAGAAGCAGCTTCTAAAGTGGAAGGGTCAGGATGGGCGATTCTCGTTTGGGTGCCACGATCTGGACGGTTAGAAATTTTGCAAAGTACACTTCATCAATTATTTACACAATGGGATACGATACCGCTCCTTGTACTAGACGTGTGGGAACATGCATATTATTTACAATACCAAAATAGAAAAGATGAATATATTAAAAACTGGTGGAATGTCGTCAATTGGCCTGATGTGGAAAAAAGATTTGAAAGTGCGAAACAAATTGAATGGACACCGTATTAGACGCAGGTTTTCTGCGTCTTTTTTATTGGAAGGGGCAAGAGATTTCGTTCATATTTTAAAAGGCCAAGCATACACTTGTACAAAAAGTGCCAAAAGGACGTGGGGGGAAATATGAGACGAATTTGTGTAATAATTACGCTTCTTATTATGTACGCAAGCGTTATGCCAATTCCTACATATGCAAAGATGAACAGTAATGTTAGTGCTCGAAATGCAGTGTTAATGGAGCAACAGTCAGGTCGTGTATTATACGGAAAAGCAGAACATGAGCCACAAAAGATTGCCAGCATAACAAAAATTATGACTGCCTTGTTAGCTGCTGAATCAGGCAAAATGAAAGAAATGGTATCGGTTAGTAATGAAGCAGTGAGAGTAGAAGGGTCAGCGATTTATTTAAAGCCTGGACAGAAAGTGAAGTTAGAGGATTTAGTATACGGACTCATGCTTAGATCTGGTAATGATGCAGCACAAGTAATTGCTGAAAATGTAGGAGGGAGTATAGAAGGGTTTGTATATTTAATGAATGAAAAGGCAAAACAAATTGGGATGAAAGATACGCATTTTTCAAACCCACATGGCTTGGATGGAGATGGCTCTCATTATTCGTCTGCTTATGATATGGCGCTTTTAACGAAATATGCAATGGGGAACGAAACCTTTAAGAAGATTTTTGGGACAAAAACGTATAAATCAGATTCATGGGATTATCCGTGGAAAAACAAACATAAACTCGTGACGTCGTATTATGAATTTGCAACAGGAGGGAAAACAGGTTTTACGAAGAAAGCAGGACGGACGCTTGTTACAACAGCATCAAAAGATGGACTAGATCTAATTGTCGTAACGTTGAGTGCTTCTAGTGATTGGGATGATCATATGAATTTATTTGATAAAGGTTTTGAGCGTTTCAAACAAACGAATGTTGTAGGGCAAGGAGCTCTTGCTGAAATAACTGAAAAGAAATATGCCAATCATGTTTATACGAAAAATAGTTTTGCGGTGCCATTAACTGAGCAGGAAAGAAAGAATGTCGTATTAAAAGTTGAACTCGATAAAAGTGCAAAACTTAAGGATGGGGTAAAGGTTGGGAAGACAGAAATTTATGTTGGCAATGAGAAAGTTGGAGAACGGAATTTATTTTATAGTAAACGAAAGTTAGTAGCTACAACGGGAATGTATTGGAATAATGTGAAAGAAATTTTTTCTCATATGATAGGTGTTGGGAGCGATGGTTAATCTCGTATGGGTAGCGATGGCGGTCATTGGGATTGTTTATGCCATGATAAACGGAACGATGGAAGAAATAAATAAAGCTGTATTTGACGGGGCAAAAGATGCAGTAACAATTTGTATAGGACTCATTAGTGTTTTAGTATTTTGGCTCGGTTTAATGAAAATTGCAGAGGAAGCAGGGTTGTTAAAAAAGTTAGTGTCACTTTTTATGCCGGTCGTAAAAAGGCTGTTTCCAGAAATACCGAAAGATCATCCATCAATGGGATTTATTCTATCAAATATGATGGCGAACTTTTTTGGATTAGGTAATGCAGCGACCCCTCTTGGTATTAAAGCGATGGAACAATTGAAAGAGTTAAATGGAGGAAAGGATTCGGCGAGCCGTTCGATGGTGACGTTTCTTGCATTAAACACATCAGCGATTACTTTAATTCCTACAACTGTCATTTCGATTCGAATGACGTATGAATCAGCGAATCCTACTGAAATTGTTGGGGTAACATTCATTGCACAAGTACTCTCTATGATCGGAGCGATCTGGATTGACCGCTATTTTTACCGAAGAAGGAGTAGGAAGGGGCGGAAAAAATGAGCATTGTAAATACAATTTCATTATGGGTAATCCCTTGTGTAATTGGTTTTATTCTTTTGTATGGTACGATTAAGAAAGTGCCAACCTACGAATCGTTCGTTGAGGGAGGAAAAGAAGGAATTCAAATTGCAATCTCCATTTTACCGTTTATGGTTGGGATGCTCGTATCTATTTCTATATTTCGAGCTTCAGGTGCATTGGATGCAATGATATCAGTAATGAAGCCGATGTTAGATTTAATTCATGTCCCAGCAGAAATTGTTCCACTAGCACTTATACGCCCTATTTCAGGCTCTGCTGGTTTAAGTATTACGACCGATTTAATTGCCACATATGGGCCAGACTCTTTTATTGGAAGGCTAGCTTCTACGATGCAAGGAAGTACAGATACAACTTTTTATATTTTAACAGTATACTTCGGAGCCGTTGGAATTAGAAAAATGGGAGATGCATTAAAAGTAGGACTTTTTGCCGATTTAATCGGAATTATTTGTTCCATTGTGTTTGTTTCTTTATTGTTTAAGTAATACTATTCATTTTTTATGCTATTTCGCTTATAATACGTATACGACCACTATTAAGTTGTTGCTTAATAGTGGTTTTTTTATGCGGTAATTTTGACAAAATGATGAACTTTTATTGTGAGAAATATGAAAAAGATGGACAATAATAAAAGGTAAAAACATGTTTTGACCTTTATATGTTTATTATCATCGCTATGTTGTTTAAGTGAGATGAAGCGAAAAGCCGTCAAGCGTATGCGGTTGCCAAGTCTTTCTAATGTAAGGTAAGATAAATTCGAGGTGAAAAAAAGAAATGGAACGATTACAAAAAGTGATTGCGCAAGCAGGTATTGCATCGAGAAGAAAGGCTGAGGAATTAATTCAGCAAGGAAAAGTGAAAGTTAACGGAAAAATAGTGAAGGAGTTAGGAACGAAAGTAACTCCTCAAGATAAAGTAGAAGTAAATAACATTCCTCTTGAAAAAGAAGAACCTGTTTATTTTTTACTATATAAACCAACTGGCGTAATTTCAAGTGTATCAGATGATAAAGGAAGAAATGTTGTAACAGACTTTTTCCCTGAAATTACACAACGTTTATTCCCAATCGGACGCTTAGATTATGATACGTCTGGCGTATTATTAATGACAAATGATGGGGACTTCGCAAACGTATTAATGCACCCTAGATATAAAGTTGAAAAAACATATGTTGCAAAAATAAAAGGTCCACTAACAGGTGAGAAAATTCGCATGTTAGAACGCGGTGTTATGTTAGAAGACGGAAAAACAGCACCAGCGCGTGTGAAAATCATTTCTTGGGACAAGCGTAAAGAAATGGCGATTGTACAGTTAACAATTCATGAAGGACGTAACCGTCAAGTACGTCGTATGTTTGAAGCGTTAGATTGTAAAGTAGTGAAACTAAAGCGTGAACGCTATGCTTTCTTAGAAGTAGGAAGTCTGCGACCTGGTGATGCAAGAGAATTGACACCACATGAGGTGAAACAATTACGCGCATTGGCTTCTACAAAGCCTCGCTAATCGATATTGTGAAACTTTCACCAGTGGAATGCTCCGCTGGTGATTTATTAAAAAATACATATATTCATCACTCGTCGAAGAGAGGGGAGACAATATGAAAAAAAATCGCTTATTATTTCGTGTTATTATTCTACTCATTTTATGCGGTGCTGTAGGATTTACACTTTATCAAGGATTCTTTGCTGATAAAGAGAAAATGCAAATCGGAAAAGAAGCACCTAACTTTGTTGTGACAGATTTAGAAGGAAAGAAAATTGAACTAAAAGATTTAAAGGGAAAAGGTGTATTTTTAAACTTTTGGGGAACTTGGTGTAAACCTTGTGAGAAAGAAATGCCTTATATGAACGAATTATATCCAAAGTATAAAGAAAAAGGCGTTGAAATTATTGCGTTAGATGCAGATGAAACAGATATTGCTGTTAAGAACTTTGTGAAACAATATGATTTGAAATTCCCGGTTGCCATTGATAAAGGAACAAAAATCATAAGCACATATGGGGTAGGACCATTACCGACAAGCTTCCTGATTGATAAAAATGGAATAGTAGTGGAACAAATTATAGGTGAACAAACGAAAGAACAGTTAGAAGGATATTTAAAGAAAATTACTCCGTAATAAAGAAAGCCTTTACATAGGAGGTGCTTACCTATAGTACCTTCGGTTTAAAAATTCTGAGTATTGCGGTAACTTAAGGTTAGAATATACAATAGTACATATAGATACAGGGGCGGTGAGAGTGTTGAAAGAAATTAAATGTGAATGTGGACATGTGAATCCAATAGGAACTGTTTTTTGTGAAGCTTGCGGGAAACCATTTGAAAGTAATGAAAATGTAAAACTATTGGATATGCGCTATGAGGGGAGTGCTCGGCGATCTCTCACGCAAACAAAAACGATAGTCGATAAAATTTGGAGTTTTTTCTCTTCTGTAAAAGTAGGCGTATGGCTCATTGTAATCACTTTAGCTGCATCAGCGATAGGAACTATTTTTCCGCAAGAAATGTACATAACTCCAGGGATCGCGCCAGCTGAATATTATAAGCAGGAGTACGGATTTTTAGGGCAATTATACTATCAATTAGGTTTTAATAATTTATACGGTTCATGGTGGTATATGATGTTAATTGCTTCAATTGGTATTTCACTTGTGATATGTAGTTTAGATCGTGTCATTCCGCTTTATAAAGCTTTAAAGAAGCAAGGGGTGAAAAGACACCCTAGCTTTTTAAAGAGACAAAGATTATACGGCACCGGTACACCGCAAGATGGTGATTTGGAAAAAGTGCAAATGAATTTAAAGAAAACGAACTATAATGTGAAAGTGGAAGATGGGAACATTTTAGCTGAAAAAGGACGGTTTTCACGCTGGGGTCCATATGTGAATCATATCGGTCTCATTATCTTTTTATTCGGTGCAATGCTCCGTTTTTTACCGAGTATGTACGTAGACGAAGCACTTTGGTTACGTGATGGTGAAACGAAAGAAATACCAGGAACGGATGGGCAATACTATTTAAAAAACGAGAAGTTTATAAAGGAAGTTTATGATAAAAGTAAGGACAAGGAAGTTTTTGATGAAGCAATTGATCGTGTAGGTGATAAAATGATTGCGAAAAATTTCCAAACGAATGCTGTATTGTATAAAGCGGTCGGCGAAAATATAGCTGGACAAAAACCGAAGTTAGAAAAAGTAAAAGAAGCGGAAATTCGAGTAAATGAGCCAATGAAATTTGATCAATTTGCTGTTTATCAAGTGGATTACAAAGAAAGTGAATTTAAAAGCATGTCTTTTAACTTGCAAAACAAAGAAAATAATCAAAAGTGGGGACCAATTAAAGTAGATTTAACGAATCCTACAGAAAAATTCGATTTAGGAAATGGTTATTCTTTAGAGCTATTAAGCTATTTTCCAGATTTTTATTTTGACGAGAATGGAAGACCAAATACAAAAACGAAATTACCAAACAACCCTGCATTTGTGTTTAAAATGTTTACACCTGAAACACCAGATGGTGAAGTGAGTTTTGTTGGTATTCAGCAAAATATAGAACCTGATGGAAATAATAAGTATAAAATGTCCTTCGCAGGTGTGGAAATGCAAAATGCAACAGCGCTTACTGTAAGGAAAGATTTAACGCTTTGGATTCTCGGTATTGGAGGATTTATATTTATGGTTGGTGTCATTCAAGGAATGTATTGGAATCATCGCCGTATTTGGATACAACGCGTTAATGATGAATGGTGGATTGCAGGACATACGAATAAAAATTGGTTCGGTTTAAAGAAAGATATTGAAAGAGTACTAGAAGGTACAGCAATTCCGCAGCCAAATGATAAAGTAGTGGATAAAAAAATTAGTTAAGGTGGGGAAACGATATGGTGCAAATAAGTAGTAACTTTCTCTTTACCGCATTTATTTTATATTTAATTGCCACTCTATTTTTCGGGGGAGCGATTAAAGAAAAAGGTCATAAATGGGCAAATGTAGGAATAACGATTACAATTTTAGGATTTATTGCACAAACAGTATATTTTGTTACAAGGTGGGTTGCATCAGGACATGCACCAGTTAGTAACTTTTTTGAATTCGGTACGTTTTTCGGCATGATGCTTGTTGGGGCATTTATTGTCATGTATTTTATGTACCGCGTAAGTATAATTGGACTCTTTGCATTACCAGTTGCGCTTTTATTAATTGCATATGCGAGTATGTTTCCGAGGGAAATATCTCCGCTTATTCCTTCTTTAAAAAGTAATTGGTTACATATTCATGTGACGACTGCGGCAGCAGGACAAGCAATTTTAGCAATTAGTTTTATTACGGGCGTTATGTATTTATTGAAGAATGTAGATCAATCAACGAGAAGTAAACGTACATTTTGGTTAGAAACGGTAGTGTTCACACTTGTTTGTACAGTTGGATTTATTGGAGTAACAACAGTATTTTCTAGTATGAAATATGAAGCGAAGTTTCAATGGATTGATAAAAATGAACAACAAGTGGAGATGAAGTACAATCTTCCGGCTTTAGTTGGACCGCATGAAGGGAAGTTACTGACAGAAAATAAATTAGAACCAAAAGCTGAAGTCCCAGCGATTGTAAATGCGAAAAAATTAAACACTGTAATTTGGTCAGTTTTAGTTGGAACTTTACTTTATATCGTATTAAGACTTGTTTTACGGAAACGAGTATCAGCGGCGCTTCAGCCGTTAGTAAAAAATACAAATAGTGATTTGTTAGATGAAATTGGATATCGTTCTATTGCAATTGGATTCCCTGTTTTCACATTAGGTGCATTGATTTTTGCGATGATTTGGGCTCAAATAGCGTGGACACGTTTTTGGGGCTGGGATCCGAAAGAGGTTTGGGCGCTTATTACTTGGCTCTTTTATGCGGCGGTATTGCATTTACGCTTATCAAAAGGGTGGCATGGAGAGAAGTCGGCATGGTTAGCGGTAATTGGTTTTGCAATCATTATGTTTAACTTTATTGTAGTAAACTTAATTATCGCGGGTTTACATTCATACGCATAGAGAAATAAAATAGGAGAGTGTATGTCACTTTCCTATTTTATTTTTGTCAACTTTTCTTCTTTTTTGAGAAAAACATGACAAAGTAGCGGTTGATTTTGTAAAATGATGTCGAGGACATTATATACTGTTCAAAAAAAATACATAGTTTTGGAAAAAAATTGAACAAACTTTATTATTCTTGTGAAGCATAATATGGAAAGTGAAACATTTAGAAGATTGCTTAAATAAACGAGAATAGCGCAACATAATAGTATAGAAGGGTAGGTGTGAACCGTTGTGGTAAAAGTACGCAACGGGTAGAAATGGAAAATGAATCAAGAATTTTAATTGTAGACGATGAGGATCGTATTCGTCGTTTGTTGAAAATGTATTTAGAGAGAGAACAATACACAATTGAAGAAGCAGACAATGGTGATACAGCTTTAGAAATGGCACTGCAAAATGATTATGATTTAATCTTATTAGATCTTATGATGCCTGGTAAAGATGGTATTGAAGTGTGTAAAGGGGTTCGTGAGAAGAAGGCGACGCCAATTATTATGTTGACAGCAAAGGGTGAAGAAGTAAACCGCGTACAAGGGTTTGAGGTAGGCACAGATGATTATATTGTGAAACCATTTAGCCCACGTGAAGTAGTGCTTCGTGTGAAAGCGGTCTTACGCCGTTCTGTACCAACAACATTCTTTACACAAGATACAACGACAAAAGATGTTACTGTGTTCCCTCATTTAACAATTGATAATGATGCACACCGTGTTACAGCAGATGGTAATGAGGTGAACTTAACACCAAAAGAGTACGAATTACTATTATTCTTAGCGAAAGCGCCTGATAAAGTGTTTGATCGTGAGCAATTGTTAAAAGAAGTATGGCAATATGAATTCTTCGGAGATTTACGAACAGTTGATACGCATGTAAAGCGTTTACGTGAGAAGTTAAGCAAAAAATCACCAGAAGCTGCGAAGATGATTGTTACCGTTTGGGGCGTAGGTTACAAGTTTGAGGTTGTGAACGACTGATGCTTTGGAGAAGTGTAGTAGGGAAGTTATGGATGACCATATTACTTCTCGTTTCGTTTGTGCTTGGATTTGTTGCAATTTTACTTTCACAGTTTTTTAGAACGTATTATGTTGATATGAGTGAAACTAGGCTTCAAAAAGTTGCAACAAGTGTTTCAGAGTTAATTGAAGAAGGTGCCGATGTAAAAACGATTGAGAATATCGCGTACAAATTCTCTGATCCACTTTCAAGGATCATTATTGTAGAAGATGGTAAAGAAATATCTTCTTCGCCGAAACAAGAAGGTTTAGTTACTCTTACAATGGATGATTTGAAAGAAGATAAAGAATTAGCGGCTGTTTTTACAGACAAAAAAGAAATTAAGAATAACATTAGAAAAGCCTCTAATAGTAGAAAGAATAAAAACACTGAAAATGATATTATGATTGTTGGAAAACCAGTACAGTCAAAAAATCAAAGTGCAGTGTTCGTATACGAATCTTTACAAGTACCGATACAAGGTATGGAAAGAACGACTGATTTTATATTCTTATCAGCAGGGATTGCGATTATATTAACAACTTTCTTTGCATTCTTCTTATCTACTCGAATTACAGCACCACTTCGTAAAATGCGTGAGGTTGCTTTTGAGGTGTCGCGTGGGAAGTTTGATGCGAAAGCTCCTATGGTATCTCAGGACGAGATTGGTGAGCTTGCAACGGCCTTAAATCAAATGGGGAAACAGTTGAAGTTTAATATGAATGCCCTGCAACAAGAGAAAGAACAGTTAGCTAGTATTTTAAGTAGTATGGCAGATGGGGTTATTACGTTAAATCAAGAAGGCGAAGTTGTTGTAATCAATCCGCCGGCTGAACATTTTTTACAAGTTTGGCAAGAAGAAAAAGAAGTCGAATTAAGTAAAAAGCTACCTTCTGAACTTGTTGAACTATTCCATCTCGTTGTAGAAAGCGAACAACAACAAGTAGTTGAAATTAATTTACAAAAAGGTAACTACGTAGTTCTTATGACGCCGCTTTACAACCAAACGAAAATTCGTGGGGCTGTAGCGGTATTGCGTGATATGACGGAAGAACGTCGTCTTGAGAAGATGCGTCAAGACTTTATTGCGAACGTATCACATGAACTTCGTACACCGATGGTAATGCTTCAAGGATACAGTGAAGCAATTTTAGATGATATTGTGCAAACGAAAGAAGAAATTAATGAGTTTGTTCAAATCATTTATGATGAATCCGTCCGTTTAGGTAAACTTGTAAATGAATTGTTAGATTTAGCGCGTATGGAAAGTGGTAATGTTGAGTTACATATCGGTGAAGTAGATATTCATCCTTTCGTTGAAAAAATAGGCCGAAAATTCCAAGGGATTGCAAAGGATAAAGAAGTCGAATTAACGGTTGATTTCCAAAATCCAATTGAGCAATACCCGTTTGATGCAGATCGTATGGAACAAGTATTGACGAATTTAATTGATAACGCAATTCGTCATACGAATGCAGGCGGTCATGTAACGCTTGTAATTGATACGAAAAATAATGGACTTATTTTTGAAGTGCAAGATTCGGGTGCTGGTATTCCCGAGGAAGATATTCCGTTTTTATTTGATCGTTTCTATAAAGCTGATAAAGCAAGAACACGTGGGAAAAAAGGTGGAACAGGACTCGGGCTTGCGATTGCGAAAAATATTGTGCAAGGTCATGAGGGGAAAATTGCTGTTTCAAGTGTTGTTGGAGAGGGAACTACATTCTCTGTATATTTACCGAATCGTATAATTTAGATATGTGTTTTTAAAGTTGATAATGAATAAAGTTCTACTGTTTTTATTTTTTTGTAAATCAATTAAATAAATAATAGTAGAACTTTTTTCTATCTTAGTCGAATGAAGAATAATAAGAGGGGTGTCGTAAAGCGATGAAATTATACACAAAAACAGGAGATAAAGGGAAAACAAGTGTAATAGGCGACAGAGTGGATAAAGATGATATCCGGGTTGAAGCATATGGCACGATAGATGAGGCAAATTCTCATATTGGATATGCGATGACAAAGCTACAAGGTAAGTCTTTCGGAGATATTTACCATGAACTTGAAAATATTCAACATGAACTATTTGATTGCGGAGGAGACTTGGCGATAGTAGCAGGGAAAATCCCTTATAAAGTGACGATTGAAATGGTCGAAAGTTTAGAAGGAAGGATTGATTCGTATATAGAAGAAGCACCGCCGCTAGAGCGCTTTATTTTACCAGGTGGAAGCGAGCCTGCTGCTGCTATTCATATGGCACGTACTGTTGTAAGGCGAGCGGAGCGGTGTATAGTGACTTTACAAAAAGAAGGGGAAATCAATGAAGTTGTTCTAAAGTATGTAAATAGATTATCTGATTATTTATTTGCAGTAGCTAGAGTAATAAATGCTCGATTACAAGTAAAAGATGTAGAGTATAATCGCAGTGCAATCGTTTTTCGTGATAAAAATGAGAAGGAAGTGGAGTGATTCACTTTCTTTTTTTGTATACTTTTTTCTGTAATATACCAAAATAGAGAAGGTATGGTGGTAATTAGAAAACGGAGGATGTATATGAAAGTGTTAAAACGTGGCGTCATGTTATTGACAGTACTGTTTTTATCTCAATTACATGTGTACGCAGAGGGAAATCAATGGACATGGCCTGTTGATGGAAAGATAAGTGATTATTTTGGGACAAGGCACGGAAAACACTACGGTATAGATATAGCGGCACCGATCGGGGCACCTGTGGCAGCGATTCAGGAAGGTAGGGTAACAAAGTCTTATTATTCCAGTAGTTACGGAAATGTCGTATTTATTAAACATGGAGAATATGAGGCTGTATATGCACATTTAAATAAGAGATATGTAGTTCAAGGAGATTATATTTCAAAAGGGAAAATAATTGGAGAAGTAGGAAATACAGGAGAATCGCGAGGTGCGCACTTACATTTAGAAGTTCATCAAGGAAGATGGACGATGGCGAAAAAGAATGCGATGAATCCGTTGCTTGTTTTAAATGAACAAAGAAATGAAGTCGTTTCTTCATCGTTATATGTCGTCCAAAAAGGGGACACTTTAGTTAGTATTGCACGGAAATTTAGTATGTCAGTTAAGGAAATTAAAGAAAAAAACGGACTGCAGCAAGAGCTTATTTATCCAAATCAACAATTATATGTAAAGTAAAAAAGAGCTAGTTTGAACTGCACCCAATTGTTAGACACAGTCTAACAATTGGAGGTGCAGTTTTTCTATGGCTAAATTTACAGCTGATGAAAAAATACA
>NZ_JBYTEA010000004.1:0-110349 GCF_058791995.1 Bacillus sp. EB106-04-02-XG92
TCAGCTGTAAATTTAGCCATAGAAAAACTGCACCTCCAATTGTTAGACTGTGTCTAACAATTGGGGTGCAGTTCATATCGTTACTCTTTTTACTTATATAAAAACTCCTTCTAAAGTATGAAATGAGTTGATACTTTAGTAATTGGCTGAATAAAAAAGAAGATAATAAAATATTGTAAAGGAGGAGAGAGGCTTGAAACGAAATAACAGTGGGAAAAGTGTAATTATTACAGGAGTGACGCAAGGGTTAGGTCGTGCAATGGTTGATCGATTTCATGAATTGGGATGGAATATATATGGCTGTGGACGTTCAAAAGATAAAATTGAAGAATTGAAAAAATATTACGGTAATACACATGATTTTCAAATAATTGATGTTTCAGATTCTCAGCAAGTAAGCGATTGGGCAAATTATATACTTCATAGAAATAGAGCACCTGATTTGTTAATAAATAATGCATCGATTGTTAATAAAAATGCGCCACTCTGGAAAGTAACTGCTCAAGAATTCGAAAATGTAATGAATATAAACGTAAACGGTGTAGTAAATGTAATAAGAGCGTTTGTCCCAGCAATGATAGCTAGGAAAGAAGGAATGATTATTAATATGAGTTCTAGTTGGGGGAGAGAAGGAGAAGCTGAGCTAGCGCCATATTGTGCCTCAAAGTTTGCGATTGAAGGCATCACGAAATCTTTGGCACTGGAACTGCCTTATGGTATGGCTGTTGTTGCTTTAGATCCGGGCGGAAGTATTAGTACCCCGATGCTGTATTCGTGTGCACCGCAGTATGTAAACGATTCACCCACACCTGAAATGTGGTCCCATCATGCCATTCAATATATATTGAATATAACAATAGATAAAAATGGAGCTTCATTGGCATGTCCAGAATGTATGTAAATATAAATTGAAATGGCATATTTTTAGTACTGCACACTTTGTCTAAAAAAGTACCTATAAGGTGCTTTTTTGTATGATTAGCACATTATTGAATGCACAAAATTACATATAGAAAATAAATATGAGTTAAAGGATGCCATTTCTGTATTTCAAAAGTAGTAGAAAATTTCTAAATAGGTGATAAAAATGAACCCAAGCGGTTTAAAAGTGACAGGAGCATGGTTTCAAGTAGGCGGAAATCTTACAGCGGCAATTGGGACGACAAGAGGATTTATCGGAGAAGAGAAAGTTGAATCAAATCTTGTAATTGTAGGAAGCTCATTACAAGCCCTCGGATATATATTGCAAATTATAGCGAGTAATGAAACTGAAGATGAAGGTAAAAGTGACAGAGAGAATCAAAATACGTGTTTGAAAAATAAAAGTGAAATGCTTGATAAAATGGGCATTGAGTTATTTGCATTAGGGAATATATCAAGTGTAATAGGAACATATTTTAATATAAATGAGCCATTGAAAGAGAATGATTATCTTATAATTGTCGGGAACAGTTTACAATCGATTGGTGCATTTTTAGGAGTGGAAGTGGCATTGCTTGAGATAAAAGCAGTACAGAGAATTATAATATTAGGTAATTCTCTACAAAGTTTAGGTGCTGGACTTCAAGCATATCAAGGTATTATTAATATATCAAATAACGAAATTGAAAAGGAGGACAGTACGGTTGATAAGAAAAATGAGAGAATAATAGCACTCATTGGTGTTTGGATACAAGCGATAGGAACGGCTATTTCTGCTATTGGGCTAACTTTAATAGAAAAAGAAGAAAGGTTAGAAAAAATAATTATATGAAATTGTTCATATAAAGGAGATGTGTAAAATTTCAATTTTACATAAGTAGAAAAGTTGAAGTAGTAGGTTTTTTTGTATTAGAATAGAATATATAGCAGTAAAAAAGATAGTAGTGGCAAATGAAAAATAAAAATGCGAAAAAATGGTTTTATTAGCGTTAAATAGAAGAGAGATTAAAAATACAAAGCAAGGAGTTTTCAAGCGATGATGTATTTGTTGGCAATTCTGCTTCCACCTGTAGCCGTATTATTTTGTGGGAAACCATTTCAAGCAATAATTAATTTCATATTAACATTAATATTTTGGGTTCCAGGAGTTATCCATGCGATATTAGTTGTACACGATAAAAAAGCAGATCGGCGATTAAAAAAACAAATTCAAGCATATGATGACATGAATAAGAGAAATAGAAGATAGCTGAGTCTTGAAATGAAAAAAGAAAGGGGGGATTACCTCCTTTCTTTTTTCATTTTGTTTAAGTTTAAATTTTAGTATAGCGGAAAGAATTTTTAATATAAGTATTGTGATAATTCGTTTTAGAATGTGCGTTTAATAAACCGGTGTAAATGTTTTCAGGCACGTTAAAGAAATCGTACATTCCATTCTTTAATTGAATACGTAAAATCATAGAAAATGGATTATAACCAACAGCAACTAAATTTTTTGAAATCACGGGAGATAGCTCCATTATTACGCAACTCCTCACTTTTCATTTTTTATTATTTCTTGTAGATGTTGAGGTTGTAGTGTTGAAATCCTTATAAATAAAGAGTTATTATACTTATATGCAATATATTAAATGTTCGTTATACGTAATTATAAGGAAGTTCACACGAAGTACATATCGTTGTGCTATTTTTATTTCACCTTTGATTTATAAATAAGAAAATATTGACCATTTGAAAAAAAGGTATATTATTTATACGAGGTATTAAAAATTCACTTTTTACATTCTATGCTTAAAGGGGCAGCATTATTAGGAAAAATAGAAGTGAAAATAGTTTGTATAAGAAGTATTCTAAAATTTATAATCTGTGAATTAGGAAAATATTGAATGCTCCAGGTCAATATACTTTCTTAATTAAATTCAGTTTAGAAAGTGACCTCAATATTTTTAAGTAAATCAACGGGAGAATTGAAAGGCAGGAGAAAGTAACATGTCAGAAAATTATCGTTCTCGAGAGGAGCGACGACAAGTTAAAAAGAAAAAACAGCCAGCTTCTAAAACACAAAAACCAAAAGGTAAAACATCGTTCTTTCGTAAGTTTTTAATTACTTGTTTATTACTTGGTATTGTTGGTTTAGTGGCGGGGGTTGCAACCTTCTTCGTAATGATTAAGGACGCGCCAAAACTTGAGAAAGCAAAACTTGTTAATCCGTTATCCTCAAAAATTTATGATAAAAATGGCGATTTGGTATATGAATACGGGAAAGAGAAACGGACGAATGTTACGTATGATCAAATTCCTAAATTAGTAGAAAATGCATTTTTAGCAACAGAAGATGCACGTTTTTATGAGCATAGCGGAGTAGACTTCAAAGGTACTGCCCGTGCAGTTTTGGTGAGTCTTAAAGGAGATTACGGTTCGCAAGGTGGAAGTACGATCACGCAACAAGTTATTAAAAACTACTTCTTATCGATGGAAAAAACATCAAAACGTAAAGTTCAAGAAATATATTTAGCGTATAAGCTAGAACAACAATATTCAAAACATGAAATTTTAGAAATGTATTTAAATAAAATTAACTTAGGAAACCGTTCATATGGTATCGCAACAGCAGCACAAAACTACTATGGTAAAGAATTGAAAGAGTTAACATTACCAGAAGTTGCGATGCTTGCAGGTTTACCGAAAGCACCGAATAACTATGATCCAACAAAAACGGAAAATATTCAAAGAGCAACAGAAAGAAGAAATGTTGTACTAGGGTTAATGAATCGACATGGCTATATTACGAAGGCAGAAATGGAAGAAGCTTCGAAAGTTGAAGTGACAAAGGGACTTAAGACAGCAACGGAACTTCAAGCAATGCCACATACTGCATTTATGGATGCAGTAGTTAAAGAGGTAGAAAAGGAAATACCAGATGTTAATATTGGATCAGATGGTTTAGAAATCTATACAACATTAGACCCGAAAGCACAGGAATTTGCTGATAAGATTTTAAATGAAAATATTATTAATTATCCAAATGATAAATTCCAAGGTGCTTTCACATTTATGGATACGAAAACAGGTGAGGTTCGTGCTATAGGTAGTGGGCGCGGTGAAAATAAAGCAGTATTTAAAGGACATAATATGGCAATTGAATTAGACCGTGCAGCAGGTTCAACTATGAAGCCAATCTTTGATTACGGTCCTGCAATTGAATACTTAAAATGGGCTACGTATCATCAAATTGATGATTCTCCATTTAAATATTCAACTGGACAAGAACTTCGAAATGCTGACAGAAGTCATTTAGGCCCAATTACTATGCGTGAAGCGTTAAAAATGTCACGTAACGTTCCAGCAGTTAAAACTGCAAAAGAAGTAGGACTTAATAAATCAAAGGAATTCTCTGAGAAATTAGGTATTACATTCAATAAAGCGCCGGCAGAATCTACAGCTATTGGTACAAACGAAGTATCACCAACTGAAATAGCGGGTGCTTATGCGACATTTGGAAATGGTGGAAAGTATGCAAAACCGCATTTTGTTAAGAAAGTAGTTTATCCAGACGGCAAGTCACAAAGTTTTGAGCAAAAACCAAAACAAGTTATAGCTGACTCTACAGCATATATGATTACTGATATGCTTCGTTCAGTAGTGACATCAGGTACTGGTACAGCAGCAAATATAAGTTCTTTAGATGTGGCTGGAAAAACAGGTACAACAAACTATGATTCAAAACAATTAGCGAAATTTAATATTCCGGAAAGTGCAACTCGTGATAGTTGGTTTGCAGGTTATACGCCGCAATATACGATGGCAGTATGGACTGGGTATATGAAAGATGGTAAAGACGAGTATATTAGTAGTAAAAATACGAAAATTGCACAGTTGATCTTTAAAGAAATGATGAGCGAGATGGCTACAGATAAATCAAGATTTAAAATGCCAAGTAGTGTAATTCAAGAAGGTAGTGAGCTGCGTATAAAAGGAGAAAAACGTGATTCTTCTCCAAATACGAGCGTACCGGATACAACGGAAAAACCAAAACAAGATCAACAGCAAAAAACTGAAGAAGAGAAAAAGCAAGAAGAATTAAAGAAACAAGAAGAACTTAAAAAACAAGAAGAATTAAAAAAACAAGAGGAACTGAAGAAGCAAGAAGAACAAAAGAAACTAGAAGAGCAAAAGAAACAAGAAGAAAAGAAACAAAATGAACAAAATAATGGAAATGGTCAAGGAACGACACCTCCAGCAAATAACGGAGGAGGCCAAGGGAATACGACACCTCCAGCAAATAATGGAGGAGGCCAAGGGAATACGACACCTCCAGCAAATAACGGAGGAGGCCAAGGGAATACAACACCTCCAGCGAATAACGGAGGAGGTCAAGGAAATACAACTCCACCAGCGACCACACAACCAGAGACTGGCGGTAATGCAGGAGAGGCCCCTGTTAATAATGGGCAGTAAGAAAAATTTATCCCGCATTTAACGGGCAGTAAGACCCCCACCTCAAAATTCAGCGAAAGCAAAGAAGTTAGGTGGGGGATCAACTGCCCGTAAAAGCCCGATTGGTGAGGGCTGATTAAAGTTTCACTTTATAAAAATATTAAAAAGCACTTAAGATTTGTATACATTACATTCTTAGGTGCTTTTTTCGTTTAAATGTTAAAAGTACCATAGAAATTTTGGGAATAAATAGAAGGGGAATGATAAAAAACTTGAGTCTGAGGTAGTGGAGGTAACTTTGGCTTTGAAAGATAGTACTACTTGGATGTGCGCCATGATGCCAAAATGAGGGAGTAACTTGAGCTGGAATTTGATATTGTTGCCAAGTTGTAGGAAGTTCAATTCATACATCGGAACTAGCTGTATGGACGGCTGGAACGTGTATCCCAGGAGTCGAAGGAACGACGGCGGATATTCTTGAAGATACCCACATAAAAATAATCACTCCTAAGTTGTGATAATAAAGTAGTATATTCTTTTTACACATATAAAGGTACATATAGGTAGGACTTTAGGCTAATGTATACGTATAAAGTTGTAAGACCAATTTAAATTCATGGTGGACCATTTATTATAAAAAGATACATCTATTTACGGAGGGAAAAGGAACTAAGAAAATGTAAAATGGAGGTGTTAATTGCAAGAATATACGTGTTTATGGAGGAATTTTAATGGAACGATTATGGACGAAATCATTTATTCAAATGACTTTCGCGATGTTATTTTTATTTACAGGATTTTATTTACTTGTACCAACGCTGCCTCTCTTTATTAAAGAGATAGGTGGTAATGAATCACAAGTTGGACTTATGATGGGGATGTTTACAATAGCTGCAGTTATAATACGACCGATTATTGGAGGAATGTTAGATCAATATGGTAGAAGATCTTTTATTATTTTCGGACTCATCTTTTTTGGGATAACGATGTATTCTTATAATTTAGCATCGACTATTATTCTTTTAGCTGTTTTACGTGTGATTCACGGAGTAACATGGGCTGTTTCCACAACAGCTGTTGGAACAGCGATAACTGATATCATTCCAGATTCACGCCGTGGTGAAGGTATGGGTTGGTACGGGATGGCTATGACAATTGCGATGGCAATTGGCCCAATGATTGGATTATCGGTTGTACAACATTATTCATTTCACGGCCTATTCTTGTTAGCAACTCTTTTATCCTTTATGGCAGTCTTATTATCACTCATGACGAAAATGCCATTCACACCACAAAAAGAAAAAGGGAAAATACAACTGTTTGAAAAGTCCGTTTTATCCATTACGATTGTTGTTTTCTTTTTATCATTCGCATATGGAGGGATTACGACGTTTTTACCGCTATTTGCATCGTCAATTGATGTAAATCCTGGGACATTCTTTCTTGTATATGCAGTTGCTTTAACAATTGTAAGACCAATTTCAGGAAGACTATTAGATAAGTATGGAGAAGGATTTATCATACTCCCGGCACTATGCATTACAATTATCGCAATAGTTGTATTAACACTTTCAAATAGTTTAATGAGTGTAATTATCGCCGCTGCATTATACGGTGTTGGATTCGGTTCAGCGCAGCCGGCATTGCAAGCAGCGATGATTACAATTGTTGATCCGAGTAAAAGAGGAGTCGCTAACGCTTCATTCTTTACTGCATTTGATTTAGGAATAGGACTTGGTGCGATTTTACTTGGAGTTGTTTCGCAAATGTTTGGTTACCGTATTTTATTTGCAGGTAGTGCAATTTCAGGATTAATTGCTTTGATTATTTTTGTCATTTTTGTAAAACAGCGCTTAGTTAAAAAAGAATTCGCTTAAACGGGAGTAACAAAGATGAAAATTACAATTGAACATGACGCTCTACAATGGTTTAAGGAAGAATTACGAATATAACATGATTGTAATTCAATGCAGCATGGATATTCTTTAGGGATAGTTTCTAAGAAACCAGATGGGGAAATTGTATCAGTTGAGTAAGAAGTCATTCTATTTTTTGTGGATGTTGATGAACTTTGGTACTTTTAAAACTATCATTTAGTTGTAGGTTAGTACGAGGGAATGAAAGCAATTTAATTTAATTATGTAAAATAATAACTTTTTTAAAAATAAATAAGTTTTATATGAAAATTATATTGAAGAGATAGTGAAATAAATATCATGTAGAAACGAGTTGTATATGTGTACAACTCGTTTTTATTTATTTTCTTAAAAAAATCGGAAGAATGATATATTTAGCGGGATTTTTTGAACCATCCTTATATTTTGTTTTAATAAAAACTGAAAAGAAGTCTGTCCTTTCTTTATAAAATATGAAAATTATTTTTGAAAAATTGTATTATTACATCCGAAAAAGTATAGGAAACATATCATTATAAAATAAATTGAAATCTTCTAAAAACTCTGATACATTGAAATAGAAATGTAGTTTCATAGTATTGTAAAGGCTTACAGTTATGTGCACGAAGATCTATTAGGATTGGAGGAAATAATGATGAAAGCTGAAGAAAAATTTTCCCCGGGATTAGATGGTATAGTGGCAGCGGAGACGAAGATTTCGTTTCTTGATACAGTGAAAGGTGAAATTGTAATTCAAGGGTATGATTTAATCGAACTCTCAAAAACAAAAGAGTATTTAGACATTGTGCACCTTTTATTAGAAGAACATCTACCGAATGAGGATGAAAAAGCAACACTTGAAAAGAAATTAAAAGAAGAATATGCGGTACCAGAAGGTGTATTCAACGTGCTAAAGGCATTACCGAAAGAAACGCACCCTATGGATGGGTTACGTACAGGTGTGTCCGCATTAGCTGGTTACGATAATGATATCGAAAATCGCTCTTTAGAGGTGAATAAAAGCCGAGGGTACAAGCTATTAAGTAAAGTACCAAACATTGTAGCAAATAGCTATCATATTTTAAATAATGAGGATCCAATTGAACCTCTTAAGGAATTATCGTATAGTGCGAATTTCTTCTATATGTTAACTGGTAAGAAACCGACTGAACTTGAGGAGAAGATCTTTGATCGTTCCCTTGTTTTATATAGTGAACATGAAATGCCAAACTCTACATTTACAGCGCGCGTAATTGCATCAACACAATCGGATTTATACGGTGCTCTAACAGGTGCGGTTGCATCCTTAAAGGGAAGCTTACATGGCGGTGCGAATGAAGCTGTTATGTACATGCTTTTAGAGGCTGGCAATGTTGAGAAGTTTGAAGAGTTATTACAGAAAAAATTATATAACAAAGAAAAAATTATGGGCTTTGGACACCGTGTTTATATGAAGAAAATGGATCCAAGAGCACTTATGATGAAGGAAGCTTTAAAACAGTTATGTGATGTAAAAGGTGATTATACACTATATGAAATGTGTGAAGCTGGAGAGAAAATCATGGAGAAGGAAAAAGGCATTTATCCAAATCTTGATTATTATGCAGCACCAGTATATTGGATGCTTGGTATTCCAATTCAATTGTATACACCAATTTTCTTTAGCTCAAGAACAGTAGGACTATGTGCACACGTAATTGAGCAACATACGAACAATCGATTGTTCCGTCCACGTGTAAATTATATTGGCGAGCGACATGTACTTAGTAAATAAGAACAACTGGGGAGTTGTTAGCGCCGCCCGCCAGATGGGTGTTTGACCGACACCCATCATTAATAATAACGAATTTTCGACAGAAAGGGAAGGATAGCATGATTAAAACAAATGAAATTAAACAAAAAGATGCATTATTAGAAGAGATTACGGATTATGTATTAAATAAAGAGGTAACTAGTGCAGAAGCATTCAGTACTGCTCGTTACGTATTACTTGATACACTTGGATGCGGAATTTTAGCACTACAATATCCAGAGTGTACGAAATTATTAGGACCAGTTGTACCAGGAACAATCGTGCCAAATGGTACACGTGTACCAGGAACGTCATATGTACTTGATCCAGTGAAGGGTGCATTTAATATCGGATGTATGATCCGTTGGTTAGACTATAACGATACTTGGCTTGCAGCAGAGTGGGGACATCCATCTGATAACTTAGGCGGAATTTTAGCAGTGGCAGATTATATTAGCCGTGTTCGTATTTCAGAAGGAAAAGAACCGTTAAAAGTACGTGAAGTATTAGAAATGATGATTAAAGCACATGAAATTCAAGGTGTACTTGCTTTAGAAAACAGCTTAAACCGTGTTGGTCTTGACCACGTTTTATACGTAAAAGTAGCAACGACTGCTGTAGTTGCAAAAATGCTTGGCGGAACACGTGAAGAAATCTTTAATGCATTATCACATGCGTGGATTGATAATTCTAGTCTTCGTACATATCGTCATGCTCCAAACACAGGCTCACGTAAATCTTGGGCAGCAGGTGATGCAACGAGTCGCGGTGTTCATCTTGCAATGACTGCTCTAAAAGGTGAAATGGGTTATCCAACAGCTTTATCTGCACCAGGCTGGGGATTCCAAGATGTATTATTTAATAAACAAGAGTTAAAATTAGCAAGACCACTAGAGTCATATGTAATGGAAAATGTATTATTTAAAGTTTCATATCCAGCAGAATTCCATGCACAAACAGCTGCAGAATGTGCTGTGAAATTACATCCGGAAATTAAAGAAAGATTAGATGAAATTGATCGTATTACAATTACAACTCATGAATCAGCTATTCGTATTATTGATAAAGAAGGTCCATTAAATAACCCAGCTGATCGTGATCATTGCTTACAATACATTACGGCAATTGGTTTATTAAAAGGAGATATCGTCGCGGACGATTATGAGGATGCAGTAGCAAATGATCCACGTGTAGATGAATTACGTAATAAGATGGTCGTTGTTGAAAACAAACAGTACAGTTTAGACTATCTTGACCCGAACAAGCGCTCAATCGCCAACGCTGTTCAAGTTCATTTCAAAGATGGCACTGTAACAGAAAACGTGGAATGTGAATATCCACTTGGTCACCGTTTCCGTAGAGACGAAGCAATTCCAAAAGTTGTTCAAAAATTCACTGCAAATATGGCAGGTCATTATTCTAGCAAGCAACAAGAACAAATTCATGAAGTTTGTTTAAATGAAGAGAAGCTAGAAAATATGAATGTAAACGAATTTGTAGATCTATTCTTAATTTAATAATAGGGGGAATTTAGAATGGCTTGGGTTGTGAATAAACAGTCAACACAAGAGGAGCTTGCGAATCGCTTCCGAGCTTTAGTGGAAGCAAATGAAATATTGCAAATTCCTGGTGCTCATGACGCAATGGCAGCTTTAGTTGCGAGAAATACAGGATTCTCAGCTCTTTATTTATCAGGAGCAGCTTATACTGCGAGTAAAGGACTACCTGATTTAGGAATCGTGACGTCTACTGAAGTAGCAGATAGAGCAAGAGACCTAGTAAGAGCTACAGACTTACCAGTTCTTGTTGATATTGATACAGGATTTGGTGGTGTTTTAAACGTAGCGAGAACAGCGGTAGAAATGGTAGAAGCGAAAGTTGCAGCTGTTCAAATTGAAGATCAACAATTACCAAAGAAATGTGGACATTTAAATGGTAAGAAACTCGTTACGACAGAAGAATTAGTTCAAAAGATTAAAGCGATTAAAGAAGTCGCACCAAGCTTATATATTGTAGCGCGCACAGATGCTCGCGGTGTAGAAGGCTTAGATGAAGCAATCGATAGAGCGAACGCTTATGTAAAAGCAGGTGCAGATGCGATATTCCCTGAAGCACTTCAATCAGAAGAAGAGTTCCGTCTATTTAATAGTAAAGTAAATGCACCTTTACTTGCGAATATGACTGAATTTGGGAAAACGCCGTATTATAGTGCAGAGGAATTTGCGAATATGGGCTTCCAAATGGTTATTTATCCTGTAACTTCACTTCGCGTTGCAGCGAAAGCGTATGAGAATGTGTTTACTTTAATTAAGGAAACAGGTTCTCAAAAAGATGCACTTTCAAATATGCAAACGAGAAGTGAATTATATGAAACAATTTCATACCATGACTTTGAAGAACTAGATACAGGAATTGCAAAAACAGTATTATCAGAGGATCAATAGATAAAACAACTAAGGCGATGAGAATACATCTTTGGCAAAACGAACTGCTTGATGTGAAAATTCATCGCCTTCTGTTTTCAAAAATAAGAAATTCCACTCATCGTAGACGAGCATACGTAGTAGCAAGTAAGGCCGAAATGATAGGGGGATTCAGATGGAGAAAACGAAGTTACCGTGGGATGAATTTTTTTCACTTAATAAAGATGTGAATCATAGTTTCTTTACGCCAGAAGATTTTTCAGGAGATGAAGATTTAATTGCAAAAACGACAGAACAATTCGTTAAACAAGAAATTGTTCCACAAATGGAGAATATTGAACAACATAACTATAAAGTTTCTCGTAAATTATTTGGGAAAGCTGGAGAACTTGGATTATTAAGTATCGAGGTTCCAGAAGAGTATGGTGGATTTGAGTTAGGAAAGGCAGTTTCAGGGCTTGTAGCAGAAAAAATGGGATACGCTGGTGCATTTAGCGTTTCATTTAATATACACGCAGGTGTAGGTACATTGCCTTACATATATTACGGAACGAAAGAACAAAAAGAAAAATATTTGCCGAAAATTGCGTCTGGAGAATGGATTGGAGCTTATGCTTTAACTGAGCCGAATGCTGGTTCTGATGCTTTAAGTGCAAAAACGAGTGCAGTATTAAATGAAGATGGTACTGCTTGGAAGTTAAATGGTGAAAAGCAGTGGATTACAAATGCTCATATGGCAGATGTATACGTTGTTTTTGCGAAGACAAATAAAGGAATGACAGCGTTTATTGTCGAAAGAACATGTGAAGGTGTATCTATTGGACTAGAAGAAAAGAAAATGGGGATTAAAGGTTCTTCAACGGCTACTCTTATTTTAGAAGATGTTGTCATCCCTGTTGAAAATGTTTTAGGGGAAGTTGGGAAAGGGCATCACGTAGCTCTAAATATTCTAAACTTTGCTAGATTAAAGCTTGCTTTTGGAAATATTGGAACAGCAAAACAAGCAATTGGTTTATCGGTTCAATATGGAAAAGAGCGAAAACAGTTCCAAACGGAATTAGTAGATTTTACGATGATTCAAGAGAAAATTGCAAATATGATCATTGCTACATATGGAGCAGAAAGTGCAGCTTATCGTACAGCTGGTGTAATTGATGCAGCAATTCATGAGAGTGATGAAGATCTTATGAAGAAAATGTCTCAATTTGCAATTGAATGTGCACTTAATAAAGTAAATGCTTCTGAAACATTAGGTCAAATCGTAGATGAAGCTGTACAAATTCATGGTGGTTACGGTTATATGCAAGAGTACGAAGTAGAACGATTATATCGTGATGCTAGAATTAGTCGTATTTTTGAAGGAACGAACGAAATTAATAGATTAACAGTTGCCAAAATGTTAATGAAGCAAATGGAACAAATTGAAGATACAGAAGTAGAGATTGATGTAGCAAATATCGAAAGAAACCATCGTTACATTTTATTAGCGAAAAAATTGTTGAAACAATCTTTGAAAACGCTCTCTAAAACTCCAGGATTAAAAATTGATCAAGAGCAAGAATATTCACGTGTATTATCAAATATGTTAACGGACGTGTACGTCATGGAATCAGCATTTTTACGTACGAGTAAAGCTATTAGTAAAAATGGTGAAGAGAAAGAGCGTACGAAACAAATGATAACTGACGTTATTTGTGAAGAAGGCTATCGCAAAGTAGAAGAAGAGGCGATTTCTATACTTTCAGCGGCTGTTACAGAAGAACAAGATCGACACGTGATTTTAGCTGAAATTCGTCAATTATTAGTGCCTTTATACACGAACGTATTTACAAAAAAGAGAGAGATTGCGAAAGCTATTATAAATCGCGGAAAGTATATTGTGTAAATAGGAGGAAAGCGATATGAAAAAGATTGGTTTTATCGGTTTAGGTAACATGGGTCTTCCAATGTCTAAAAATTTAGTTAAATCAAGTTACACAGTATACGGTGTGGATTTAAATAAAGAGGCTGAAGCTTCCTTTGAAAGTGAAGGAGGAATTATTGGCTTATCAATCTCAAAGCTAGCAGAAACATGCGATGTGATTTTTACAAGTTTACCTTCACCTCGTGCTGTTGAATCAGTTTATTTTGGGGAAGAAGGATTATTTGAAAATAGTCATTCGAATGTAGTTTTAATTGATACAAGTACTGTATCTCCACAATTAAACAAACAGTTAGAAGAAGCTGCCAAGGAAAAGAAAGTAGACTTTTTAGCAGCACCTGTTAGTGGTGGGGTAATTGGAGCAGAAAACCGTACATTAACGTTTATGGTTGGTGGATCAAAAGATGTATATGAGAAAACGGAATCTATCATGGGCGTACTAGGCGCGAACATTTTCCATGTTAGTGAGAAGATTGATAGTGGTACAACAGTTAAATTAATTAATAATCTATTAATTGGTTTTTATACAGCTGGTGTGAGTGAAGCTTTAACATTAGCGAAAAAGAACGATATGGATTTAGATAAAATGTTTGATATTTTAAATGTAAGTTACGGTCAAAGTAGAATTTATGAGCGCAATTATAAAAGTTTCATTGCATCAGAAAACTACGAGCCAGGCTTTACTGTGAATTTATTAAAGAAAGATTTGGGGTTTGCAGTAGATTTAGCGAAAGAAAGCGAACTTCACTTACCAGTAAGCGAAATGCTATTAAATATATATGAAGAAGCAAGTGAAGCTGGGTATGGTGAAAATGATATGGCTGCTTTATATAAGAAAGTTAGTGAACAATTAATTTCTAATCAAAAATAATAGACTTATAAACATCATAAAAAAAGGAGAGAATATAATGATTACAACTGAAATTAAACGAGTAAAAAATCATATTAATGGTGAGTGGGTAGAATCTACTGGTACAGAAGTAGAAGCAGTTCCAAATCCGGCGACTGGAAAAATTATCGCTTACGTTCCACTATCTCCGAAAGAAGATGTTGAAAAAGCAGTTGAAGCGGCGAAAGCAGCATACGAAACATGGTCTAAAGTACCAGTTCCGAATCGTTCAAGACAATTGTATAAATATTTACAGCTTTTACAAGAAAACAAAGAAGAGCTTGCTAAAATCATTACGCTTGAAAATGGTAAAACATTAACGGATGCAACTGGTGAAGTACAACGCGGTATTGAGGCAGTAGAACTTGCAACATCTACGCCCAATTTAATGATGGGACAAGCTCTACCGAATATTGCTAGCGGCATTGATGGATCGATTTGGCGCTATCCAATTGGAGTTGTTGCTGGTATTACACCGTTTAACTTCCCAATGATGATTCCATTATGGATGTTCCCACTTGCAATTGCTTGCGGTAATACTTTCGTATTAAAAACATCTGAAAGAACGCCACTTTTAGCAGAGCGACTTGTAGAGTTATTCTATGAAGCTGGTTTTCCAAAAGGAGTATTAAATTTAGTACAAGGCGGAAAAGATGTTGTAAATAGCATTTTAGAAAATAAAGATATTCAAGCTGTTTCGTTCGTTGGATCTGAGCCAGTAGCTCGTTACGTATATGAAACAGGTACGAAACATGGGAAACGTGTACAAGCGTTAGCTGGTGCGAAAAACCATGCGATTGTAATGCCAGATTGCAATCTTGAGAAAACAGTGCAAGGTGTAATTGGGTCTGCATTCGCAAGTAGTGGAGAGCGCTGTATGGCATGTTCAGTAGTAGCAGTAGTTGATGAAATTGCTGATGAATTCATCGACGTACTAGTAGCAGAGACGAAGAAATTAAAAGTAGGTGATGGTTTCCACGAAGATAACTATGTTGGACCATTAATTCGTGAATCTCATAAAGAGCGTGTATTAGGCTATATTAATAGCGGTGTAGCAGATGGAGCTACTTTATTAGTAGATGGTCGTCAAATTAAGGAAGAAGTTGGAGAAGGTTACTTTGTAGGTGCGACAATCTTTGATGGTGTAAATCAAGAAATGAAAATTTGGCAAGATGAGATTTTTGCTCCGGTATTAAGCATTGTACGTGTTAAAGATTTAGAAGAAGGTATTAAACTAACAAATCAATCTAAATTTGCAAATGGTGCGGTAATTTATACGTCAAATGGTAAGCATGCACAAACGTTCCGTGATAATATCGATGCTGGTATGATCGGTGTAAACGTAAACGTTCCAGCACCAATGGCATTCTTCGCATTTGCAGGAAATAAAGCTTCATTCTTTGGTGATTTAGGTACAAATGGTACAGATGGGGTTCAATTCTATACACGTAAAAAAGTTGTAACTGAGCGCTGGTTTTAATAAAGAGTAAACAGTCAAATCAGTTATTAAATGAAAACCACCACTAGAAATAGTGGTGGTTTTCGTTTTGTTAATTACTTTTTTCAAAAGCAAGTTTAATGCCAAAACCAATTAAGACGATTCCCGTTAACCCTTGAATATAACGTTGCGTCTTCGGTTTTTTCATAAAAGCACTAATTTTATCAATTAAAAATATATAAAAAGCGAACCAAATAACTGTTAAAACGAGATAAGTAAGGCCCATTACGAGAAGTTGAATAAACGTATTATGATTCGGATTTAAAAATTGCGGTAAAAACGTTAAAAAGAAAACTGCAACTTTAGGGTTTAATAAATTCGTAAGAAACCCTTGGCGAAAGCAAGAAGTGTGTTCATCTTCATTATTCAAAGATAAATCGTTCGTATCAACACCTTCTTTATTTCTTACTGCTAAAAGGGCTTTAATACCAATATAAATTAAATATAGAGCTCCAACGTACTTGAAAATAGAGAATAAAAGAGCTGACTTTACAATAAGTGCGGATAGCCCGATTACTGCAGCTAGCGTATGAATCAAAAGTGCAATACATGTGCCGAACACTGTTTTTACTCCGCCAACCTTACCGGCAACTAATGTATTTTTTGTGGCCATTGCTGTATCTGGACCGGGTAAAATAATAAGACAAATAGACATAATGATGAAAAGAAAAAAATTTTCAATCATAGTCGCTCCTCCTTTTTTATTTTTAGAATATTTGATTAAAAATAGTGTAGCACATATTTTGATTTAATAAAATTAAATTTTATTAAAAATTATTAAACAGGAAAGAGGCTATATAGGCGTGTAATTACACGCCTATATAGCCTCAGGTTTAACCCGAATGAACGGGCGATTGGTGAGGGGTAACTCATTACTTATGCGTTCAGTAAGTTAAAGAATCGATTTACATCTTCTTCTGAAACATCACTTAACTGCTTATATTTATAATTCGGATTTTGATCTTTATCAACGACAACAGAGCGTACTCCTTCGAAGAAATCTGAATGTCTCATGAAATTTTTAGCAAGTACAAGGTCGGTAGCGAAACATTCTTCAACGGATTTATCTTTTCCATCAATAAACTGTTTTAATGTTACTTTTAATGAAACAGGGGATTTGGATAATAATGTTTCTTTCGTTTTTAAAGCAAAGGAACTTTGGTCTTTCTCCAATGAATGGACGATTTCTTCAATTGTATCGAAAGCAAAATGAGCATTCATTTCTTCTAATGAAGGAGCAAGCTCGCTTTCTAAGTTTGGAACAGTTGCAAATGTACGAATAACTTCTTTTAAACTAGTATGTACATCATCTTCTTTATGCCAATTTACACTTTCAAGTTCAGTAAGGAAATTTGGAATTGAATCAGATGTCATAAAGTAATCAGCAGCGTTTATAAATAGTACGTCAGCAGCTTTTAAAATAGATGCTGTTAAAGCAACATATCGGCCAGCAAACCCTGGAGCTTTATTTAAGAAATAAGCAGCACCGACATCTGGGAAGAAGCCGATATTCATCTCTGGCATTGCCCATTTAGTACGCTCAGTTACAATTCGATATTTCGCACCATTTGTAAGACCGACACCACCACCCATTACAATTCCATCTAAACAAGCGATAATCGGTTTTTTATATTGATAAATATATGTATCAATTTCATACTCTTCTTCAAAGAAACGTTCCGCATGCTGTAGTGCAGCTTCATTTGAACGTGCTTCATAAAGAGTTTTAATGTCACCACCTGCACAAAAACCTTTTGTGCCAGCGCCTTTTAATACGATAAGCGCAATTCGCTCATCATGTTCCCACTCTTTCAGTTTTTGCCCAATTGGTTGCAACATGTCATAAGATAAAGAATTAAGTGCTTTTGGGCGATTTAAAGTAATTGATGCAACGCCGTTTTCGCTAACAGAAAATAAAACGTGTTCAGTCATAATTCATCCTCCCTTACATTTCTTCTTATTCTTAATTCTTTATATGTACTGAAATGTCCTTTATAAATTTTGTCTAAAGTTGGCGGTACATGTTAATTTCGACACTGCATATTTTGACGAGTTATATTTGCAGGATTTTGGAGGTTGAAAATGAATATTACAACATTACTGTAATTGTAATTATTTGAAGTTATCATGATAAACAAGCTATTATATAAGTGTAAATTGTACAAAATCACTTTGGAAAGAGTATTTGAAGTAATAATAATGAAAGAAAAGTTGCTTTTCATTAGAAATAGAGAAAGGAGAAATCGGAATGCCAGTACCTTTACTTTTGTCGGTGATAATTTTGTCTTCTTTAATGATAGGAATAACTCAGTATTTTCATCATACAGATACGACAGAGGAAGTGAAGGATAAAGTACGGCTTGTATTTCCGATTTTTATCATATCTATTTCTTTTTGCATTTTATTAAATAAAGATGGGTACATTGTCGCAGTATTTTCATTTTTTGTAGCGATCGTTCTCATTACAGTTTTATATTATGTAATGAAAGACTTTATACAAAAATAAAGATGTCGCATGAGACATTTTTATTTTTGAAACTAATAAAATTTCACATACCGTATTGTATGTAAAAATAAAAAACATATAGCAATAGAAAAGTAGGCACTTCACCGTGTATTTACTTGTCAATCTTGCATAGCCAATATACTATTAATAATGTAGAGATTAGAAAAAGGGGTTGTATCTAGCATGAAATTTGAGATGCACACAAAAATTATTTCAAATGAAAAAGAAGTAAGATTACATATAGAAGAAAACATATTTCAATTAACATTGGATGGTTATCACTTATTTACAGTGCAAGAAATATTACCTTTATATAAATCAAATGAAGAAAGAATTGGTAGTGCAATGATACAAAAGTTAGAGTGGGAGAACGAAAGAACTACAATAAACTATCAACTTGTATCACTTAAATCAGTAAATTAAAAGGAGAAAGAAAATATGAAGTTATTTCATACAGCGGATTGGCATTTAGGAAAACTTGTTCATGGCGTGTATATGACTGAAGATCAAAAGATTGTATTAGATCAATTTGTACAAGCTGTTGAGGAAGAAAAACCAGATGCCGTAATTATTGCAGGTGATTTATACGACCGAGCAATTCCACCTACAGAAGCAGTAGACTTATTAAATGATGTTTTACAAAAAATAGTCATTGATTTACAAACGCCAGTTATTGCAGTTGCAGGAAACCATGATAGTCCAGATCGTATTCATTTTGGTAGTAGTTTAATGAAGAAACAAGGATTATTTATTGTGGGGCAATTTCAATTTCCATATGAGCCAATTATATTAACTGATGAATATGGCGAGGTTCACTTCCATCTCGTTCCTTATGCGGATCCAAGCATAGTGAGACATGTATTGAAAAATGAAGACGTACGTTCTCATGATGATGCGATGCGTATTTTTATGAATGAGCTTTCTGAAACGATGGATCAAGAAGCAAGACACGTATTTGTTGGTCATGCATTTGTAACTTCTGCAGGCGAAGCGGAGGAGAATACAAGTGATGCAGAACGACCACTTTCAATTGGTGGTGCTGAATACGTAAATAGTCATTATTTTGATAAGTTTCATTACACAGCGCTTGGACATTTACATCAAGCGCATTTCGTACGTAATGAGACAATTCGATATTCCGGTTCTCCACTTGCATATTCTATTTCTGAAGAAAAACATAAAAAAGGATATTATATTGTGGAACTGGACGAGCAAGGTGAAGTAACGATTGAAAAAAGGTTGCTTACACCACGCCGTAAAATGCGAACAGTAGAAGCGAAAATAGATGAATTGTTACAACATCCAGTAAGTGAAGATTACGTATTTGTAAAATTATTAGATGAAAATCCTGTCTTGCAGCCAATGGAAAAAATACGCTCTGTATATCCAAATGCAATGCATGTTGAAAGATCTATTCAAAGACGAGAATTCACAGAGTCAAATGAAGTAACTGTTTCAAGACATAAAACAGATGATTTATCACTATTAAAGGCTTTTTATAAAGAAATGAAAGGCTTAGAGTTATCAGAAGAGAAAGAACGTCTATTTGTAGAAGTATTACAAACAGTGCAAGAACGGGAAGGTGAACGAGGATGAGACCGATTCAGCTTATTATGACGGCATTCGGCCCATATAAACAGAAAGAAATAATCGATTTTGATGATCTTGGAGAGCATCGTATTTTCGCCATTTCTGGGAATACGGGAGCTGGAAAGACAACCATTTTTGATGCGATTTGTTATGTATTATATGGTGAGGCAAGCGGAGAAGAGCGTAGTGATACGAGCATGCTTCGCAGTCAATTTGCTGATGATAACGTGTATACAAGTGTAGAACTAACCTTTCAACTAAAAGGAAAGCGTTATGAAATAAAACGCCAACTTGGGCATAAAAAACAAGGGAACAAGACGATTACGGGACATGCAGTAGAATTATATGAAGTGATTGATGAAGAGAAGGTTCCAGCTGTTGACCGTTTCCATGTAACGGATGTAAATAAAAAAGTGGAAAATTTAATTGGTTTAAGTAAACATCAATTTAGCCAAATTGTTATGTTACCGCAAGGGGAATTTAGAAAATTATTAACATCTGAAACAGAAAATAAAGAAGAAATTTTGCGTCGTATTTTTAAAACAGATCGTTATAAGTTAATGCGTGAGTTACTTGATCAAAAACGAAAACAATGGAAAGACGTCTTACAAGAAAAACAGAAAGAGCGAGAGTTATATTTCCGTAATGTTTTTAAATTACCAATTCGTGATGGAGCATTATTAGAGACATTAGTGGAACAAGAACATGTAAATACGCATCAAGTAGTAGAAGCATTAGAACAAGAAACAACTGCGTATAAGGCAGAAGTGGAGCATTTACAAGTAGAACAAGATACTCAAACGAAACAATTAAAGCATGCTGAAACACGTTTTCATGCAGCGAAATCTGTAAATGAGAAATTTATAGATTTACAACAAAAGAATGAGAAATATAATACTTTACAAGAAAACCGTCCAGTAATTGAAATGAAAGAAACATCTTTTAAACGAGCGGAACAAGCGAAGCGCTTATTACCATTTGAGCAATGGTATGAAGAAGCAATGCAAAATGAGCAGAAAGTTGAAAGTTTGTTAAAACAAATAATCATCAAAAAAGAAAATATAACGAATAGCTTTGAACTTGCTCAGGAGAAATATGAAGAGGTAAAGAATAAAGAACCCGAGAGAGAAAATGCAAAAAAACTCGTTCAAAGATTAGAAGAGTTACAATCGATTATTGCGTCATTAGCTGAGAAACAGTTGAATTTACAAAATGCAGAAGTTCAAGTAGTGAAATTAAAAGAAAGTATGCAAAACTTAGAGCAACAATTAGAAGTGCATACAAATCAAAAGCAGTTAATGTCTGGTGAATTGCAGCAATTAGAACGAGCACTTGAGCAATATGTAGCTAAAGTAGAAGAACTAACGAATATGCGAGAAGATGCAAAAATATTAAAGCAAGCATATGATGTTTGGCAAGAAAAGCAAAAATTCGAGAAAGAAAAAGAAGCAGCATATAGTAAGATGCAATTGGTAGTTAACGCATATGAAAATATGGAACGCCGCTGGTTAAGTGAACAAGCTGGTATATTAGCTCTTCATTTACATGATGGTGAGTCTTGTCCAGTATGTGGTAGTACGAACCATCCGAAAAAAGCTACAGAGCAAAGTGATGCGATCGATGAAAAAGAGTTAAATGATTTAAGAGACAAGAAGAATAGTGCTGAAAAATTACATGTGCAAGTAGAGGAGAAATGGAATTTCTATCATCTTCAATATGAGCAAGTAATAGAAGAGGTTAAGAAGCGAGGCTATCGCTCGGAAGAATTAGCTGAAACATATAGTGCGCTTGTTCAAAAGGGAAAACAATTAGCAACTGAAGTGAATACGTTAAAAGCAGGCGAAGAAACGCGTAAGCAAACAACAGTGAATATAAAAAACGTAGAAGAAAAAGTAGATATACTTCAGAAACAAAAGCGTGAGGTAGAAACAGAGCAGCACCGTACAGAAATGGAGTGTATGCAGCTTCGTACGTCATATGAACATGATAAGAAAAATATTCCTGAAAGCTTACAAACCGTACAAGCTTGGAAGATTCAGTTTGAACAAGCTATGCATAATCTCAAATTAATGGAAGACGAATGGAAGAAAGTGCAGGAAGCGTATCAACATTGGCAAAATGAAAATATACGTATTCAAGCAGAGCAGGAAAGTGCTTCAAATCAATTTGAAAGTGCAAAATTGAAGAAAGAAGAGACTTTCGTGCGCTTTATGAAAGAGCTTGAGCAGAGCGGATTTACAGATCAAACTACGTATAAAGAAGCTAAATTAAGTGATATTGAGATGGATACATTACAAAAAGAAATTCAAAGCTATTATTCATCTCTTGAAGTACTTGCAAAACAAATTGAAGAGTTACATGCTGAATTAAAAGATAAAGAGTATATGGACATTACA
Organism: Bacillus sp. EB106-04-02-XG92; assembly: GCF_058791995.1. Taxonomy (NCBI): domain Bacteria; kingdom Bacillati; phylum Bacillota; class Bacilli; order Caryophanales; family Bacillaceae; genus Bacillus; species Bacillus sp. EB106-04-02-XG92. The sequence continues at coordinate 22,269 of NZ_JBYTEA010000004.1, forward strand.
GCGTTAGGTGAACATATAAAAGATTTAGAAATTAATCTTGATATCATTAAAGAAAAACGTCAACGTGCGCAAAATGCGGTAACATATATTTCTGATTTACATGAAAATATTAGACGTATCGATGAGCAAATTCATGAGGAAGAAAAAGCTTTCCAAGAACTTGTTGATTTATATGAAGTAATGAAAGGTGATAACGAAAGCCGTATATCATTTGAACGTTACATCTTAATTGAGTATTTAGAACAAATTGTTCAAATTGCGAACGAACGATTACGTAAATTATCAAATGGACAATTTTATTTAAAACGAAGTGAGCGAGTTGAAAAGAGAAATCGTCAAAGTGGATTAGGGTTAGATGTATACGACGCATACACTGGCCAAACACGCGATGTAAAAACATTATCTGGGGGTGAGAAATTTAATGCATCGCTTTGCTTAGCGCTTGGAATGGCAGACGTCATTCAAGCGTATGAAGGCGGTATTTCCATCGAAACGATGTTTATCGACGAAGGATTCGGTTCACTAGATGAGGAGTCATTAACAAAAGCAGTAGACGCCTTAATTGACTTACAAAAATCAGGCCGATTTATCGGTGTTATTTCACACGTTCAAGAGCTGAAAAACGCAATGCCAGCTGTATTAGAAGTAACAAAGCAGAAGGATGGGTGTAGTCAGACGAGGTTTGTGGTGAAGTAAGTTCAATTGTAATTCATACTTAAAGCATTATTTGTAAGTTTCTACTATAGAACTTATGATAAAACAAATGCCACCTCTTTATAGAGGTGGCATTTGTTTGTTATTCAAAATTAAATAATACACCTACGAGTTATCTGTAGAAAGCGGTGTATTCTCCAAGCGATTATACGTTTTAAAGGCCGAAATTGTCGAGATAACACCACCGACTAAAAATAATGCTGATCCACCGACCAAAATGATACGACTGACATACGTTTCGCGCGCTTCTTCAACTTCTTCTTGTAGCATTGTTGGTATTTGAACACTCCCTAATCAACATTAATTTTGTAAATAGTATATACAAATGTCTAAAGTATGTTAAAATCACTGGATAGTGTTATGAGGAAGTATATAGTTACATGTGAATTATTTGAAAAATCTTCATTATAAATTTATGCTAACTTCACATAGAGCACATATTAACATTGTATTATGTATATGTACCAAATAAATAAAGTGAATTGAATGTATTTCTGTTTTTAAAAATTTAAAATTCTATTATTTTTATATAAAGGTTTCACATCGGAGTTTTAAATATTTTGGAAATAGATCTAAATAAAAGGAATTCATATAAAAGGGGAATGTCTTATGACAACATATACAAGTGAAATGAAAAAAACTTTAGTTTCGGAAGAAGATGTAGATATTTTAAAAATTATGGCGCACCCAATCCGCTTACAAATTGTAAATGAATTAAGTACAAGAAAAACTTGTAATGTAACACAATTAACAGAGTTACTGAATATTCCACAATCTACTGTTTCACAACATTTATCAAAAATGAAGGGTAAAGTGTTACGAGCAGAGAGAAGAGGTTTAGAAATTTATTATCATATTAACAATTTAAAAGCGAGTAAAATTGTTAATGTTTTAGGATATATAAACTAATGAAGTATTTTCATATAAAATAGCCGCTGCTGGTGAGCAGGGGCTATTTTGTGTTGTTTTATGTATTCGTATTTAAAATTTTATAGTTTTTATGATTTACAATTGTTCGATCAAACTCAAAAGTACCACCGCTTACATTTGTAATTTCAACTAAGACCGATTCAGTATAAAGTTTTAGTACAGATCCTGTAATCTTTAAATTATTACGTTGAAAAAGTATAGTATCCCCTACGTTTGCTTTCATAGTACCTCCTCATTAAAAATAGAAATATTTTTTTATTATATATATTAAACCACGGATAGATATATTAGTGAATATTTAGTTTTATTTATCAAAAAAATTTGTGGTTTTATAAAAAATAAAGTACATCGTAGTGTGAAAAATTTTTTCTATTTTAATTGGAAAATTAAAATCTTGCAATCTAGCAATTGTATAACATAAGACATAATTTTTATAAAAAAAGATGATAAAACAGCAGTAAGTCGTATTGATGCAAAACATTATAATAGCTACTTACGTATTTAATAATTGTTTTTTTGTATTTCGTCCTTCGTTTTCTGTAACTGATTCCATGTTTTTGACGCTCCATCTTGTAAGTGCTTACATAATCGGAAACATCTTATACAATGAAGGTGTTAAATCAAAAGAGGTGGTCAATATGAATATAAAAAAAGAAAACTTAGCGAAAAGCATTGAAATAGAAAGAGGAGGCGGAAAGGTATGAAAAAATCAAATGTTAATCCATGGCTTGTTGTCCTCGGTACAGTCATAGTTCAAATGGGACTTGGAACGATATATACATGGAGTTTATTCAATCAGCCTTTAGTTAGTAAATACGGGTGGAGTCTTAACGCAGTTGCTATAACTTTCTCAATTACTAGTCTTTCCTTAGCATTTTCTACTTTATTTGCGAGTAAATTGCAAGAAAAATGGGGACTTCGTAAACTTATTATGATAGCTGGACTATCATTAGGACTTGGATTAGTACTTAGTTCACAAGCTTCCTCATTAATATTGCTGTATGTACTAGCAGGAGTTGTAGTAGGTTATGCAGATGGAACAGCATATATTACTTCATTATCCAATTTAATAAAGTGGTTTCCAAAGCGTAAAGGTTTAATTGCTGGGATTTCTGTCTCTGCATATGGTTCGGGTAGCTTAATCTTTAAATATGTTAACGCACAGTTAATTGAATCAGTTGGTGTATCACAAGCATTTATATACTGGGGTTTAATTGTTACAGCTATGATTGTCCTTGGAGCTTGTTTAATCCATCAAGCTGCTGATCAAGTTGCAGTTCAGGAAGCAAAAACTCATGAGTATACAACGAAAGAAATGTTACGTACAAAACAAGTATACTTATTATTTATTATGTTATTTACATCATGTATGAGTGGCTTATACTTAATTGGTATGGTAAAAGACATTGGTGTTCAACTTGTAGGGCTTAGCGCAGCGACAGCAGCTAATGCGGTGGCTATGGTTGCGATCTTCAATACATTAGGTCGTATTATTCTAGGACCTTTATCAGATAAAATCGGTCGTTTAAAAATTGTTACTGGTACTTTTGTTGTTATGGCAAGTTCAGTGTTAGTTCTAAGTTTCGTAGATTTAAATTACGGTATTTACTTCGTATGTGTAGCAAGTGTAGCGTTTTGCTTTGGTGGAAATATCACTATTTTCCCAGCTATTGTTGGTGATTTCTTCGGTATGAAAAACCATAGTAAGAACTACGGTATTGTGTATCAAGGATTTGGGTTTGGAGCACTTGCAGGTTCCTTTATCGGTGCACTTCTAGGTGGATTCAAGCCAACATTCATGGTAATCGGCGTTTTATGTGTCGTATCATTTATTATCGCAATTGTAATTCAAGCACCACAGCAGAAGAAAGAACAAGAAGAAGAGTATCGCAGCGTAGCATAAATATAAAAATCTTCTATAACACTTTGATTATGAAAAAGCATCCTGCTAAATAGGGTGCTTTTTTTGAGTTGTTTTAAATAGGGTATATGATCTTTGGAATTTTTTGAGATAAAAAATGAGTGAAATATCTATTTGGATTATATTGGGATATTAAAAATAATACATTATATTCTAACTATTTATTAAATCTTAAATTATAAACACGACATACGTCATTAATTGTAAGGTATATTTTCTCGATATTTTCAGAAAAATGTTGAGAAATTAAATACTTGAATTTTTGGTAAGGGTTTATATATGAGGGCATCTACATTTAATCTTTTTCAATTTTAAAAATAGAAATATGTATTAATTTTTTAAAGTAAGTACTTAGTAATGCTTTTAGATGTAATGGTATTGAGAATAACTAAAAAGTTTTATCTGAAAAATAAAAATAGGTTGACAAGTTTATTGAGAAAGATTATCATTTCGGTGTAGCGATATTAAATGAAAAACATTATCAATGAATAATATTTTGTCGAAAAGTACACTTGACCAATTAGTTTAGTAAGTGTATTATTTTTTACATCGATAATGATAATCATTATCATTATTTGTTTGATTAGATTAAATTTCAAATGAAAGGATAGAGGAAATGAACTTAGGGGAATTTGATGGAAAAACGGTTTTAGTAACAGGTGCAGCCCAAGGTATAGGTAGTGTTGTTGCCAAAATGTTTTTAGATAGAGGAGCTACAGTTATTGCGGTTGATCAAAATGAAGAGGGATTAAACAAACTCCTAACTGAAATACATATGAAAACGTTTTGCTTAGATGTGAGTGATAGTACCGCAGTTGAACAGATGGTAAATGATATTGAAAATGAAATAGCACCGATAGATATATTAGTAAATGTTGCAGGGATTTTACGTATGGGAGCGATCCACTCTTTAAGTGATGAAGATTGGAATAAAACATTCTCTGTAAATTCTACAGGCGTTTTCTATATGTCCCGAGCAGTAAGTAAATATATGATGCAAAGAAAGTCTGGGACAATTGTTACAGTTGGTTCAAATGCAGCAAATACTCCGAGAATGGAGATGGCTGCGTATGCTGCATCAAAAGCTGCAACGACGATGTTTATGAAATGTTTAGGATTAGAACTTGCAGCGTACAACATTCGTTGTAACTTAGTTTCTCCAGGTTCAACTGAAACTGAAATGCAAAGGTTATTATGGGCTGATGAGAATGGAGAAAAAAATATAATTGCTGGTTCTCAAAGTACATATAGACTCGGTATACCGTTACAAAAAATTGCACAGCCTTCAGAAGTTGCTGAAGCGGTATTGTTTTTAGCTTCAGATAAAGCGAGCCATATTACAATGCACAATTTATGTGTCGATGGCGGAGCTACATTAGGCGTTTAATAAAAAATTCAGGAGGTCACTATACTATGAATGAATTTACGGCTGTAAAGGAACTGTCAGAAAAATTACTAGAAGATTATAAGACTGAATCTTCATTCTTTTTCGCTTCACCAACGCGAACAATATTGACAGAAGGAGAGTTTACTACAGTAAAGCATCGTGAAATTGAAAGTTTTCCAGAACTAGTACAGGCGTTATTACGTAATGCAAAACAAGCTGGAAATCTGAATCCTATCGTTGTTGGTGCCTTACCATTTGATCGTAGAAAAGAAGTTCAACTTATCATACCAGAAGATAGCAGAATTTCTGAGCGTTTACTATTGGAAACAACAAACCAGTTTGAGACAAACGAGAACTTAACTTTTGAAATGACGCCTGTACCAGATCCTGAAGTGTATATGAATGGTGTGAAGCAAGGAATTCAAAAAATACAAGACGGTGATTTAAAGAAAATCGTTCTATCCAGATCGTTAGATGTTAAATCTTCCGAAAAGATTGATAAGCAAAAACTTCTTCGAGAATTAGCAGAGCATAATAAGCACGGTTATACATTTGCTGTGAATTTACCGAAAGAGGAAAACGAGGATAGTAAGACATTAATTGGAGCAAGCCCTGAATTACTCGTTTCACGTAATGGTATGCAAGTTACTTCTAATCCATTAGCGGGCTCAAGACCACGTAGTGATGATCCAGTGGAAGATAAAAGAAGAGCAGAGGAATTACTTTCTTCTCCAAAAGATTTACATGAACATGCGGTAGTAGTGGAAGCGGTTGCCGCAGCACTTCGTCCGTACTGTCATACATTACATGTTCCAGAAAAGCCATCTGTTATTCATAGTGAAGCGATGTGGCATTTATCTACTGAAGTGAAAGGGGAACTAAAGGATCCAAATACTACTTCTTTAGAATTAGCAATTGCTCTTCATCCTACTCCAGCAGTTTGCGGAACGCCAATGGAAGAAGCGAGAGAGGCGATTCAAAAAATTGAGCCATTTGACCGTGAATTCTTTACAGGAATGCTAGGGTGGAGCGATTTAAATGGGGACGGTGAATGGATTGTTACAATTCGATGTGCGGAAGTGCAAGAAAATTCACTTCGATTATTTGCAGGAGCGGGAGTTGTTGCTGAGTCAAAACCAGAAGATGAGTTAGCAGAAACATCAGCTAAGTTCCAAACAATGCTAAAGGCTCTAGGGTTAAGTGATAATTTATTGAATGAAAAATAGGAGGAAGAAAGAATGTTAACAGGTTATACAAAGTGGCCAAAAGAATTTGCTGATCGTTATCGAGAGGAAGGGTGTTGGCTTGGTGAAACATTTGGCGGGATGTTAAGAGAGCGGGCTGAAAAATATGGAGATCAAATTGCAGTTGTAAGTGGTAATACGCATATAACGTATAGTGAACTTGATAAAAAAGTAGATCGTTTAGCATCAGGTTTACTGAATTTGGGAATAAAGAAAGAAGATCGAGTTGTAATCCAACTACCTAACGTTATCGAGTTTTTTGAAATATGTTTTGCACTATTTCGAATTGGAGCTCTTCCTGTTTTTGCACTACCTTCACATCGAAGCAGTGAAATTAGTTATTTTTGTGAATTTGGTGAGGCGAATGCTTACGTTATTTCAGATAAGGCTCTCGGCTTTGATTATCGAAAATTAGCAAGAGAAGTGAAAGAGAAAGTGCCAACTTTACAACATATAGTTGTAGTGGGAGAAGAAGAAGAGTTCCTAAACATAAATGATCTGTATATAGATCCCGTTCCATTACCAGAAGTTCAGCCAAGTGATGTTGCGTTTCTCCAATTATCAGGAGGGACAACAGGACTTTCTAAATTAATTCCTAGAACACATGATGACTATATTTATAGTTTACGTGTTAGCGCTGAAATTTGTAATTTGAGTGCAGAAAGCGTCTATATGGCAGTTCTACCAGTAGCGCACAATTACCCAATGAGTTCTCCAGGTACATTTGGAACTTTCTATGCGGGTGGAAAAGTTGTGCTGGCCACTGGAGGTAGTCCAGATGAGGCATTTGCACTTATTGAAAAAGAAAAAGTTACGATTACTGCTCTCGTTCCACCATTAGCAATGATATGGCTTGATGCTGCATCCTCTCGTAATAATGATTTATCGAGCCTAGAAGTGATTCAAGTAGGTGGAGCGAAATTTAGTGCTGAGGTTGCAAAGCGTATACGCCCTACATTTGGATGTACGTTACAGCAAGTGTTCGGTATGGCGGAAGGATTAGTGAACTATACAAGATTAGATGATCCGGAAGAAATTATTATTCATACACAAGGTAGACCAATGTCTGAACTCGATGAAGTACGAGTTGTTGATGAAAATGACAACGATGTAAAACAGGGTGAAGTAGGTAGTTTATTAACACGAGGTCCATATACAATTCGTGGTTACTATAAAGCCGAAGAGCATAATGCACGATCATTTACAAAGGATGGTTTTTATCGAACGGGTGATCTTGTAAAAGTAAATGAACAAGGTTACATCATAGTAGAAGGAAGAGATAAAGATCAAATTAACCGTGGTGGTGAGAAAGTTGCTGCGGAAGAAGTTGAAAATCATCTATTAGCACATGATGCAGTGCATGATGTAGCAATTGTATCGATGCCTGACGATTATTTAGGAGAACGTACTTGTGCATTTGTAATAGCTCGCGGACAAGCTCCGGCAGTAAGTGAATTAAAAATGTTTTTAAGAGAACGCGGTATAGCTGCTTATAAGATTCCAGATCGAATTGAATTTATTGAATCATTCCCGCAAACAGGTGTGGGAAAAGTGAGCAAAAAAGAATTACGTAAAGTCATTGCTGAAAAACTTATTACAGTATAACGATAAATAATATAAAAATTGGAAGGAAGTGATTAGATGGCTATCCCATCTATTTCAGTATACAAAATGCCAGTTGAATCAGAACTACCAAAAAATAAAGTGAACTGGACACCAGATCCGAAGCGTGCGGTTCTTCTAATCCATGACATGCAAGAATATTTTCTTGATGCATATAGCGATAAAGAATCACCAAAAGTAGAGCTCATTTCAAATATTAAGGTAATAAGAGAAAAATGTAAGGAACTTGGTATACCAGTTGTTTATACAGCGCAACCAGGTGGACAAACGTTAGAACAACGAGGATTATTACAAGACTTCTGGGGTGAAGGTATTCCTGCTGGACCAGATAAAAAGAAAATTGTCGATGAACTTTCCCCTAATGAGGATGATATATTCTTAACAAAATGGAGATATAGTGCATTTAAAAAGACAAATCTATTAGAAATTTTAAATGAACAAGGAAGAGATCAACTCATTATTTGCGGTATTTATGCGCATATTGGTTGCCTTTTAACAGCTTGTGAAGCATTTATGGATGGTATAGAACCGTTCTTTGTAGCAGATGCAGTGGCGGATTTTTCATTAGAGCATCATAAGCAAGCGTTGGAGTATGCATCTAATAGATGTGCAGTAACGACATCAACAAACTTACTATTAAAAGATTTACAAAGTGTAAAAGGTGATGAGAGTGAAGGAATCACTTTACAGGAAGTACATGAACTAGTTGCACAATTACTTCGTGAACCAGTAGAAAGTATTGAGACTGATGAAGACTTATTAAATAGAGGACTTGATTCGGTCAGAATTATGAGTTTAGTAGAGAAGTGGCGTCGCGAAGGGAAAGAAATCACTTTTGCGGATTTAGCAGAGAACCCAACCGTTGTTGATTGGTACCGCTTATTATCTCCGCAAACAGAACATGTACTTTAATATAGACTACATAATAAAGGGGTAGTAAAGAATGCCTAATAGTCAAAAGGTTCGTCATTCATTATCATCTGCGCAGACTGGTATGTGGTTTGCGCAGCAATTAGATCCACGTAATCCGATTTATAATACTGGAGAATATGTAGAAATAGACGGAAATATTAATCAAGATATTTTTGAATTAGCAGTACGTAAAGTTGTAATGGAAGCAGAAGCGCTGCATGTTCGCTTCGAAGAGGATGAAATTGGTCCATGGCAAGTTATTGAAGAATTACAGTTTCAAATGCGCTTTATTGACGTTCGTAAAGAAGAAAATCCTGAAGAAGCTGCTAAAGTATGGATGAAAAATGATTTATCTATGCCAGTCGATTTGAAAACAGATACATTATTTACTGAAGCACTTATTCAAGTTGAAAATAATCGTTTCTTTTGGTATCAGCGCATCCATCACATTGTGATGGATGGCTATGGATTTTCACTTCTAAGCCAAAAGGTAGCGAAAGAGTATACAACACTTATAGAAGAAACAAATAAGAAAGAGAAGCCATTTGGTTCTCTTTCAAAGATTGTACAAGAAGATATTGAATATCGTGAGTCGAAACAATTTCAGGAAGATCGTACTTTTTGGTTAGAGAAGTTTGCAGATGAACCAGAAGTTGTAAGTTTAGCAGAACGAGCGCCGAGAACAGCAAATGGATTTTTACGAGAAACAGCTTATTTATCCAGTTCTAGCACGAAAACTTTACTAGAAGATATCAATATTTCTTTAACAAGTTGGCCAGAATTTATTGTCGCTGTAACAAGTATTTATATGCATAAGTTAACAGGTGCAAATGATATTGTTTTAGGCTTACCGATGATGGGGCGTCTCGGTTCTGCATCTATTCATACACCGAGTATGGTAATGAATTTAGTACCACTTCGTCTCACTGTAACTCCAAATATAACTATTACGGAATTAGTACAGCAAGTTTCTAAAGAAATTCGAGATGTACGTCGTCATCATAAATACCGTCATGAGGAATTAAGAAGAGACTTAAAGTTACTAGGTGAAAACCAAAGATTATTTGGACCATTAGTGAATGTGATGCCTTTTGATTATGGACTTAATTTTGCTGGGAATCGCGGGATAACACATAATTTATCAGCAGGACCTGTCGATGATTTATCGATAAATGTTTATAAACGTTTCGATGAAAATGAGCTAATGATTCATTTTGATGCGAACCCAGAAGTATATAATGGCGCGGAACTAGCATTGCATAAAGAAAGATTTATGAATGTATTAGAATTAGTGATAAATGATTATGAAAAAGATGCGTCGATTGGAAGCATAAACATTACTCTTCCTGAAGAAAATCAAAAAGTTTTATTCGAATGGAATGAAACTAAAGAAGTTGAAGAGTTAATCTCTTTACCTATATTATTCGAAAAACAAGTACAAAAAAATCCAAATAAAATAGCAGTAACTTGTAACGGAATAAATCTTACGTATAAAGAGCTAAATGAACGAGCGAATGAACTAGCACACTATTTAGTAGAAGAAGGAATAGGGCCAAATCAGTTTGTAGCTTTAGTATTTCCAAGATCAACGGAAATGGTAGTTAGTATGCTAGCAGTTTTAAAGGCTGGTGCAGCGTATTTACCAATAGATCCAGAATATCCAGCCGAGCGAATAAGTTATATAGTAAATGATGCAAAACCAGCTTGTATTATAACGCATTCATCTGTTACATCAACTCTATTTATAGAAAATGATATGAAAAAAATTGAATTAGATCGTGAAGAAACAGAACAAGCGTTAAAAGCATATTCTCATTTGAATATACCATTTAGAAATGATGAATCACTTTTAAACCCAGCTTATACAATTTATACTTCAGGATCAACCGGCAATCCAAAAGGTGTAATTGTTCCTATGAAAGCTTTAAGTAACTTTTTATTGGCTATGGATGATATGTTTTCATTACATGAAAACGATCATTTATTAGCAGTTACAACATTTGCGTTTGATATTTCAGCTCTCGAAATTTATTTACCTCTTATTAGTGGTGCAAGTTTAACAATCGCACAAAAAGAAGTAATTCAAGAACCTTCTGCGTTAACGGCATTGTTACAAAAAGAAAGAGTGACAATTATGCAAGCTACACCGACGCTTTGGCAGGCGTTAGTAACGGAATATCCAGAGAAGCTACAAGGACTAAATGTGCTCGTAGGTGGCGAAGCACTTCCAGCCCATTTAGCAAATACATTAAAAGAATTAGGTTGCTCTATTACAAACTTATATGGACCTACTGAAACGACTATTTGGTCTACTTTTAAGAACATCGACGAAAATGAAATTGGTATACCTTCTATTGGAAAACCGATTTGGAGTACAGATGTATATGTATTAGATGCAGGATTACAACCAGTACCACCTGGAGTAATTGGCGAACTATATATTGCTGGAGAAGGACTTGCGAACGGCTATTTAGGAAAACCAGAGTTAACGGCTGAACGTTTTGTTGCAAATCCTTATGGAGAACGAGGGCAGCGCATGTACCGTACTGGTGATCTTGTAAAATGGCGCAATGATGGTGTGCTAGAATATGTGAGCCGTGCAGATCATCAAATTAAAATTCGTGGTTTCCGAATTGAATTAGCTGAAATTGAAATGGTATTACAACGACATGAAAATGTTAAACAAGCAGTAGTAATGGTACGAGAAGACCGCCCAAATGACAAACGAATCATTGCGTATATCGTTGCCGAAGAGAAGGAAACGATTCATCTTTCCGAAATTCGTTCTTATGTTTCAGAAAGTTTAGCGAATTATATGGTACCATCAGCGTTTGTGTTGTTAGAAGAATTACCATTAACACCAAATGGAAAAGTTGATAGAAAGAAATTACCAGCTCCTGATTTTAATGAAATGAATAAGGAGAGAGTTGCTAGAAATCCGAAAGAAGAAATATTATGTGATTTATTTGCAGAAGTACTTGGTGTTTCTCGTATTAGCATTGATGATAATTTCTTTGAAATGGGAGGCCATTCGCTTCTTGCATCTCGTTTAATGGCAAGAATTCGTGAAACGTTAAGTGTCGAATTAGGAATTGGAAAACTATTCGGATCGCCAACTGTCGCTGAACTAGCGAAGCAACTGGATGGAGCAAAAAGTGCAAGACCAGCTATTCAGAAAGTAAGTAGACCAAGTGAAGTTCCACTTTCATTTGCACAGCGTAGGCTATGGTTCTTAAATTGTTTAGAAGGTCCGAGCCCTACTTATAACATTCCATTAGTCATTCGTTTGTCTGGAAAGTTGAACGAGGAAGCATTGCAAGGTGCTTTTTATGATGTAGTCGAGAAACATGAAACACTGAGAACAATTTTCCCTAACGTATTAGGTAGTTCCTATCAGAAAATTTTAGATATGGAAAATATAAATCTAGAAATGATTAAAACAAAAACATGTAAAAAGGAATTAGAAAGTGTGCTTGCAGAGGCGGTAAGATATAGCTTTAACCTCGATGTTGAACCAGCAGTTCGTTTGCAACTATTTACAGTGAATGAAAACGAACATGTATTGCTAATTCTATTGCACCATATTGTAGGGGATGGCTGGTCATTACAACCGTTAACGAGAGATTTTACAACGTCATATAAAGCGCGATGTAAAGGTGAAAGAGCACAGCTGGAAACACTTCCAGTGCAATACGCAGATTATGCACTTTGGCAACAGCAACTGCTCGGTAATGAAACTACACCAGAAAGTCTTATTTCAACACAATTAGATTTTTGGAAGAAAGAGCTAGAAGGTTTACCAGACAAAATAGAGTTACCTACAGATTACCAGCGTCCAGTTGAAACGAGTTACCGCGGAGAAACAATTCATTTTCATATAGATGCAGGTATGCATAGTAGGTTAGTAGAGCTTGCACGGAAAAACGGAGTTAGTTTGTTTATGGTGTTGCAAGCAGGACTTAGTGCGCTATTTACAAGATTAGGTGCGGGTACGGATATACCAATCGGTAGTCCGATTGCTGGAAGAAACGATGATGCTCTCTCTGACATAGTCGGTTTATTTGTAAATACATTAGTGTTACGTACAAATACATCAGGAGATCCAAGCTTTAAAGAATTATTAAATAGAGTGAAGCAATCAAATCTTACAGCTTACGAAAATCAAGATGTACCATTTGAACGACTCGTTGAAGTGTTAAATCCAGTACGTACTCGAAATAGTCATCCGCTGTTTCAAGTTATGTTTGCTTTCCAAAATACGCCAGAAGCAACCTTTGATGCTCCGGATATAGAAGCGAGCCTTGAAATTCAAAGCGTTGGCTCTGCGAAATTTGATTTAACATTTGAAATTAGCGAGAGTAACGGAGTTGATGGTACTCCAAACGGCTTACACGGATTGTTAGAGTTTAGTACTGATTTGTATAAACGTGAAACGGTGCAAAAATTAATAGAACGATACATTCTATTATTAGATGATGCAGCGGAGAATCCTGATCAATCAATTGGTAGATTAGAAATATTAACGTTAGCAGAGAAAAATACAGTGTTAGAAAAGTGGAATGGTGGTTTTCAAATTGTACCAGAAATGACATTATCACAATTATTTGAAAAGCAGGCTCATATAAATCCAAATGCTATTGCTGTCGTCTTTGAAGATGAAAAGTTAACTTATGAAGAGTTAAATAAAAAAGCGAATAAAATAGCTCGTTTGTTAATAGCAAAAGGAATTGGTCCTGATCAACTCGTTGCTTTAGCAATGCCGAGATCTTTACATATGGTTGTGAGTTTACTTGCGGTTCTTAAAGCAGGAGCAGGTTATCTTCCATTAGATCCAGATTACCCGTCTGATCGTATTTCATTTATGCTCCACGATGCGAAACCATCATGTGTTTTAACAAATTCAAATGTGGAAATTGAATTTGATGAGAAACTAAAAATTTTAGTTGATGATGAAAAAGTAATAAAAGAAATTGAGAAATATAGTGAAGATAATATTGATGAAATGGAGCGTGTGAAGCCGTTAACTCCATCACATGTTGCTTACGTTATTTATACGTCAGGCTCAACAGGTAGACCGAAAGGCGTTATGATACCTCATCAAAACGTAGTAAGACTTTTAGGAGCAACTGATCATTGGTTCCAGTTTGACGCAGACGATGTTTGGACGATGTTCCATTCATACGCTTTTGATTTCTCCGTTTGGGAAATTTGGGGACCTTTATTATATGGAGGGCGTCTAGTCGTAGTACCACATACTGTAAGTCGTTCGCCGAAAGAATTTTTACAACTGCTTGTTAAGGAAAAGGTTACTGTTTTAAACCAAACTCCATCAGCGTTCTATCAATTGATGCAAGCAGATCGTGAAAATGAAGAGATTGGTCAAAAGTTATCGTTACGATATGTTGTTTTTGGAGGAGAAGCACTTGAGCTAAGTCGATTAGAAGATTGGTACAGTCGACATCCTCATAACGCACCAAAACTTATTAATATGTACGGAATTACGGAGACGACTGTACATGTTAGTTATATTGAGTTAGATGAAACAATCGTCTCTTTACGAGCGAATAGTTTAATTGGGTGTAGTATACCTGATCTTAAAGTGTATGTGTTAGACAACTATTTACAACCTGTGCCACCAGGAGTAGTTGGAGAAATGTATGTTGCCGGTGCCGGGCTTGCTCGTGGATATTTAGGAAGGGCAGGTTTAACTGCAGAACGTTTTATTGCAGATCCATTTGGCAAGCCGGGTACAAGAATGTATCGTACTGGAGACTTAGCACGTTGGCGTCAAGATGGGACGCTAGATTATATAGGACGCGCAGATCATCAAATAAAAATTCGCGGATTCCGAATTGAATTAGGGGAAATAGAAGCGGTCATAATGAAACACCCTAAAGTTGAGCAAGTAGCCGTTATTGTACGGGAAGATCAACCAGGGGATAAACGATTAGTTTCTTATATCGTCGCATCAAATAATGAAATGATTGATACGAATGAAATGCGCCAATTTGCTGGAGGTAGTTTACCAGATTATATGCTTCCATACGCTTTTGTAGTAGTAAATGAGTTGCCTTTAACTCCAAACGGTAAATTAGATAGAAAGGCATTACCGGCTCCAGAATTTATCGCATCATCTTCTAATCGTGGACCAAGAACACCGCAAGAAGAAATGTTATGTGACTTATTTACAGAGATTTTAAGTGTACCTCAAATTGGAATTGATGACGGATTCTTTGATTTAGGTGGTCATTCACTTCTTGCAGTGCAGCTTATGAGCCGAATTAAAGAAGCACTTGGAGTGGAATTAAATATCGGAACTTTATTTGCAGCACCAACCGTTGCGGGATTAGCTGAGAGACTTGAAATGGGAAATGGTCAAAGTGCACTTGATGTGTTGCTTCCATTACGATCGGGCGGAGACCAATTACCACTATTTTGTGTACACCCAGCAGGTGGATTAAGTTGGTGCTATGCAGGACTTATGAAATCTTTAGGAACAGATTATCCAATCTACGGTGTCCAAGCACGTGGTATCGCTAAAAATGAAGAGCTTCCAAAAACTTTAGAGGAAATGGCGACGGATTATTTAAAACACGTTCGTAAAGTACAGCCTCACGGACCGTATCGTTTACTCGGCTGGTCGCTCGGAGGAAATGTTGTGCATGCAATGGCAGCGCAACTACAAGATGAAGGGGAAGAAGTAGAATTACTCGTTATGCTAGATTCTTATCCAGGTCACTTCTTACCGAATACGGAAGCACCGACTGAAGAAGAGGCGTTAATCGCATTACTTGCTTTAGGTGGATATGATCCAGATAACATGGATGGCAAACCACTTACGATGGAAAGTGCAGTAGAAATACTTCGTAAAGATGGAAGTGCATTAGCAAGTCTTGAAGAAGAGACAATTTTAAATTTGAAAGAAACGTATGTAAATTCAGTAGGGTTGTTAGGGAAATATGTACCGAAAGTTTATAACGGAGATATTTTATTCTTTAGATCTACTGTTATACCAGACTGGTTTGATCCTATTTCTCCAAATACGTGGCTAAATTATTTAGATGGGCAAATTGTGCAACACGATATTGATTGTAGACATAAAGATTTATGTCAACCAGGACCACTTACAGAAATTGGACAAGTATTAGCGAAATATTTGCAGAATAAGAAAGGGGTAAGTATAGTATGACGAATCCATTTGAAAATGATAATTACACATATAAAGTATTAAAAAATGAGGAGGGCCAGTATTCTCTCTGGCCTGTCTTTCTTGATGTACCTATTGGTTGGAACGTCGTACATAAAGAGGCTAGTAGGAATGATTGTTTACAATATGTTGAAAATAACTGGGAAGATTTGAATCCAAAAAGTAATCAAGTTGGCAAAAAAATATTAGTAGGAAAACGATAATGAAGGCAAAAATAAATCCAAAAGTAGTTGTAAGCATCGTATATATAACAGCGATGTTTATGGCTGCTATGGATGCAACAATTGTGAATGTAGCACTTCAAACGATAAGTAAAGAATTACAAGTACCTCCATCTGCAATGGGGACTGTTAATGTTGGGTATTTGGTTAGCCTAGCTGTTTTCCTTCCAATTTCCGGTTGGTTAGGAGATCGTTTTGGTACGAAAAGGGTATTTTTAATTGCTCTTTTCGTATTTACAACTGCGTCTGCATTATGCGGAGTAGCGAACGATATTACTTCATTGAATATTTTTCGTATTATGCAAGGTGCTGGTGGGGGGCTTTTAACACCAGTTGGGATGGCGATGTTATTTCGAACATTTTCACCAGAGGAAAGGCCGAAAATTTCTCGGTTTATTGTGTTACCAATTGCTGTGGCACCAGCAGTCGGACCAATTATTGGTGGTTTTTTTGTAGATCAAATGTCTTGGCGCTGGGCATTTTATATTAATGTACCGTTCGGAATCGTAGCGTTACTATTCGGTCTACTATTTTTAAAAGAGTATATTGAAAAATCAGCTGGTCGCTTTGATTCTCTCGGTTTTATTCTTTCAGCACCAGGATTTTCGATGCTAATCTATGCACTTAGTCAAGGGCCGTCAAAAGGATGGGTTTCCCCAGAGATTATAAGTACTGGAATAGCTGGGAGTGTATTCATGGCGTTGTTTATCATTGTAGAACTTAGAGTAAAGCAACCGATGTTAGATTTACGCTTATTAAAAGAGCCCGTCTTTAGAAAAATGAGTCTTATTTCATTGTTTTCATCAGCTGGTTTACTAGGAATGTTATTTATTTTTCCGCTTATGTATCAAAATGTAATAGGAGTTTCCGCATTGGAATCAGGTCTTACGACATTCCCGGAGGCGATTGGGTTAATGATATCGTCACAGATTGTACCATGGTCATATAAGAAATTAGGAGCTCGTAAAGTAATTTCTATTGGCTTAATTTGTACGGCAATTATCTTCGTTTTATTAAGTTTTGTAAATCACGATACGAATCCATGGCAAATACGGGCATTATTATTTGGAATAGGTATTTTCTTAGGTCAGTCTGTTGGAGCAGTCCAATTTTCTGCATTTAACAATATTACGCCACCTTCTATGGGGAGAGCGACGACTATATTTAATGTGCAAAATCGATTAGGTTCAGCGATAGGAGTTGCTGTTTTAGCTAGCATATTATCTGGGTTTGGAAGTAATGAAATACAGAATCATACACAGTCAGATTTCTTACCATATCAAGCTGCATTAATTGGATCAGCAATGTTTTTACTCGTAGCATTACTATTTTCTTTACGTATTTCAGATAAAGAGGTAATGTCAAAGAAGAAAGAAAAAATGTTATCCGTATCGAAAAAAACAGAAAGCACTTGTCAATGAATAACAATTGATATTCGTTGTATAAAGGAGAGTTTACATGATAGAAAGTAAAGTTGTAGATTCTATACCAACTCTTAATGAGAATGATTGTCAAATATGGTGGGGAAGAATTTCAGATTTACAATCATGGCATTACAATTTACTAAATGACGTTGAACGAGAGAAAGCAAATTCATATCACCATTCGGCAGATCGTGCACGATTTATAATAGGTTGTGTAATTAGTAGATTAGTTCTTGGAAAGATACTTTCTATGTCGCCAGTTCAAGTACCGATTGATCGAATGTGCCCAGTATGTAAGTTACAACATGGCAGACCACAATTACCAGAAGGCATGCCGTTGTTATCTGTTTCTCATTCGGGTGAGTGGGTTGTTGTTGCATTTACAAAATCTGCACCTGTAGGCGTTGATGTTGAACAAATGAATCCAAATGTAGATGTTATGAAAATGGCAGAGGGTGTATTAACGGACATTGAAATAGCGCAAGTAATGAAATTACCAGA
Organism: Bacillus sp. EB106-04-02-XG92; assembly: GCF_058791995.1. Classification (NCBI taxonomy): domain Bacteria; kingdom Bacillati; phylum Bacillota; class Bacilli; order Caryophanales; family Bacillaceae; genus Bacillus; species Bacillus sp. EB106-04-02-XG92. The sequence continues at coordinate 40,353 of NZ_JBYTEA010000004.1, forward strand.
TGAACAAAAAATAGAAGGGTTTTTAACATATTGGACTAGAAAAGAAGCAGTACTAAAAGCGACAGGTGAAGGACTAATGATTCCACCAGTGGATATTACTGTATCAGCTCCAAATGAACCTCCAAACTTGTTGGTTTTTAAGGATAGGCAAGAGTTAGTAGAAACTACAATGATGGAAGATATAAGACCAAGTGAAGATTATATGGCTTCTATTGCAATATTTAGTAAAGAAGTAACTGAAATCACACAGTTAGACGCAGTAGCGCTTTTAAATTATAAATAAGTTTAATAAAATATCTTATAGAAGAGGTGTTCCTCATGTTAGTAGCGGAAAATAGAACAAATGAATTCACTTATAATGTACAAGCAATTAAGAGTATTTTATTTTCTAGAGATACATCATCTATTCATGCTTTAGAAAAGCTTTTGAATGATACAGTTCAGTTTGATGTTCTCGAACAAGAGATAATTGATAGACAGTATATCCCGAAAGAAGCAAAGAATTTCTTCGATAAAAACGGAACATTTCTTTACCGTGTATCCAATGTTAGTTATAAAGGAAAAGTATTATCTGAAAATCTCATTTTTGCGGATACTTCGTTTTTACCAAATACAATAAAGAGGGAGTTAGAGAGTGGAAACATTCCAGTTGAAAAACTTATAGAACAGATGGAAGTAAGAAGGAATGTATTATATGAAGGATATCAGCCATCTGGAAATATTATTGAATTGTTTGATGGATGTTCTGTTACAGCAAATGTGTATCCAACTAGAAAATATCAAATTGTAAGTAACTGCAAATGTATGTTTTATATTTGTGAAGTGTATCATGCAGAAAATATAAAGGAATTACTTATTTAAAACAAGAAACCAGCCTATAAAATGGCTGGTTTCTTGTTTATTTCACAGCTTCTTTTAACTCTTTACCTGCTTTAAATGCTGGGACTTTACCAGCAGCGATTTGAATTTCTTCACCAGTTTGTGGGTTACGTCCTGTACGAGCAGATCTTTCGCGCACTTCAAAAGTTCCAAAGCCAATCAATTGAACTTTATCGCCAGATTGTAATGCAGTAGCAATTGTGTCAAAAACAGATTGTACAGCTGCAGAAGCATCCTTTTGAGAAATATCAGCTGATTGTGCTACATTTTTAATTAATTCTGTTTTGTTCATGTTTTCACCTCATAAAAAATTTTTTTGGAATGAATGATTTAGTATAATAGATAGTAAAGATAAAGCTATTTATATTGTTAGCAAGAATGCTATATAGTTATGTTAATTTCGTTGCAAGAAACTGAATCCCTGCTAATAATTAGGGATTAATTAAGAATTGATGCATAGAAATCATTGTAATATGAGGATGAGGGGGAGTATACGGATGATTTTTCGTGAAAAAGATGAGAAAGAAAGTATATTAATTCGTCAACATGATCACGGTTTTTTAGCTGGGGAAATTGCGAAACATATAAAAAAAGATTTTTTTGAAGATGACGCATACTTAAAAGCGGCTATTGATGCAATATATGAGCATGATAGAGGATGGATAGAGCTTGATAAAGTTCCAATTTTGAATGATGCTAAAAATATCCCGTATACATTTATGGATTGTCCTAGCTCATTACGCTTTGTTTTTTATAAGATTGGTTTGAATGAAATTGAAGGCTCTAATCCATATGGAGCATTACTTTGTAGTAAACATTTTTTATCATTTCCATTAAATGAGGAAGACGAAGAGATGATGTCATTTTATACAGGGGAATTGGAACGACAAAAAAGAATTTTGAAAACGCTAACAAATGAACAGTTTGCGATGTTCGACAAACATTATAGATTATTAAAGTTTTGCGATGAACTTTCGTTATACGTATGTATGAATAAACCTGGCGTAGAAAAGGAAAATGAAATTGATTTGTTTAAAAATGGTTTTGAAGGAACAGAAATGTTTAATAACAAAGAAGAAAAACTTATTCAAGCTGAATGGGTGGGCGAGGAAACAATTCGGATTACACCGTTTCCATTTCAAACTGAATTTTATACGTATGTAAAATATAAAACTATAAATAAACGTGAAATTGAAGAAAAAGGAATTGTAAAGGCCGATAGAGAATCAGAAATAAAGAAACAAACCATTCATTTCATACAATAGGGGGGCGATTTTGATTGAAAGAGTACATGTTAAAACAGGTGGATTACCATGCTTGGGCTAATATACGATTATTCAATCGAATAAAAGAATTACCAAGCTATGAGTCTATTTTTAATGAACAGATACAGAGTGTATTTCCATCAATTAAGGATACTTTTGCACATATTTATATAACAGATCAAGTGTGGTTACATATATTGCATGGTAAAAGTATGAATGAAGCAATACAAGACCGAGAAAGTTTACGAACAGAAATCGAAAATAAATCGTTACATGAATTAGAAGAAATGCTTGAAAACATGACAAAACAATATATAGACTTTTTAATTACAATAGAGGACGTGAATGCTGTATTTGTTATCGAGAATCCATATGTAGGGAAATTAGAAACGTCAATTTTAGAGTTAGTACAACATGTCGTAAACCATGGGACATATCATAGGGGAAATATAACAGCGATGATTCGTCAACTTGGTCATTCGTCGACAATGATGGATTTTGTACTGTATTTACATATGGTTAAAAAGCAGGAAGAGTAATATTATTTGTAAGAAGGAGAGGCTTTCATTGTAGAAGTCTCTCCTTCTATTTTATCCTGCATGAATGGTAGATCGACAGATTATAATTTTACTTTATTTCTTAAGAGGCTTTATTTTCTTGTAATTGCTTAGCGTATTGTACAGCCTTAAATGCATTGACTCTACCGTTTTTCCAGTACGTACCTGTACCACTAATTTTATCAGACGTTGATTCAATAATTTGGCGGATTTGTGTATTGCTATATCCTTGATTTGCTAAAAGAGCAGCGACTCCTGCAACGTGAGGTGTTGCCATAGATGTCCCACTTAATGATTGATATGTGCTTCCTTTATATGTGGAATATATATTTGAACCTGGTGCTGCAACATCTACCCAGCTACCATAAGTAGAAAATGAAGATTTTCTATCAGACTGATCTGTAGAAGCAACCGCAATTACTTCGCTGTAATAAGCAGGGTAATTAGCTTTTGTATTTCCAGCATTTCCAGCAGCAGCAACAATGACAGAGCCTTTATTCCATGCATATTGAACAGCTTGTTGTAAAGCAGTCCCACCATTTGGAGCACCTAAGCTTAAACTAATTACTTTTGCACCTGAATCAGCGGCTTCCCTAATTCCTTGCGCTACAGCATCAAGAGTCCCACTTCCTTGATTATCTAATACGCGGACAGCATAAATTGAAGTTTGTGGGGCAACACCAGCAATTCCAACACTATTATTCGTAAGTGCTCCAGTAATCCCAGCGCAATGCGTACCATGACCATTACCATCATCTGATGTATTGTCGTTGTCAACATAATCATGCCCGTTGATTACTTTAGAAGCTAAATCAGGGTGTGAACCTTGAACTCCTGTATCAATAATAGCTACTTTTACACCAGGATCACTTCGTTGACTATCCCAAGCTTGTGGAGCTTGAATCTTTTGCAATCCATATTGATTTTTAAAATATGGGTCGTTCGGAGTCCAAAAGGCGTGAACGTAATAATTTGGTTCTGCATATTCCACATCAGGATTATTTTTATAACTTTTTATTTTTTCTTTAACAGTACCTTTTGAAAATTGAATGACTTCAAAACCTAACTTATCATCTTTAGATAAAACGTTAGCACCAACAGATTTATGAAAAGATTGGACATTACTTAAAGAGGTATTTTGTTTGAACTTAACGATTAATTGGTTAGGGACGTAATCAGTAGATGATGTTTCAGCACTTGAAGTATTTGTGTTAAAAAAGAAACCACCGATAATGAATGATAAAACAGATAGGAAAACAATGATTTTGTTTTTCAAAAGATTTTTCCTCCCTTTTCTTGGATAAGTTTTTCAGCGACACTTTAATGTCGCATTCCTTTTCAACTATATAGTTAGACCATACGATTTATGTCATTTATGTAAAAAACTTTTAGAGGAATAAAAAAGGGGAAAATCGATATAAATATATTTTTAATGATATTTACTGAGTTAGAAAATGAAAAAAGGAATGCTCATTATGTATGAGTCATTCCTTTTTTATAGATTAACTTGCCTGTTTTTTATGCCTACCTTTCAATTTCTCTGCTTGTAAAAAGCGATTTGTTTCAGCTACAACAATACCACTTAATCCAATAAGTCCAATTAAGTTTGGAATCGCCATAAGTCCATTTGCAATATCAGCAAATGTCCATACGATGCCTAGTTTTAAATTCGCACCAATAGCAATCATGACGATAAAAATTGCTTTATAATATTTAACGGCACTTTCTCCAAATAAATAAGCCACGCATTTCTCTCCGTAATACGACCATCCTAAAATAGTAGAGTAGGCAAATAATATGATCGCAATACCGAGAATCATACTACCTGCAGTACCAAATACAGATTGGAAGGCTAATGTGGTAGCTTCAACACCGGTTTTTCCTGACTTCCATGCACCTGTAGTAATTAATACAAGTCCTGTAATGGTACATACAATAAACGTATCTAGAAAAGTACCAGTCATTGAAACTAAAGCTTGTTTTGCAGGTGAATCTGTTTTTGCAGCCGCTGCTGCAATAGGGGCACTTCCTAAACCAGCTTCGTTCGCAAATACACCGCGTGCCATTCCGATTTGGATAGCTGATGCAACTGTCGCACCGATAAAACCGCCAGCAGCTGCAGTACCATTAAATGCACCAGAAAAAATAAGTGAAAATGCTTCTGGAATTTGATCGTAGTGATAGAAAATAATAATAAGACCAGCAATGATATAAAAGAAAGCTTTAATAGGAACGACGTATCCTGTCACTTTCCCGATTTTTTTTACGCCGCCTAAAATAACAATGGCGATTAAAAACGACATTACTATACCAGTTAAAGCAGGAGGGAAAGAGAAATTAATTCGCATTGCCTCTGCAACTGAATTAGATTGCACCATATTTCCGATACCGAAAGAAGCAGTTGTACCGAATATAGCGAATAAAACTGCAAGCCATTTCTTACCTAAACCACGTTCTAAATAGTACATTGGTCCACCTGAATATTCGCCATTTTCATTACTAACACGGTATTTCACCGCAAGAATTGCTTCGGCATACTTTGTTGCCATACCGAACAAAGCAGTAATCCACATCCAAAAGATGGCACCAGGTCCACCGATCGTCACAGCAGTTGCAACACCGGCTATATTTCCCATTCCAATCGTTGCCGCCATAGCTGTCATAAGTGCTTGGAAGTGGCTAATATCTCCAGAGGAAGATGTATCTTCTGATTTTTTAAAAGCTAGTTTGTGAGCGTATAATAGTTTACTAAACTGCAAACCTTTTAAACGCACTGTGAGAATAATACCAGTACCAACGAGTAACAATAACGTTGGTAATCCCCACACATAGTGATTGATTTGTTCTAATACTTTACTTACTGTCTCCATCTTTATTCTCCTTTTTTAGAAAAAATAAAAACCACTTCAAGTAAATGAAATGGTCTCTGGAGAAACAAGGGATAGAAAAATAAACCGATACAAATCGGCATTTTCTTTCGCTTGTCTCTGTCCTTTTACCTGAGAGATTATCCGCTATAGTAGCGGATTTGCTCCTTCGGTGCTCGTTTTCCTCTGCGTTATTTAAAGCGAGAGGGAGTCTCTCCAGAGATTCGTCCCCATGCAGTTCTACTTGTAAACAAGACCTGAGAGTTTCAAAGTCGGTTAACAACTTTTTGCCCCGTCGGTAGATCAATAGACCTTCTCCTGAATGGTTCATCCGAATTATAAAATTAATATCCTATACGAATTGAATGTGTATAGAATCAATAAAAACATTATAGATATAGAATTAGTGAAATGCAATCATTTTTTATTTTAAAATAGTAAAGAATTCTATTTTTTCGAAAGTCCTAATTTCTCTTCAACTTCAGTTAAAGTAGATAAAGCAATGACAATGTGTTGATCCGCAAGGCCTAAAGCATGTTTAGTATTTTCAATTGTTGCACTGTTTAGAGTAGATTTTTTGGCTCCGTCTATAATTAAATCTGCCGCGTTTTTCATAAATTTAGAAGCAGCCTTAAATTCAGTTGTGAAATAAACTAGTTGTTCTTGTATTTGTACTTCTGATATATTTTCTTTAATTTTCAAAGTATCTATTTCGCTCATAATGTTTTCATATTGTTTGGAAACAGCACTCATTGTAACTAATAGTTTATCTCTATCTATTGAATCTCCGCTCGTGTTAATTTCTTTCCAGGCAGGTAACCAATCTTTATCGATGATGTCAGTATAATTATTAGTTAATTCATTAATTTTAGGTTGCAATTTAGTTTTGAATGTTTTTGTATCAGTTGTTTCTACAGTTGCTTTTTCGTTGTTATTTTTAACATTAGAAACGTAGAAAATTGTACCGAAAATGATGAAAATAGAAATAACAACTGTCCATTTAGTAAAAAATAATTTCTGCAATATGTAACGCCTCCAAAATTTTAAAAATTATATTTATAATATATAACAATAATGTTGTTTAAAGTAGAGAAAATAGGTTAGAAATGATTTAAATTATATATTTTCTATACGCAAATAATTAAAGTTAGTAAAATGATGAAAGTTATATGTGAGAAAAGAGGATTTTTAGTGAAAATGAATAGAAGAAAACTAGTTTCAAATATTTCAATGGCTATGTTACTAATGGGTTTAATTGCATTCATATTTATGAATAAAGAATCTGAAATTAAAGATTTTCCAGTACCAATGTCAGCAATCCATATTAACGATGAAAAGGAAGAGGCTTATAAATATATAAGTGTAATGCCAATTACAAAGGCGAGTGGATGGGAGAACTTAGGGGAAAACGGGCATACTGTTAGTTTTAAAAAAGGGGAGAGGAATGTAACTGTAATACATTATCCGGGAGAACTAACGTATTATTTATTTGAGAAAAAGGTGAATATGGGAGATAAGATAAAGATGTAATTCGTTAAGAGTTATATCTTTTCTTTTGATTCTGAATTATTTGAACTAAAACCAGATAGATGGTTTGATAGATGTAGTGATAAATATGATAAGTTCTATATGTTAATAAAAAGAACTGAAGAGAACATAAAATTATTATGTAAACTAAAAGTTGTAAGTGGGAGATAAATTATATCCTAAGGGGGAACTAAAAATGTTGCTAAAAACAATCTACTGTAAGGTGGAAGAAGAGAAAAAAGAGTTATTTTCAATCGCACAAGAAAAATGGCGTGATATACAGCAATTAGATGGATTTCATGGACAATTTGGTGGATGGAATGAAGCTGAGGCATGTGTATTTACTTTATGGGAAGATCGAAGTGCATATCAATCATTTATGAATGGTGCTCACGATACAATTTATGAAAATAGTAATCAAGAGGATACGTTTCTTTCATGTGAAATTGAACTGTTTCAAACGTTGTATGATATAACTGATATGCCTTTAAAAGATGTTGTTACAGAAGGATCATTCGTCAGAGTTGCTATATGTGATGTAAAGCTGGGAAAGGAAAAGTATTTCTTACATAAACAAGAAACAATTTGGAATAAAGGGATGGAAACTGCAAAAGGGATGTTAGGTGGAGTTATTGGGAAGTCTTTAAAAACTGAAAATCGTTACATAGTGTTAACTTATTGGAAAGATGAAATGGCGCATCAAAATTATGTAGAAGAGATTTTCCCAGAGTTGTATAAACTAGCTAATATTCATGATGATTTAAAAGAGATAAGAGGTAAACAAGCTATATGTAAGGAGGAGTGGCTTGTATATTAAGTGTACAAAACGTGCATAAATGAATGTATAATAAAGATATTTTCTTATAAATGAGTAATTAATAGAAGACGTTATATACCCTTTCATGTTAATATATTTAAGTTATAATAGAAGGCTTACCCTTATGTATTGTACGGTAGAAGCAGTGTGAGCTTGAAATTTTGTTTAGAAAAGGATGTGCCTAATTTGCGTATCAATAAATTTATTAGTGAAGCTGGAAAAGCGTCTCGACGTGGAGCAGATAAATTAATTAATGAGAGAAGAGTAATTATTAACGGTAAGGTTGCAAAAATTGGTGACCAAGTAAATCCAGGTGATGATGTACGTGTAAACGGAGAGCAACTTCGTATCGCTCGAGATCACGTATATATCGCTTTAAATAAACCAGTAGGTATTACATGTACGAGTGAAAAATCAGTAAAAGGTAATATTATCGATTTAGTGAATCATCCATTACGAATTAGTCACATTGGACGTCTTGATAAAGACTCAGACGGTTTAATTTTGTTAACGAATGATGGTGATATCGTTAATGAAATTTTACGTGCTGAAAACAAACATGAGAAAGAATATATCGTTTCAGTAGATAAGCCAATTACACCTGATTTCTTAGAAAAAATGGCAGCTGGTGTGAAAATTTTAGGAACGAAAACCCTCCCTTGTGAGATCACACAGTTATCAAAATATGAGTTCAAAATTATTTTAACACAAGGGTTGAATCGCCAAATTCGCCGTATGTGTGAAGCTTTAGGTTATCAAGTATACACGTTAAAACGTACGAGAATTATGAATATCGAATTGAATAATTTACCTGTTGGACAGTGGAGAGATTTATCAAAGAAAGAGAAAAGACGTCTATTTTCAGACTTAAATTACGAACCACAAGATTGGTAAATTTGAGAAGAGGAAACCAAAAATTTAGTTTTGGTTTCTTTTTTTATTAAATAAAAAATCTTTTTTAAACACTTGCAAAAATAAAATGAATAAGATATAGTAAATAACAATTAATGGATGTACTTATAAAAGCAAAGAAAAGGACACGAGTTATTTTACCCGGTTATACAGAGAAGGAAGGAAAGCTGAGAACTTCCTAACGCAGAAAAATAACTTACCACCTTAGAGCTGCACTAGGGAAACTAAGTATCTAGTGCCGTGTAAGCGACGTTATCGCAAAAGAAGCCATTGCATTTTGTGATGGGAATCTGGGTGGAACCACGGATATAAGCATATTCGTCCCTATTTTAGGGATGAATATGCTTTTTTGCATTCAATTTCATAATAAGCGAAGAAAAGGACATGAGTTATTTTACCCGGTTATACAGAGAAGGAAGGAAAGCTGAGAACTTCCTAACGCAGAAAAATAACTTACCACCTTAGAGCTGCACTGGGGAAATGAAGTATCTAGTGCCGTGTAAACGACGTTACCGTAAAAGAAGCCATTGTATATTTACAATGGGAATCTGGGTGGAACCACGGGTATAAGCACGCTCGTCCCTATTTTAGGGATGAGTGTGCTTTTTATTATGAAATGGAGAGATGAAAAATGAAAGAACAAATGATTGAAATTAAATTTCCAGATGGTAGCGTGAAAGAATTTGTAAAAGGAATTACTTTAGAAGAAATTGCTGGATCCATTAGCAGTAGTTTAAAAAAGAAAGCAGTCGCAGGGAAAGTAAATAATCAGTTATATGATTTACGCCGAAATATTGAAGGAAATGCGGAAATAGAAATCGTTGCTATAGATTCAAATGAAGGGGTAGAAATTGCAAGACACTCCGCGGCACATATTTTAGCGCAAGCTGTAAAAAGATTGTATGGTGATATAAAACTTGGAGTAGGGCCTGTGATTGAAAATGGTTTTTATTATGATATGGATCTTCCGAGTAGTGTAAATGTAGAAGATTTACCGAAAATCGAAAAAGAAATGAAAAAAATTATAAATGAAAATATAAAAATAGAGCGAGTTGAAGTTTCACGAGAAGAGGCAAAAAAATTGTTTCTAGAAATGAATGATCATCTGAAATTAGAATTGTTAGAGGCAATTCCTAGTGGGGAAAGTGTAACACTATATAAACAAGGTGAATTTGTAGATCTATGTAGAGGACCACATTTACCGTCAACAGGCTATTTGAAAGCCTTCCAATTAACTCACGTTTCAGGTGCATATTGGCGAGGAGATAGTAACAATCAAGTGCTTCAGCGTATATATGGCGTTGCATTCTCTTCTCAAAAAGAATTAGAAGAGTATTTACATTTCGTTGAAGAAGCAGCAAAGAGAAATCATCGCAAATTAGGTAGTGAGCTGGAGTTATTTATGTTTTCTGAAGAGGCTCCTGGAATGCCATTTTATTTACCGAAAGGACAGATTATCCGAAATGAATTAGAAGCATTTTTAAGAGAAATTCAAAAAGAGTATAAGTATCAAGAAGTACGTACTCCGTTTATGATGAACCAAGAGTTATGGGAGAAATCCGGACACTGGGGACATTACAAAGACAATATGTATTTCTCTGAAGTGGATAATAAAAGCTTCGCATTAAAACCGATGAACTGCCCAGGACATATGTTAATGTTCAAAAATAAATTACACTCTTATCGCGAATTGCCAATTCGTATGTGTGAGTTCGGCCAGGTACACCGACATGAATTTAGCGGGGCATTAAATGGATTATTAAGAGTACGTACTTTCTGCCAAGATGATGCTCATTTATTTGTAACACCAGAACAAATTGAAGATGAAATTAAATCCGTAATGGCGCAAATTGATTACGTTTATAAAACTTTTGGATTCGAATATGAAGTAGAGCTTTCTACTCGTCCAGAAGATTCAATGGGGGATGATAAGTTATGGGAGCAAGCAGAGGCGTCATTAGAAAATGTATTACATTCATTGAATTATAAATATAGACTAAATGAAGGTGACGGTGCATTTTACGGACCGAAAATCGATTTTCATATTAAAGACGCTTTAAATAGAAGTCATCAGTGCGGTACAATCCAGCTAGATTTCCAAATGCCAGAGAAGTTTGATTTAAATTATATAGATGAGAAGAATGAAAAAAGAAGACCAGTTGTCATTCACAGGGCAGTATTAGGATCTTTAGATCGTTTCTTAGCGATATTAATTGAGCACTTTGGAGGTGCGTTCCCGGCATGGGTGGCACCAGTTCAAGTGAAAGTTATTCCAGTTTCGAATGCAGCCCATGTACAATATGCAGATGAGGTTGTGGATAAATTAGCACAAGCTGGTGTTCGTGTCGAAAGAGATGTACGAGATGAAAAGTTAGGCTATAAAATAAGAGAGGCACAAATGCAAAAGGTTCCTTATGTTCTTGTTATTGGGGATAAGGAAATGGAGAACGGAGCTGTTAATGTACGTAAATATGGGGAAGAAAAATCAGAAGTTGTTGAACTAAATGGATTTGTGGAGAGTATGAAAGAGGAAATAAATAATCGAAAATAGAGTTTAAAAAGAAAACACACCACTTCATAATGGTGTGTTTTCTTTTTTATCTTACAAAAATGTAAGGTAAATGTAAGCGAAATCGAGGGAACAAGTTGTAGAAAAATGAGAATATGAAGTAGGAAACAGGTTCATGTAGTCTGTGTAACCCTAATAGGATAATAATTAAAAAACTCTTCAGAATTTACATGAGAAAAAGATAAGAAATATGTGAGAAATTCATTTTATACAAAAGGGATGGAGTGAGAGAGATGTCAACAAATGTAGTTACTGTAGAAAGTGTAGAAAAAACGTATGGGAAAAGAAATGAGAATCAGTCAAAAGCGTTAAGGGGCGTATCGTTAAGTATTAAGGAAGGAGAATTTGTCGGAATCATGGGGCCTTCTGGATCTGGAAAAACGACTTTACTTAATGTGATTAGTACATTGGATCAAGCGACAGGTGGTAGTGTGACGATAGCTGGCACAAATATTACTTCTATGAAGGGGAATGCATTGTCAGATTTTCGCTCTCAAAAATTAGGTTTCATTTTTCAAGATTTTAACTTACTTGAAAACTTATCAATTTATGAAAATATTGCTTTACCACTTTCTTTGCAAGGCGTACCTTCAAGTGAGATTACTGGAAAGGTGAATGAGGTTGCAAAGAAGTTAGGGATTACTGAAATTTTAACGAAATATCCAACTGCTGTTTCTGGTGGACAAAAGCAAAGAACAGCGGCAGCACGAGCTTTAGTACATAATCCAGCAATTGTATTAGCAGATGAACCGACAGGGGCGCTAGATAGTAAAAATGCAAAAAGCTTATTAGAAGCGATGCAAGATTTACATGAAAATCACAATGTAAGTATTTTAATGGTAACGCATGATGCATTTAGTGCGAGTTATTGTGAGCGTATATTATTTATTCAAGACGGCCTTTTATATAAAGAGCTAAAGCGTCAAGGAACACGAGAAAATTTCTATCAAGACATTTTAGGTGTGCTCGCTCATATGGGTTCAGCTACTGAGTCTAAGTAGGGGGTGAGACTATGCTATTCAAATTATCACGTCATAGTATGAAAAAGATGTTAAAAGATTATATGGTTTTACTTATTGGTCTCGTTATTAGTATTAGTATTTTCTACATGTTCCAAACGATGGCGATGAATAGTGAATTTACGAAGGATAATAGTCTTATTAGTAGTATTAGACTCGTATTCTGGGTAGGTGCCATACTATTATCTTTCATTACTGTATTTTATATTATATATGCCAATTCTTTCTTACTCACATTAAGAAGAAAAGAACTCGGTATGTATATGATGCTCGGCGCGAAAAAGAAAAAAGTAGCACAGTTATTATTTATTGAAACATTCGGTATGGGTATTGTCAGCATTATTATCGGGATTTTAGTAGGGATGTTACTTGCAAGTGTAGCAGGAAATTTTTTAATGAATGGTATGGAAATTTCAGCAAAAGGTAGTTACGCATCTATATACATACCAGCAATTTTAGTTACAGCTATTTTCTTCTTAATACTATTTTTCATTACTGGCTTAATGAACAGTGTCCGATTGTTACGTAAAACCGAACTAGAGTTAATTCGTGAAGATGAAACGCTAGATGAAGTGAAGAAAAGTAAAACTCGCATTATTATAATGACAGTAAACGGTGTACTGCTAGTAAGTACAGGTTACTATTTTATGGTCAATATAAAAATGTTTGCTGAACTCGGTTTTATAATAGCGACAATCGTTACAACACTTGGAACATATTTTATCTTTAGTTCATTGCTCCCATTTTTTGTTATGAAAATTAAAGGGAATAAAAAACGAAATGAAACGGGTTTAAATAGTTTTACATATGCACAGCTACGATTTCGAGTAAATAGTTTATCAAGAGTATTAGGTACGGTAGCGATGTTAATTGCATTAGGTGCAGGTGCGATGACGGCAGGGATGGCATTTCAAAAAAATGTAGGCATTATGACAGACTTTTCTCGTGTATATGATGTTGTAATTCATGATCCAAATGATCAAGATAAAGCGGCCTTAAAAGAAATGGAAATTGTAGAAGAAAGCAAGTATAAGTATAAAGTAGATGGAGAAGCGGTTTATTATTTACGTAATGACTTAACTGAGAAACCACCACTCGTTTCCGATCACTTTGATACAAAAACTTTAAAAGAGCCTGCTCGTAAACGTGTGGCTGAACCTTTAACTGAACCTGTTTATACTGCTTTGGAAGCTCCTGAAGTAGCGAATAAGCTTCCTCGTATGCCAAAAGATTGGGAAAATGCGATTGCAAGAGAGATACAAATTACACATAATCAATTCAACGGAAAACCTGTAAGAATTGCAGATGAAGCCTATTATAAAGGAATTCAAGGAATAGAACACACTGTAACATTAGCAAAAGTAGATGATATGAAAAAGTATAAACCGTTGTTGATTGAAATAGATAAGAGACAAAAAGAACAAATTGAAAAAACAACAGGTACAAAAGTAGACATATTTACGAAAATGACAATTTATCAGTTAACGAGCAGTTTTATGAGCGGAACAATGTTTATGGGATTTTTCCTCGGAATTGCCTTTTTAGCAATGATGGCAAGTTCTCTTATGTTCAAAATATTAACAGGTGCTTCTCGTGATGTACGACGTTATGAAATGTTACGAAAAATTGGTGTGAGACGTAGTATGTTAACGAAAAGTATATATAAAGAAATTTCATATTTATTTATCTTCCCAGCAATTATTGGAATTTCCCACGTGTTAGTAGGACTTAACTTATTTAGCTTTATATTAGTTGACCCGTTTGTAAAGGTGTGGGTGCCGATAGGGATTTTCTTAGTCATTTATTTCATCTATTACTGGATAACTGTCCAACTTTATAAAGGTATGGTAATGCCGAAAGAAGAGGTAGCTAAATAGTTTAAGAACAGAGTCTTTGTTTAGAAAACAAGGGCTTTTTTCTTTATTTCTAATACATTGTGATCGAGTCTTTCTATGAATTTTATATTGAAAATTAAGAAAATGTTAAGGGTTTATATAGCTGAAAGTTAAGAAGTGTATGGGATATTAAGAATGTATAAAAGATGATGGCGAAATTAGAAAGTACAATTGTTGTTCATTCATATTATTTTGGGCTAGTTTTGCAGAACGAAATTGATGTTTTTATAAATTTAAAAGAAAGGAAACTACTTATGAAGAAGATAATAAAGTTAATAAAACTTATTGGTGCCATCACTACACTATTATTAATCGTAGCACTAATATTTCCTACATGGACTTCGCAAATAAAAGGGAAAAACAGTATAAGTACATTAGAGCAAGTTGAGATAAATGGAAGTGGTCATGAAATTATGATACGCGGCAAAGATAAGAACAATCCCGTAATTCTTTTTGTACATGGTGGACCAGGTACTTCAGAAATACCATATGCGCAAAAATACCAAAAATTATTGGAAGAGAGATTCACAGTTGTTAATTACGATCAAAGAGCGAGCGGGAAGTCGTATCATTTCTTTGAAGACTATTCGAATCTTACATCAGAACTTCTTGTAGAAGATTTATTAGCTATGACAGATTATGTTTCAAAACGTCTAGGTAAAGAAAAATTAATATTGGTTGGTCATTCTTACGGTACCTATATCGGAATGCAAGCTGCCAATAAAGCCCCTGAAAAATATGAAGCTTATGTTGGCATTGGACAAATGAGTGATACAGTAGAAAGTGAAATGGATAGTTTAAACTATGTGATTGAACAGGCACAAAATGCTGGGAATACAGATGAGGTTTCCTATTTAAATGGGTTGACTGAAAAAATTAAAAATGGTGATACATACACTCCGAGAAATTATGTTGCGAAATATGGTGGAACATCAAGACTCATTGAAAATCCAGATGGTGATAACATGGGGATGTTACTCAGTAATGAATATAACTTGTTAGACGTAATTCGTTATAATATTGGATTATTACATTCTCAAACGGTCTTATTAGAAAAGGATTTAAAAAATCCATTGCCTAATAAGGTGACTAAAATGAAGCTACCGTTTTATTTCCTTATGGGGAAATATGATTATAACACTTCATCACATGCGGCAAAAACATATTTTAATACGATTGAAGCAGAGAAAAAAGAATTTATTACTTTTGAAAAATCCGCGCATTATCCGCAATTTGAAGAGAAGGAAAGGTTTTATGAGTGGATGTGCGATACATTTGCAAAATAAATAAAGTGTATCCGGACTATAGAGAATTAAAAAAAGTTAGCGAGATATATCATTACAAAAAGCGAAGTTAAATAAAAAAGACTCTTGTATAAAAAAACAAGAGTCTTTTTTATAATGTTCTTTATACAGAAGGAAAAGATTGGATAATAGTCGAAAAATATAATATAACTTCCAAGAAATGACTAGAATAATAAAATTTTGTCGAGAGAAAGGGTTAGAAGTATGAAAGAAATGCTACAGTTATTTCGCAACAAAGTGTATGCACGTTTTTTTCTAGCAAATATTTTAGAGCGACTCGGTTCTATGATTGCTGGAGTTTCTTTAATGTTTTATTTGCTAGATCAATACGGAAAACAACCAGTTTACGCAACGATGACACAAATTATGATGGCATTACCTGCATTAATCTTTTTTCTATTAGTAGGGACAGTAGTGGATCGTTTTGATAGACAGCGTATTTGTACGGTAAGTAACATATGTTGTTCGCTCTGTAATATCGGAATTCTAATTTCGCTTTATTACGGGATGATTATACTCGTCTTTATATTTTTATTTTTGGAAAATGCATGTATACAATTTTTCTCTCCATCAGAACAGTCGATGATACAGGGAGTAGTTGAATCCGACCAATACGGTGCAGCAGCAGGTGTGAATCAAATGATGAATAGTTTGTATGCCTTGTTTGGTGTAGGAATTGCAACGATGGTGTACTGGACTTTTGGAATATACGGGAGCATTTTAGTAAATACGTTCACCTTTATTATGAGTGGTATTTTGATTCAAACGATATCCATTCCAGAAAAAGTTCGTTTGCCAAATGGGAGAACAAAATGGAAAGAAGTTAATTTGAAAATGTTAATAACAGAGTTTCAAGAAGGGATCAAGTATATGTCCCAAAATGAAACTTTAAAAAAATTACTTCTAGGATTTATTGTATTTGGATTATTGAATGGTATTTTAAGCGTATCAACAACTTACATATTAAAATACAAATTAGCACCAACAACGTATGAAAGTTTAGCGATGGTGGGCGGTGTGGTTGGAGGAATTTCATTACTAATTGGAAGTATAGTAGCAACAAGTGTAGGTAAGAAATATGCACCCAAACCTATTATTGTATTTGGTATGGCGGGCTCAGGAGTCTTTTTCGGTATGTGTTACTTTGTAAACCACGTATGGTCTTTTTATGTATGTATCGCTTTTGCGACTTTCTTTTTACCGTTTATTAATGTTGCAATCATGGGGTGGATGTATGAAATTGTAGAAGAATCATTCATGGGACGTGTTCAAAGTTTACTTAGTCCATTAACGACAGGATTCCAGCTGTTATCCCTCGGTGCGATAGCGATGTTGTTCCCGAAATGGATTCGTGCAGATACATTGTTTATTATTTTATTTGGTTTATTATTTTTTGTTACGTGTTTATATCAAGCTATTCTACCAAGTGGGCAAAAGCAAGTACATGCTGTAGCTAAAGAGATGTGATATATTTAGTTTTTTTCGAATATTACGTTTAATGGTAAGGGGAAATCGTTATGTTGATGCGAATGGTTAAGTGGTGTGGGATTACATGTTTACAATTATTAGCTGCAATCTTATGTATAATCTGTCTAGGTGCACTACCGCGTTTATTTAAGGGATTGCAAATTGATTTAATCGGTTTTTGGAACACGATTGTATTTCTTGGGGGAAAGTTACTTCAACCAGGAGAAATAACATATGGATTTCGGGACTCAAGAAAATTATTTCCGCAAATATGGATTCATTATATTGAAACGATGATTGTATTTCTTTCAGCTTTTTTACTCTCTTTGCTTATTGCGTATATACTTGTCATTTGGGTATTACAGCGTTCTCATATGAAACAGAAAATGTGGAACGGGATTTTTCTTACGCTTGAGAGTATACCAGATATATTACTTATTTTATTATCGCAACTTCTTGTCGTAATTATGTTTCAAAAAACAGGATTTATGCCGATCAAACTGGCTGGATTAGGGGAAGAAAGGATACGTTTGTTACCAATTATATGTCTTACAATACCAACAACATTATTGTTTATTAAACTGTTGTTATTACGGTTTAAAGAAGAATTAGAGAAAGATTATAGTTTGTTTGCCAAGAGTAAAGGGCTAAGCTTACGGTATATTTTGACACATCATATTTCAAGAAATGTTTTATTAACGACAATTTATTACGCGAAAACAAATATTTTATTTATGCTTTCCAATTTATATATTATTGAATGGATATTTAATACATATGGTATGTTTGTTTTTGTGAAAGGAAATTCAAAATTAGAAATATTTATGGTGAGTCTAGTAATATTATATGTACCGCTTTTTATACTATTTCGTATATTACATACGCTCTTACAAAATGTGATAAAGGAGCGTGTGTAACATGTGGCAAGTTGTAAAAAGAGATGTGAGATTTTGGATAGGTATTACTTTTTTGAGTGTACTAATGATTGTTAGTATTGGATATACGTTGTTTTTTGATGGGAATATTCGTGAACTTACGATGATGTATAACGAAAAAGGAGAACTAGAGGCAGCTCCATTTTCGCCATCAAGTAAATTTTGGTTTGGAAGTGATGTGAAAGGCCGCGACCTTGTTCAATTAATAATAGAAGGCGCGAAATGGACAGTTGGAGCGAGTATAATTATAGCGATATTACGAGTTATAGTTGGAGGGGGAGCTGGTTTACTGTTTGGTATGTATGGTAAACGTTCTTTTCCAGTTATTTCATCCTTTTTTGATCCTTTTAGTATTGTACCAATGGTCATGATTTCTTATTTTATGCTAAATGAAGTTTTAACGTTTGACAGTGGAGCGGAAGTTGTGCCGTTGTATTTGCGGGTCGCATTTCAAATTATAGTTCTTGTATGTCTTGCTGTACCAACGGTTATGTTGTATGTAGCGCAAGAAGTAAAGCGTATTAAGAAAGAAGAATTTATGTTGGCAGCTACTGTGCTCGGTGGAAGTAAGTGGCATCGGTTGAAGCGCCATATATGGCCGCATATGTTACCACCATTTCTTTTATTAGTAGCTCAACAATTTGTGAGTACTTTATTGCTTCTTTTACACCTTGGTTTGTTGCAATTATTTTTTGGTGGAACTATAACCTTCAGTGGAATGGATCCAGATAGTGTAACAAAAGAATGGACTGGCCTAATTGGTCAAAACTTCCGTCACTTAACTACACATACATGGATTGTACTTATACCAATTGCTTTTTATAGTATGACAATTTTAGCGGGAAATCTAGTTAGTAATAGTATGCAAGATGCGATTAAACTGGGAAATGTAAGAATGACTAAGAGTAAAGATAAAGAAAGGAAGGAAGAGATACAAGTGCAACATACTGTGAATGATTTTTCTTTCTATAGAGAGCTACAAAAATAAAGAAAGATAGCTGAAGACAAATCGTTTTCAGCTATCTTTTTTTCGTTTCATTTAGTGGTGTCCAGTTAATAGAGTAAACACTATTATTAGTAAAAATCCACCAGTTGCCCACATTAAAAATGTAAGGAAAGAAAGCTGTTTCTTTGCCTTCCAAAGCATTTCATGAATTGTAACATAGCCAAGTGAACCGATAGCACTCCCCATAATGAGTCCTTGTAAATGTAGAGCTTTTCCTTCCATCAAAATGCCAAAAACCGTACCAGTACCGAGAATAAGAGAAAGTAATAAAGTTGTTAATAAAAAGGAAACATATTTATGCTTTGTAAAGAGAAAGGGGATAATTAATGCTAATCCTTCAGGAATATGGTGAACGACAATTGCTATTAAAAAAGGAATGGCAGAGTCAGCATGATTAATAAAAGCTGTACCTAAAGCAAATCCACTCGGCAAATTATGAATAAATATAGCGAAAGAGAGAAAAAGGAAAGTTTGCCAAGCTTGTTGATCTTTTTTATGTATCATTGGATGATGACAATAGTTATCTAATAAGCTCATAACTAAAATACCGATAGCTATACCAAGTATAGGACCAATTATTTCAAAGCTTGAAAAAGTTTCAGGAATAATTTCAAGAGATAAAAGTCCTAGCAAAATTCCGCCACATAATGCGTATAAACGATGCATTTTTTCTTCAATTAGCTGGCGCGTAGCAATGCCGACAGCACCGCCTAATAGTAATCCACCGAATGAAAAAAATGTAACTATCATAGGAATCCATAATCGTTCCATCGTATCACACTCCGATTTTTCCGCTTATTTTTAGCTTACGAAAAGGAAAGTTAGATTAGTCCAAGTAATTGTGTTTGATTATAGAGAAAAAACTAGCAATTCGTTATAATTTATATATTAAATATAAGTGGAAAATGAAATGGGGAATACAATTGCAAACAAAATGGAGTCTTTCTGAATATGAAAATCCAAAACGATATGATGCGGAAAATAAAAGTTTTTCAGATTTTCCGTTTTTACTATCATGGGCACAAAAACTAAATATCAAAAATGAATGGATTCTAGATATTGCTTGCGGAACAGGAAGAGTTACCATTCCCTTTATAGAAAACGGATATAAAATAATCGGTGTAGATATACATGAAGGAATGCTTGCTGAAGCGAAGAGAAAATCTATGAAATATAAGAAAGTAAGATGGTTACAACAAGACTGCTTACAATTGAAGATTGAAGAAACAATTCCGTTAGCATTTATGGTTGGCCATGGATTTCAACATTTTCTTACGAACACTGATCAAAATAAGTTATTAACATCTATTCATCATGTGTTAGCTGATAATGGTATATTCATATTCGATACACGTTTTCCTTCAAAAGAAGAATTAATACAACCATCTACAGAAGAATATTGGACAACTATTAGTGATGAAAAGGGAAGAAAATGTGATTTATATACTGAAATGACATATGATTCAATTCAGCAAATACAGCACTACATAACAACAAGAAGGTTTTATGAGGGTGATGTGCAAGTAGAAGAACTGAAAACAACGATTGATCTTCGCTATACTTATCCGCAGGAGTTAGAAAGAGTATTAGTGGCGAATGGTTTTGAACTATTACATATATATAATGATTGGGAAGGAAATGAGTTAGGAGAAGACTGCTATTCTATGGTAGTAGTTAGTCAGAAGAAAAAATAATATTATTTTAAAAATATGAGTGTAAAAAGTTTGTAAGGAGAGAAAAAGATGCCTTGGTACCTAGATAATGTTTATGAATTAAATAAAGAAGCGCCCTATACATTCTACCTTCCTAGTTCAGAAGTGTTGGAGAAGTTAAAGGTTGGAGATTTGGTAAAGTTAATTTTTGTATCTAAAAATGAGGAAGAAGATGGGTTTCATGGTGAAAGAATGTGGGTTGAAATTACTGAAAGGAACGAGAAAAATTTTGTAGGGACACTCAATAATAATCCGTATCGTTTAGATTTAAAAATAGGTGATAAAATTTCATTTGGAATTGACAATATATGCGATACGGAATATAACGATCCAGCTTCAAAAGATTGGGACTTTTATTTTGATACGAAGGTAATTGTTAGTAATGATGTACTTGAAAAAAGAGAATTTAACTTTATGCTTAAAGAGGATTCAAGAGAAGAAGGTGACTCTGGTTGGTCAATACTGAGTGGTTATGAAAGTGATGACTATGTCAATAATCCTAAAAACTTTCAAATTATTTCAATTGGAGTCATTTTGAATATAGATGATTCTATTTTAAAATTTCTTGAGGAACCACCTTTATGTGCATATGAAAGAAATGATGAAGGTAGATTCTATAAAATTGAAGACTACGATTGGGATGCATATTTAAATGGATAGAAGAATTTACTATGTTTTAAAGAAAAGTACATTTAGAGAATCAAGAGCATCCTGCTGAAAAGAAGATGAGAGATTTAATGCAGCATGTACAAGAACAGTATATGAATAAAGTGAAATAGTTATTATGTTAGATCGCAGAAATTTAAAAGTGGTGGAAATTGAAGAGAGTAGTAGTAAATGGAGGGTTTTGTAATGCAGCAAATTAAAAAAATAGGAAACTCATTTTGGTATATGACACCTGTTTCTGAAACAGATAGACCTATATTAGGAATGGTCGTTGGACGAGATAAAACTTTAATGATTGATGCTGGGAATTCAGAAGAACATGCACAATTATTTCTAGAAATGCTAAAAGAACAAAATGTATCAAGTCCGGATCTCGTAGCATTAACGCATTGGCACTGGGATCATATTTTTGGATTGCCTGTACTACAAAATGCATTAACTATTGCGCATGCTGAAACGAAAAAAGAAATGCAATCACTAGTATTTTATGAATGGACAGATGAAGCGTTGGACGCACGCGTAAAAGAGGGTACTGAAATTGCATTTTGTGCGGATTGCATCAAAAAAGAGTTTGAAGAAAAAGAGAGAAATATTAAAATTATTCCTCCAACCTTAACGTTCCAGGATCAAATTGAATTAGACCTTGGTGAAGTGACATGCGTGTTAAAACATGTCGGCGGAGATCATGCACATGATTCAGTTGTTATTTACGTGAAAGAAGAAAAGATATTATTTTTAGGAGACTGTATATATGCAGATATCTTTTCTTCAAAGTGGAATTATACGACGAAACGAACGTTTAAATTAATAGATGAATTAGAGAAATTTGATGCGGAGACATATATTCTGTCTCATGGGACAGCTATAAGTAGGGATGAATTTTTAAACGAGATGTATTTGCTAAAAACAGTAGGAACATATACAGAAGCTCATAAAGGCGATGAAGAGAATATAAAGGAAGCATATAAACGAGACGTAAATAGAGAATTAAATGAAGATGAAATAGAAACAATAACGTTTTTTGTAAATGGTTATGAAATGAATAATCTGTAAAACACAACATTAATCAAATTGAATAAAATTGCGCAAAAAGAGTATTGAAATTTAATTCAATACTCTTTTTAATAGTTAAATATGTAGTTTTAACCAAATTCTAAATATGGGAGTTCATCGTCTGAAGCAATGTCATTCTATCTATTTTTCGTATAGATAGAGGTTCAAGTAGAAGCTTTCTTCGCTAATTCAGTTATATAGTTAAAAAATCCATTGTGGTTTACATCATATACTACATTTACAGGTCGTCCATCAACAGTTTCCATTGTACGCCCCTGGCTAGGTCCATATGTATGAACAGTACTATTAATTGTTTGTAATTTTGCAAGATCAGATTTTCCTACAAACGCAGCAGTTAATACATCCCACAAATAGTAAGTAGAGTTCGTTGAGAAGTGAACGAGAGGAGGAACCATTGCATAGCATTGACCAAGGAAATCAATACCAATATATTTTCTCTCTTTTGCCCAACTTTCACGTATGTCTATAGTTAATGGAACTTGGTTTGTACTTTCTAGCGTTACTAAGTCGATTTTAATTTTTGATTCCCAAACACGGGCTACTGCTTCAGGGTCCCAAAACGAATTCCACTCAGCTGTTCCATCATGTTCGGGTTCATGAACGTTGCCGGCAGTACGAAATGTGCCTCCCATCCAAATAAGACGTTCAATTTTTTCTTCGATTATTGGTGCTTCATATAGTGCACGCGCTAAATCGGTAAGAGGACCCGTAAATAATAAAGTTGTTTTCTCTTCAGTTTGTAGTAAAGTTTCAATTAAATGATGATGTGCAGGTTTTTCTGCTACGGGTGTTACAACTTTTCCAGACTCATTTAATATTGGTAAAGCATCTACATAAAATGCATGCATCCGCCAATCTTTTGGAAATGGATTTTTGGCACGGGAATTTGATGCGGCTACTTCAATATTTCCTTTGCCGAAGCGATCAATAATTTTGCGACTTGCAGACATTGCTGGTTCCAAATAGCAATCAGCAGGGATAACTGAAACACCTGCAAGTTTGACATTATCCATCTGAAGTAATAAAAATAGTGAAATTAAATCATCTACACCACCATCATGATTGAAGTACACTTTTTTCATCATTGTAATCTCCATCCTATTTGATTTAGTTAGAAATTAAACATGAATTGAGGAAAAGTCATCAATAATTTCAACCACTTCAATTTCGCCATTAATGAGTAGTTCAGGGAGTTCGTTATTCACATTTCCTTTCCAATATTCTCTAGCTTGTTCCATTTTTTGAGAAAAAGGAATAGCATCTTCTTTCGGTAAAAGATTCCCGTCACCTTCAAAAGAACTTCCGATTACTCGTAGTTTAACAATCTGCAAAACTTCTCGATTGTAAGAATCAAATAATGCTTTCCATTTTAAAGCATCTTCATAGCTTTTAGCGGCATATAAACAAGACAACCTTGATGGATAATCAGGATATTCTTGCAGCCTAACCATTTCCACAATCGTTTCTCTAATGGCTCTAATTGTTTGATCCATGTAATTCATAACTACTGTAGCATTTTCATTCTTTATATGTAATTCTTCATTTGTATAATGTTCTTTTAATATTTGTATAGAATCTTCACCACTAGAATTTAAATGTTCTCTTTCAAAAAAGAAGTGGAATAACGTATTAGTTTGATTTTTATTAAATTGAATGCTTTGTCCGATCTTCATTTTTTTCCTTGTTACGATATGATATACGAAAAATCCTTGTTCATTCATGGTTCTCCTCCTAGTAGTAATGTTTAAATTTAGTAATTCAACATTGAAATATGTAAAACCTTTATAAGTAAAAGTGAGAATTTGAGTTGAAAGTAAAGAAAATATATGAAAACGTTTTAAATTTGTTCACAAAATGTTCACTTACGAAGAGGTTTCCAATATCGATATAATGACAAAGACTCAAAGAGAAAGGATGATGAATTTTGCCAACAACAAGAAAGGAAAATCTCCAATTTGGTATGATGATGTGCCTTGGGATGGTTATCGTAATGACGTTTTACAATTTACTAACGAATGGATCAGGAGGGCCAATTCATATTAAGGAGATCGCATTAGAACTACTAATTGGATTCATTATTGCACTATTAATTGAAATATGTATCGTTGGACCTTGTGCGAAAAAACTTGTCTTCACGTTACCGTTTGATAAATCGAAAAAAGTAAATATTATTATTTCGATGGCAACAACGATGGTAATCGGAATGGTGTTCTTCATGTCGTTTTATGGTATGGCTATGATGTATTTGCATAATGGGTTACATGGTGAATCATTCGTTTCAATGTATTTCTCGATTTTTATTAAAAACTTCATTATGGCGTATCCATTACAATTAATTATTATGGGGCCGCTAGTGCGTTTCTTATTTGGAAAGTTTGTTTTGAAGAAGAAATCTGTTAATGTAGCGTAGTTATAATTATTAAAATTATATATATTAATAAAAAATAAAAGTGCATCTCAAATATTTTGAGGTGTGTTTTTTTATGGTCATTCGCAGTTATTTTCATACTGATGTGACATTTGTCCTTTTGCCTATATAGGATTATAGCTTTTAATTAAGTCAGAAATAGAAGATTAGGAGATGATTTTTTGAAAGGCATTGTATTTGCTGTATTTGCTGGCGTATTTATTACACTTCAAGGCACATTTAATGCAAAACTTAGTTCACATATTGGTATATGGTCGACAAGTATTATTACGCATTTAATTGGCTTCATTATTGCAACAACAATATTTTTGTTAAAGAAAGAAGAGAAAGTAACGGATTTAAAGCGTGTGAAAAAAATATATTTAGCAGCGGGTGCATTTGGTGTATTAATTATTTGTGCGGAAACGCTGGCAATATATTCACTAGGAGTTACATTGACAGCAGGTACACTTATGGTTGCGCAATTGTTAACAGCAACTTTTATTGAGATGAAAGGATTATTTCAAATGAAAAAGATACAGATGGAGAGATATCATATTGTGGGAACAATAGTAATGATTATAGGTATTGTTGTATTTAATATGTAAATGAAAGGAGGAAATGAAAGTGGAGAATAGATCAGATTTAATTATTCATTACTTGAAAACCAATAAAACACTAGAGGCTTTTTCAGAAATAGATACAGTTTATTTTCAATTAAATCATTTTGAAAAAGGCGAGCTTATTTGCAATATAGATGACGAAATGGATCGTTTATATTTTGTTGTTAAAGGTAAAGTAAAGGTTTATACGATTACACCAGAGGGAAAGAAACTGATTCTTCGTTTTATCAATCTATTGGCGGTTGTTGGTGATATTGAATTCATACAAAATAGCAAAGCGCATAATGCGGTTGAAGCTTGTTCCGAAGTTGTAGCGATCTCTATTTCTCATACGGTTATTAGAAACAAGTTATTACAACATCCTAAATTAATGAATTTCTTGCTTGAAAACATTGCGAACACATTAAAAATATCGACTCGTTTTACAGCTCTTAATTTACTTTATCCTGTAGAAGTACGTGTAGCTAGTTATTTATTTTCAATTTCAACAGATTGTAACGGGAATATGTATAAAGGGGATTTGGATGCAACTTCGGTAACGAGTATTGCGGATTTTATAGGGGGAAGTTATAGGCACGTAATACGGGTATTACAAAAATTTTATAATGAAAAATTAATTGAAAAGAGTAATGGAGTTATTGTAATTAAAGATTTTTCTAGAATGAAGGAAGTCGCTAAAGATAATATATATGAGCAATGAAGGGGAGAGGAAGATTTTGATTGGATTTAGTTTAGCTATATTAGCAGGAATATTAATTAGCTTACAATCTGTTTTTAATGCAAAAGTAAATGAAAATGAAGGACAGTGGTTAACGACTACATGTGTCCTTGGAATAGGTCTCATTAGCTCTATTCTATTTTATATCATTACAGAAAACAGTATTAACATTAAAGTGTATACTACAAATTATTTGTTTTATGTAAGTGGACTGTTTGGCATCGGGTTAATTATTTGTATAATGGGTGCAATAAAGAGCTTAGGTCCAGCATATACGGTGCTAATTAGTCTTATTACTCAATTGGTCGTTGCATTATCCATTGATACATTTGGATTGTTCGGAATGGAGATCGTCCCATTACAAATAAATAAGTTAGTTGGTATAGGCTTATTAATTTTTGGAGTAGGAATTTTTAAAAATATCTTTTCGAATAAGAGAGCTATTAGAATAACTGAGGATGAGATTTAAAGGTTATAAGGATGTTAATAATCAGATTATAGATGTTTATGTATTGGGGAAGGCATTTCATACATGTCTCTGTTAGTGAAGGGTTTATATATATTCGATAAAAAACGTGAATTAGCTATTAGTGTAGTTGAAAAGAAGACGTCAATAAGTTGAGGTCTTCTTATGTATTGTTCTGAGGTTATCAGAACTTAAGTATAAGGGGATGAGAAGTGGTTTAAGTTAAGAAGAATATGACCGAAAATAAAATATTACTAAACATATATAACTAATGAATACAATGTCTTTTTCAGTTATTAAGTTGTAAATCATTTTATGATAAAATCTTTTACATAATTTAATAAAGGGGTAGTATTCAATGGGTTATTTCTCAAATGGTTTATTAGTTTTGTTTGTGCTAATCGTATGCAGTTGTATATTTTTTGGTTGATAATATAATGAGAGTCTTACATAAAAGAAGTTATCTCAAGTGAGATAACTTCTTTTTATTTTATGTTGAGAAGGAATTCTATCTTTCTTATTGAAGGTTGTTCTAGTTATTTTCACGTCAATCGCAATTTTCATAAGGGAAATTTTATGGAACATTAACAAACTATAGAATAAGGAGTATTTACATGAAAAATAGTATACACTACACAAGTGAACATCCTACAAAATTTAATGAATTATTAGCTTTATATGAATCTTTAGGATGGAATTCTCTTAAATTAACAGTGAATGAATTAGAACAAATGTGTAAACAAAGTTGGTATGCAATATACGCATTTAAAGAGGAACAATTAATTGGGATGGGGCGTGTTATATCCGATGGAGTAATAACAGGCGTTATTTGCGGTGTATGTGTAATGCCGGAGTATCAGTATATTGGTATTGGAAAAGACATAGTGAAACGATTAATCCATCACTGCGAACAAAACAAGGTTATTCCGCAACTTATGTGTGTGGAAAAATTGCAATCTTATTATGAATCTATGGGGTTTGAAGTATTCTCTATTGGGATGACAAAGCATATTATGAGATAGCGGCGCTTTATATTTTCAGTATACTCGTACATATTTTCAAACTTCAGTATAAAGGAGAGTTACTGTATGGAGATTGCTAAAGGAGTAGAAATGTTACAACTTGAGTTTCAAGAATTTATAATTCACCCAATTCTTTTATGGGATGATGAAATGGCAGTTTTAATAGATACTGGTTTCCCTGGACAATTTGAAGATATACAAGTAGAGATGGAGAGAGTTGGGATATCTGTTGATAAGGTAAAAGTTGTGATTTTGACACACCAGGATATAGATCATATAGGTAGCCTTCCTAATGTATTGGAGAATGGTGTAAGCGATATTAAAGTTTATGCGCACAAGTTAGATAAGCCATATATTGAGGGAGATTTACCTTTATTGAAAGATGTACAATTAGAGAACCTACCAAAAGGAAAAGTGAGTGACACTGTGATTGACGGGCAAGAACTTCCGTATTGCGGTGGGATACTAATTCTCCATACTCCAGGGCATACTCCGGGGCATATTAGTTTATATTTGAAACGAAGCAAAATTCTTGTCGCTGGAGACTCGATGTATAGTGTGAATGGAGTGTTAGGAGGAGTTCATGCTCCAACAACTTTAAATATTATGGAAGCACGGCAGTCTTTGAAGAAGTATTTAAATCTAGATATTGAATCTGTAGTTTGTTACCACGGGGGATTAAGTAAGGGGAATATAAAGATTCAACTTCAAAATTTGTAAAAGGTAAAGATAATAATTTTTTAATAATGGATGCTAAAGTGTAGTCTAATTGTTGGTGTATACATAAAACACTTAAATGATAAAAAAGCATGTTTGAAGAAATACAAACATGCTTTTTTATTAAAGGAAACCCATGTAATTTTAACGTCCTAATCCGTTCCAATAAAAAGAAACGATTTCTTGTGCTAATTCATCTATATTTGTAAGAATAGGATTGTCATTTTCATCTTTAAAATTCCCAATTGATAATAAAGATACGAATGCATGAGCGGCAAATTTAGGGTTTCCTTTTTGGATTTCTCCAAATTGCATCGCTTTAGCGAGTGCTTTTTCTAACACTTCATACATGCTATCTTCAGCTTTTTTTAATTCCTTCAATTGTTCTTCAGATAACGACAGTTTTGCATCTTTCATAAAATTTTTCATATCGATATCCATTGTGGCATGTAAGTAAACTTTAGCAAAGTTTAATAATCTCTCTTCTAAAGTATTGTTTGTAGAGAGTATTTGCGACATATTCTCCCGTATACGTACCATCATTTGAATCATAGTAGCGGTAAATAAATCTGTTTTTGTTGAATAGTAATAGTAGACGGTTGCTTTCGTAACACCACAAACTTTTGCGACTTCATCCATGGAAACGACTTGATAATTTTGAGTAAGAAATAGCCGAGTTGCCACTTCTAAAATGGTTTCTTTTGTAGATTTTGTATTTTTATTTTGACGAGGCCTTCCAAGAGGACGTTGTTTTTGTTCCAAATCTATTCGCTCCTGACATGTATTGTTGAGATAATTATAACACAAATTTTTATTCATTCTTGATTAATTAACCGACCAGTATATATAATTAATGGTGGAAGAGAAAAGAAAGGTGGGTTTTTATGAAAAAGCATCCGTTACATATGTTAGGGAGGCTTGTAGCAGGGAAGCATACGCAATGGATAACTTTATCGGTATGGATTCTTATTACATTACTACTTTCATTTACGTTACCACAAGTAAATAGTACGAAAGAACCGAATCCGAAAAATTTACCAGAAACAGCTATGTCGCAGCAAGCGGAAGCACTTATGAAAAAAGAGTTTCCGAATAATGCAGGGAATCCTTTATTAGTAGTATGGTATAGAGATGGTGGATTACAGTCGCAGGATTATAAACTCATACAAGACGTTTATAAAGAGTTAAAGGCTAGTCCTTTAATAGAACAATCAACATTACCACCATTTGATACAATCCCGGAACAAGTATTATCAAAAAGTGCATCAAAAGATGGTACATCATTTGTTACACCAGTATTCTTTAACAAGGCTGCTGGAACAGATATATTAAAAGGAAATCTTGATGATTTAAGAAAGATAGTGAATAGTAAGGTCGATGGAGATCCATTTAAACAAAAAATAAGTGATTCTGGATTACATGTTCGATTATCTGGACCAGTAGGCATTCAAACAGATGCAGTTAGTTTGTTTAGTCAAGCAGATGTGAAATTATTAATTGCAACTGTACTACTCGTATTAGTCCTATTAATTTTACTGTATCGTTCACCAATATTAGCAATTTTACCTTTACTTGTTGTTGGCTTTGCATACGGTATTATTAGTCCGACTCTTGGTTTTTTAGCTGATCATGGATGGATTAAAGTAGATGCACAGGCGATATCAATTATGACTGTACTATTGTTTGGTGCTGGGACGGATTATTGTCTATTTTTAATTTCGAGATATCGAGAATACTTGCTAGAAGAAGAAAGTAAATATAAGGCATTGCAACTTGCAATTAAAGCTTCTGGCGGAGCAATTATAATGAGTGCGTTAACTGTTGTACTTGGGTTAGGAACATTATTACTTGCTCATTATGGTGCCTTTCATCGATTTGCAGTGCCATTTAGTGTTGCTGTATTTATAATGGGAATTGCTGCTTTAACGATTTTACCAGCGTTATTATTAATTTTCGGTAGAGCTGCATTCTTCCCATTTATACCGAGAACAACTTCGATGAATGAGGAATTGATAAGAAAGAAAAAGAAAGTAGTAAAAGTTAAAAAATCAAAAGGTGCCTTTAGTAAAAAACTTGGAGATGTTGTAGTACGAAGACCGTGGACAATAATTATGCTCACTGTATTTGTATTAGGTGGATTGGCATCATTTGTACCACGTATTCAATACACATATGACTTATTAGAATCGTTCCCTAAAGATATGCCTTCACGCGAAGGATTTACGTTAATTAGTGATCATTTCTCAGCTGGTGAATTAGCACCAGTAAAAGTTGTTGTTGATACGAAAGGAAAAGAGCTTCCTATAAAAGAAGAACTAGAGAAATTTTCTTTTGTAAATACAGTTAAAGACCCAAAAGAGGGTAAAGAAAATAAGCAAATACAAATGTATGAGGTTTCTTTAGTTGAAAATCCATACTCAATTGAAGCGTTAGATCAAATTCCTAAATTGAAAAACAGTGTAGAAAAAGTATTAAAAGATGCTGGGATTAGTAATGCAGAAAATCAACTATGGATTGGCGGAGAAACAGCGTCATTATATGATACAAAGCAAATTACGGAACGTGATGAAGCAGTTATCATTCCAGTAATGATTAGTATTATAGCTTTATTATTACTTGTTTACTTACGATCAATTGTTGCGATGGTTTATTTAATTGTAACGGTTGTATTATCATTCTTCTCGGCATTAGGAGCAGGATGGTTATTACTTCATTATGGTATGGGGGCACCGGCCATTCAAGGTGCGATACCGTTATATGCATTCGTATTTTTGGTTGCTTTAGGTGAAGATTATAATATCTTTATGGTTTCAGAAATATGGAAAAACAGAAAGACACAAAATCATTTGGACGCAGTAAAAAATGGGGTTATACAAACAGGTAGTGTCATTACATCAGCAGGTTTAATTTTAGCAGGAACTTTTGCGGTATTAGGTACACTTCCAATTCAAGTTCTCGTTCAATTTGGTATTGTAACAGCAATTGGTGTATTACTAGATACCTTTATTGTTAGACCATTACTTGTACCAGCAATTACAGTTGTTCTAGGACGCTTTGCTTTTTGGCCAGGAAAGCTTTCAAGAAAAAGTGAAGAAGTACAAAAGGTGGATGCATAGTTAAAAAAGCCAAGGAAATTTTCCTTGGCTTTTTTCTATGTAGTACCTTAATTTTTTGAAGTAAAATCTTCAGTTTCAGTATGATCAGCATCTTCAATAGCAGTTTCTGGCATTCCATATAAGCCGTTCATTGCTTGTTCTTCGATATTAAGGTTTGCAGTATTATTATTTTGAATAGGTGTAGCGTTTTCGGTAACATTTTCTTTTTTATTTACATTTTTATTATTCATGTAGGCATCCTCCAAATTTTATCTGATTTATGTATAGTATGTGGTTGTATTTCTAGAAATATGTGAATAGATTTTTGCAGACGTTATATAATTAAATAAAAACTTGTAGATAAATTTAAATTGTAAGGAGTGAATAGGTGTGGTGAAAACAAGAAAGTTAGCCTTCTAAAATAAAATGACATTTTAGGAGGCTATTAAAATGAGGTTTCATATAATTGACAGAGAAAATTGGAATAGAGAGCAGTATTTTGAACATTATTTAAAGTTGAAATGTACGTTTAGTATGACTGTGAATGTTGATATCACGAGGTTATTAAAGGAATTACATCAAAAGGGAATAAAATTTTATCCCGTTTTTATATATTTAATTTCTAAAGTAGTAAATAATCATAAAGAATTTCGAACATCTTTTAACGATGAAGGAATTTTAGGATATTGGGAGGAAATGATCCCAAGTTATACAATCTTCCATAAAGATGATAAGTCTTTTTCAAGTATATGGACGGATTGTTCTAGTGATTTTCACATCTTCTATAAAAACTATGAAGAGGATATGAGGTTGTATACTAATGTTCATGGTCTCTTCACGAAAGAAAACATTCCTCCCAATGTTTTTCCGATTTCTAGCATACCTTGGGCTAGTTTTACTGGATTTAATCTAAATATTAATAATGATGGTGATTTTCTATTACCGATTATAACTTGTGGGAAATATTTTAACGAAGAGAATAAGGTTATGCTACCAATTTCATTACAAGTACATCATTCGGTTTGTGATGGATATCATGCGAGTCGATTCCTAGAGGATTTACAGCAGCTGATTAGTAATTGTAACGAATGGCTTAACTAATTTTTATTCTTTAGCGAGAATAGGTTTTGTTATTTAATCGATAAAGTAGAAAATAAAAAAGAAGAGCATCTGTGAACTGCACCCCAATTGTTAGACATAGTCTAACAATTGGGGTGCAGTTCACTGTATATTTTACAGATGCTCTTCTTTTTATACCTTTATTCTATTTTTTTTTTTTTTTTTTTTTTTTTTTTTTTTTTTTTTTTTTTTTGTGTGGAAAATATAGGTATATTTATAGTTTAATAGAAAAGAGATGATCAGTTTAAAATTTCTCTATTTTTAAATAACTATATGTGTTAAATGATTTATCGGTTTTAATAGAAGGGGGAGGTAGAATGAAATTTTTACGTATTGAAAAGGATGAGGTTTTAATCAATAATATGGCACAGTTATATTGTAAAGTATTTGAGAAAACAAATTTTACTGAAATGATTGAGCGAATTAAAAGACATATAGAATATGCAGATTTTAAAGGTATAGTAGCAATAAATAAGGAAAATGAAGTTGTTGGTTTTACTTATGGTTATCGTTCATTAGAAGGACAGTACTATAATCAATTAATGAGAAAATCATTAAATTTTGGACAAATAGAGCAATGGTTAGAAGATTGTTTTGAATTTGTAGAGTTAGCAGTGCACCCACAATATCAAAATGAAGGACTTGGAACGAGATTACATAATGAATTATTAGAAGGTATTTCAAATAGAACAAGTATTTTAACAACACAAATAAACAATAAAAAGGCGCGTTCTTTATATAAAAGATTAGATTGGGTGGATGTATTAGAGCCATTTCATCCAAGTGAAAATGATGTTCCATATGTAATAATGGGGAAATATTTAAAAGTAAAAGTAACTGAATAACTATTTCGTTCATAAAAGTTATTGGCTTGTAACAATGAAGGGGAAAATAAAATGACAATAATATCTATAGAAAAAGCTACAATTTTAGATGCCGAAAAGTTAACAGAGATAATGACAAAAACATTTGATGAAGAAGCAAAACGATGGCTATCCGTTCAAGGTGATGTTATTGACTATAACATCCAACCACCAGGATATTCTTCAGTAGAAATGATGAAATATTCGATTGAAGAGCTAGATTCTTTCAAAGTGATAGTGGATGAAAAAATAATCGGTGGAATTATAGTTACAATCTCCGGTAAGTCATACGGTCGAATTGATCGTATTTTTGTAGATCCTGTTTATCAAGGAAAAGGGATTGGGTCATTTGTTATTAAATTAATAGAAGAGGTATATCCGAGCATACGGATTTGGGATCTCGAAACATCTAGTAGACAAATAAATAATCATTATTTTTATAAAAAAATGGGCTATGAAATAATTTTTAAATCTGAAGATGAGTATTGTTATGTAAAAAGAATCACTGTAGATTCAGCTGAAGAAGACCTAATAAAAAATAAAGATATGAAAAATAGCCAATACGAAAACTGTAATCTAGCAAATACAGAGTATTATCAAGTGAATTTAAAAAACGGTTCCTTTGTTGGTAGCAATATGATGAATCTGAAGATGAGTAATTGTAATGTGAGTCAATCAAATTTTAGAAATATAAATTTTAGAAATTCTTCATATGCAGATTTAAATCTTTCTGGTAGTAAATTTGATTTTGTGACTTTAGGTGGAGTTCAATTTAAAGATACAAATCTCGGAGAAGATAAAGATCCTATTTCATTTAATAGATGTGATTTAGAAGGTAGTACGATTAGTAATAGTAATCTGAAAAATATTGAAATAGAAAATTGTGACATATCCGGTATGAAAATAAATGGTATTCCAGTTGAAAATCTACTTGAGTTATATAATAAAGTAAAAAGTTAACCTGTATTGTGTGGAGTAGATATGCTGTTCGTAAATCGGGTTTTATACTGAAATAATTGTGTAAAAATAACATAAAGAAATATAGAAGGGAAGGGATTTCACCCAGGGGTCTAGAATGGATATGTATTGTTATGAATATGGAGAGGAGAAAATATGGAGATTAAACTAAGAGCGGTAGAAATACAAGATGCTAGAGCAATTCATCGTATATGTATACAAGATGACGTTTTACCTTATATGGTTTTTTTACCGAGCATGCGTGTGGATGCGATGGAAAATAGAATTCGTAATTTAGCGCCAAATCAATATGAATTTGTTGCAGAGTATGATGGAGAAGTTGTTGGATTTGTTGGGTTAACCCAAAGTTCTGGGCGTAGATCTCATTCGGGTGATTTGTTTATAGGGGTAGATAGTGAATATCATAATAAGGGCATTGGAAGAGCACTTCTTACAAAAATGCTTGATTTGGCGGATAATTGGTTAATGTTAGAGCGAGTGGAACTAGGTGTTTTAGAAACGAATCCGAAAGCGAAATCGCTATATGAAAAATTCGGATTTGTAGAAGAGGGAGTAAAGATAGGGAATTTGAAGGCTCACGGAAAGTTTATTAATGAAATTATGATGAGTCGTTTTAGACCTGATGGTTTAATCGTACATAACGGATAGTGAAAAGCATGACA
Source organism: Bacillus sp. EB106-04-02-XG92 (assembly GCF_058791995.1). Taxonomy (NCBI): domain Bacteria; kingdom Bacillati; phylum Bacillota; class Bacilli; order Caryophanales; family Bacillaceae; genus Bacillus; species Bacillus sp. EB106-04-02-XG92. The sequence goes on from NZ_JBYTEA010000004.1 coordinate 75,494, forward strand.
GTATAATGTCATGCTTTTTATTTGTTAGTTGTGATTAGGCAGTTTTGGTTGCATTAAAAATAATGCTAAACCAATGAAAATAATTGAAATACCTAGTGCTTGTTGTATTGAAATAGCCTCATTTAATATAAAGTACGCTAATATACAAGTTCCAATTGTTTCTCCTAAAATACTCATAGAGATTACAGTAGCACTCATCCATTTTAATAACCAATTGAATATCGTTTGACCTAAAATCGTAGCAACAAACGCTAAGCCAGTAAAGCATAGCCAAGTTTGTGTAGAGTAGTGAATGAAAGATTCATTTTGCATATAAGCAAATATACCGAGAAAACAGGCGCTACTTCCATAACTAATTACCGAATACGGAATAAGTGATACATCTTTACGAACATGTTGGCTAATGAAAAAGTAAGCTGTAATAATTCCGGCCGCAATAAACGCTAAAATATCCCCGTACAAAGCTTCTCCACTAATTTGGAAGTCTTGCCATCCGATAACGATACTTCCTGAAATAGCGATGAGGCAACCAATAATCGCTCCTTTTGTAAATCTCTCTTTAACTAGAAAGTAACCACCAATCATTGAAAATAAAGGTTGTAACGTTACGATAACTGTAGAACTTGCTACAGAAGTATATTGTAATGATTCAAACCAAAGTACATAATGTGCAGCTAAAAATAGCCCAGATATGAATCCGAATCCCCATTGTCTTCTTGTTACTGTTTTTATCTCGTTTCGATTATTTTTATTAAAAAGTAACAAGGGTAACAGAATTAGTGCAGCAAAGAATAATCGATAAAAAGCACTGATAGCAGCAGGAGCATCTGCTAATTTTACAAAAATTGCTGAAGTTGATAGGGCGAATACGCCGAAAAATAATATGCAATATGAAAGAATAGGTGATTTCACAGTTTGTCCCTCCAATAGAATGTTTATTATAATGAACTTGATACGATATAATGTACAAAGGTTAGTATATAAGTCCCTGAGAAGTTAGGAAAGGATTATTTGCCTTTGTTTACTATGTCAGCACAAATGTAATGAAACATGCAATATGATGGACGAAAGGAAGTTTTTACAATGATACATGATAGACTCGGACAAACTGTATTAAGTTATCGCAAGAAAAATAATATGACGATTCGTGAATTTGCTAATTATGCCGGGATTAGTACTTCATTAATTAGTCAAATTGAACGAGGATATGCAAATCCTTCTTTAAATGTATTGGAATTAATTGCGAAAGCATTAAATGTACCACTATTTACACTTTTTATTAATGAAATCGATACAGATTCACTCATATCTAAGAAAAAAGATCGAAAAAAAGTATATCGAGAAAATAATGATCACATTGTATATGATGTATTAACACCAGATTTTATGAAAGCGCGTATTGAAATGTTAATGATGGATTTAAATAAAAAAGCAAATACAACGGAAAGTCACTATTCACATGAAGATAAGGAAGAGATTGCTGTTGTTATGAAAGGGGAAGTGTATGTGGAATTAGAAGGAAAAGAGTATTTTTTAGAAGCAGGTGATGTTGTACGTATTCCGCCAAATGTGAAACATCGTTTTTTAAATAAAAGTGATGAATCTAATCATATTTTATTTGTATTGACGCCATCTTTAGGATGAGTATAAAGTGATGAGGGATAAAAAGATGGAAAATAAAACTGTTTTAAGAGATGGCCTTTCAATTATTTCTCAATGTAAAAGACAAACAAATGATATTTGGCATGCACATTTCGGAGCAGCTGCAATTGCTAGTTATTTTTTCATCAAAGATAACAATATGGAAGAAGAGATTACTCGTAGTATGTATTCTCAAACAAAAATGATGTTGAACAATCAAAAACTAGTTGGAATAATTGATAGTAAAGAAGAAATTGATTTTCAAAGTGCTGAAAAAATGATTATAAAATCATTGGAACAAACAATTGATGAACTTCATTGGGTGGGGCATAATGTCATTTATGCTGCATTAAGTTTATTAGCTATAAAAGAGTTACAAAAATGGGGAGATAATCAAGAGATTGAAGGGATTACTAATCTTATATTATCGTTTCGAAAAACAATTCCAGGTAGATCATGGATTGGTTTTACAACAAAGGAAGTAAAACAATTACATATAAATGATGAGATAGTAAATGAATTAAGAAATCCGAAACAATTATCTAAGTTTATTTTAAAGGAGCTCTCGCAATTTAATCTTATTTATAGAGCGGAAGCACACCATGATTTAATTGGTCATTTACTTACTTTTTCTCATGCAATTAATATAATGTATGACTTAGGGCATAGTGATATATTTCATCGAGGGATACGACCACTGTTAAAGCTAGTATACGTGTTACGTGCTAGTCAAAATCTTATGCCGAATACTGAAATAAACTTGCACTCACCTATAGATCGTTTACCTTTAATCGAATCTAAACGTGCTCATGTATTACCAACAGAAAATCAATTTTGGCTAAAAGACTATAGTGCATTTAATTGGGATTTTGGGCATGTTTTTAAATTCTCATATAGTTATTTTGATCATATAAAGAGGGTTCCGGAATATAAAGATATTACATTAGATAAATTCCGATTTGTTATTAATACGTAATGAAGTTTAATGATCTGTATAAAGGGTTAAATTTAAAATTTTTTGTTGATAGTATATTATTTTTATATTTGTAAGATTTTACATGCTTATTTTACTTTTACTAATTATGTAAATAGGCTATACTAAAATACATATATTTTAGTATTGGAGAGAGAAGTAAAACGACATGGAATTAGTAAAATTAGAAAAAGCAATTGAAATAAAGAAAGAAGAACTTTTATATTTAGTATCGGATTACGGAATTCAACATGAAAAAGTATTGGCATTAAGCCAAGAATTAGACAAACTGATTAATTACTTTATGTTTTTAAAATAGAAAGAACTATGACATGATGTGAAAATGTTATAGTTCTTTTTTATTTGGAAATTCAAATGTATATTTTATATACTTATGATAGATGGAATATTCAGTTTTTAAGGAGGGGTAAATATGATTTTACATACTCATATTTCAGGTGAAGGGGAACCAATGGTGCTTTTACATTCAGGTGGTATGACAGGTTTAGTAGAATTCGAAGAGCAGGTAGCATTTTTTCAAGAACAAAATTATCAAGTCATTCGTCCTGATTTAAGAGGGCATGGAAAGTCAGGGGGGACATTGGAGAATTATTTCCTAAGTTCCGTAGAGGATTTACATGATACGTTAGTACATTTACAAATTGATAGATGTCATATAGCTGGTGTTTCCCTAGGAGGATTAATCGCTTTATTATTTGCAAAAAACTATCCAGAAAGAGTGAGAACATTAACTTTTTCAGGTATCTTTCCAGTTAAGAGAGAAAATTGGGAGCAGTCTCAGGAGTATGAAGCGAATTGTCATGAGCAACTGATGGAAAATGAAGAAGTAGTAACGTATATGAATCAAATTCATGAAAATAGCGATTGGAAAGCATTGCTTGAATCGTGGCAAGTTAAAGGTTGGTACCCATTCGAAGAAACCGGTGATGTAGCTAATCTTCAAGTACCTACACTTTGTATTGCTGGGGGAGATTCAGAAGATGAAGTTGTAGCTGCTACAACGTTCAAACAATTAAATAACAACATTCATATTGCTGTTATTCCGTTTGCCGGTCATTTAGTACATAATGATCAACCAGGAGTATATTCGAATATATTGTCTAATTTCTTACAGAATGCGCAAGCTGCTAGTCGAATATAAGGACTTTTGGGTATAATAAGAAAGGAATTATTAATTGTATCGGTTAGGAGCGCAGCACATATGAAAACAGTTGTTGTTATCGGTGGAGGTATAACGGGAGTTTCTACTATGTTTTATTTAGAAAAATTAAAAAAGGATAATAATATCGATTTAAATTTAATCCTTGTAGAAAAAGAAGAGTACTTAGGTGGTAAAATCCATAGTGTAGAAGAAAAGGATTTTATTATGGAATCAGGAGCGGATTCTATCGTTGCTCGTAATGAACATGTTATGCCACTTGTAAAAGATTTAAATTTAGAAGAAGAAATGGTGTATAACGAAACAGGTATTTCTTACATATATTCTGATAATATTTTACATCCAATCCCTTCAGATACTATATTTGGGATACCGATGAGTGCCCGATCATTGTTTAGCAGTACGCTAGTATCAACGAAGGGGAAAATCGTAGCTTTAAAAGATTTCATAACGAAAAATAAAGAGTTTACAAAAGATACTTCACTTGCTGTGTTTTTAGAAAGCTTTTTAGGGAAAGAGTTAGTGGAAAGACAAATCGCCCCAGTGCTTTCAGGTGTATATTCCGGTAAATTGAATGAACTTACTATGGCATCGACATTACCGTATTTACTGGATTATAAAAATAAATATGGAAGTATTATTAAAGGTTTTGAAGAGAATAAAAAACAGTTTCAATCAGCAGGAAACAAAAAGTTCGTATCATTTAAAGGCGGACTATCTACGATTATTGATCGTTTAGAAGAAGTGCTGACTGAGACAGTTGTTAAGAAAGGTACTGTAACGACAGCTGTAAGAAAACAAGGTGATCGCTATGAAATCTCCTTTGCCAATCATGAATCTATCCAAGCTGATTATGTTGTCTTGGCAGCTCCGCATGATATCGCAGAATCCTTATTACAGTGTAATGAGTTAAATGAGCAGTTTCATACATTTAAAAATTCATCTCTTATAAGTATTTATTTAGGATTTGACATATTAGATGAACAATTACCGGCAGATGGCACAGGATTTATCGTAACGGAAAATAGTGATTTACATTGTGATGCTTGTACATGGACAAGCAGGAAGTGGAAACATACATCTGGAAAACAAAAGCTATTAGTACGAATGTTTTATAAAAGTACCAATCCAGTATATGAAACGATTAAAAATTATAGTGAAGAAGAATTAGTACGAGTCGCTTTATATGATATTGAAAAGAGTCTCGGAATTAAAGGTGAACCAGAAGTAGTTGAAGTTACAAATTGGAAAGATTTAATGCCGAAATATCATTTAGAACATAATCAAGCGGTTCAAACATTACAAGAAAAAATGACGGATCTTTATCCGAATGTATACTTAGCTGGTGCTTCATATTACGGTGTCGGAATTGGTGCATGTATTGGAAATGGAAAGAACACTGCAAATGAAATAATTGCAACATTAAAGGAACCTTCAAAATAGAATACATATATAAATAAAATGTCCCTTCAGTATATTGGAGGGACATTTTATTTATCCCACTTTAATGGGCAGTAAGACCCCCACCTCAAAATTCAGCGAAAGTAAAGAAGTTAGGTGGGGGATAAACTGCCCATTAAAGTCCGATTGGTGAGGGCTGATAATCAGTGGGGGATGAAGAACCCCCCCACTGATTAAAGTTTCACTTTATTTCACTTGAATGGAGATTTTTTTATTAGTTGTATTATTCTCAGTAATCGTTAATGTTATATTCCCGGACTCTTTAAATGAATAAGAAGAGAGTTGATAAAGTTCTTTTATACCGTGTTTCTCTTTTAATGTATTAGCAGGAAGTAACGTTATGTTCGGTTTCCATGATTCTTGTTTTCCTGAAGGATAGTTTACTATTATTTCTGGATTATTTAATTGCATTTGTTCCCAGGAGGCAAAATGTAGTTCAACTGCTGTATCTTTTTTTAGTAACTCTTCGGAGAAATATCCAAGTTCTCCAATATTACCGAAAACAGTAAAGTTTTGATTTTGAACTTTGATATCTAAATGTTTAGGTTGATATGTTGCTGCGTGATAGATTCCGTAGGAAAGTGAAAGAGTGGCGGCGATTAAAATGCTGATTGAAAATGTTTTAAAGCTATTACCTTTAAAACTAGTCATCATAAATGAGTTTGGAGCGAACTTTTTTGCAAATAAAAATATAAGTAAGATGAGTAAGAGGGATAAACCGATGAATATATACATAGAAAATATACACCTCCATAACAAATTATATTTTAACTATATTTTACCATAAATGTATGGGGTAGGGTGTTGTTTTAGATGGGAAAAGTGGGCAAGGGATCGAATTAATAAGACATATTATTATGAGCGGAGTGATGGAGGTGAAAATAATACAATTAATTTTAAAATTAGAGAATAAAGAGATGATCATACTATTTTGATCATCTCTTTATTTTTTAAATCATATAAAAGCAAGAAGGGTTACTCTTAGTTCGTATTGAATTAAGAGAATAAGCTTCTCTTGAAATATTTGATTAATGGGACATTAAGGACTTTCCTAATTTTAAATGTTTTTTCTGCTATAATGAATGAGTAGAAAGAAAGGAATGATTCTATGGCATTTCCTATATTAGAAACTGAACGTTTGCGTTTAGTTGAAATAGAACAATCTTATTGTCAAAAAATATATGAAATCTTTTCATTAGATGAGGTAACATGTTATTACGGTATGAATTCTTTTACGGAGTTTGGACAAGCTTCACGTATGATTGAATCTTTTTCAAAAAATTATTTTGAGAAAAAGGCGATACGATGGGGGATTGTATTAAAAGAAACTAATACTTTAGTAGGTACAATTGGATTAAATAATTTACAACTATGGAGTAAACGATCTGAAATTGGATATGACTTACATCCTCGTTATTGGGGCAATGGTTATGCGTCAGAAGCGGCCGAGGAAATTATTCATTATGGATTTCAAGATTTAGGCTTATTTAGAATTGGAGCTATTACATACCCTGAAAATGTTACTTCTTGTAAAATGTTATCTAAAATAGGGTTTCATAAGGAAGGGCTATTACGTGGATATATTCATCAAGGAAATAAGCAACATGATGCACTGCTGTATTCTATAGTTCGAACGGATGTAGAAGAAATAAATTTATAACAAAAAACCCCTCTTATAAAAGAGGGGTTAAGTAAAAGTTAACCTAACTTAGGTAATAAACGTTCTCCGCTTTTCATGCTACTTTTACATAAAGGGCATTTAGGCTCTTCTTCAAATGAAAAGTTCTTTCTCATCCACCCTAAACAATCCTCTGCTTCACATTCCCAAACAGGGGTTTGTTCTGGTGGTACTTCTGCTACATCGTTCTTTCGATTGCGATACATGTAACCACTCCTTTTATGTAAAAAATTTTAGTTATATATTAAAAAGGTTGTTAACCGTGCTGGTAACAACCTTTTTATTGTTTGAATTATAGCTTTACAACGTTTTTAGCTTGAGGTCCACGGTTACCGTCTTCAACTTCGAAGCTAACTTCTTGACCTTCGTCAAGAGATTTGAAGCCGTCGCCAGTGATAGCTGAGAAGTGAACGAATACGTCGTTACCGCCTTCAACTTCGATGAAACCGAAACCTTTTTCGCTGTTAAACCATTTTACTTTACCTGTTAATGTCATGGTAATGCCTCCTAAAATTTAAAAAGATTACAATATGATCGGCCTTATTTGAATGAAAAATAAAAGTTCACATATTATCAAAAACCAATAAGTAGTACAAAATGTTCCTGATTGATACTTGATAATATGCAAAGAAAATATATTGTTAAATTGACCTTAATTACTATCTTACAACAAATGGTGGGAAATAGCAAGTGCTGGTAATACCAGTGAATAATCTTGGTGATAATAGTAAAACGCACAAAGTCATCTCTTTTATTTATATATTATTCCTAATTTGGGTTTATGCTAAACTAAGGACATTTTTATTAGGAATTTGTATTAGAAAAACGATATATAGTATTGATATATTTGTTAAGGAGGCGAGAATATTGCAATTTACTCAATTTAAAATAATTGAAGCCGCTAAAGAAGGAAGAAGAAAGGTTCATCCGGTATTCGCTGTCATACTTGCGATTGTATTTTTAACTTTAGGTGAATTGTTCATGTTATTTATACTGTTTTTACCGGAAGCAAAGACGGGCTTAATGAAGGCAATCTATAGTGATATTGAGATGATATTGACGTTTGGCGGAGCTATATTTTTTGTTTTTTTATGGATTAGATTTGTAGAGAAAAGATCAGTTTCATCCATTGGCTTTTGGAAAAACCAGTGGATTAGAAAATATTTGAGAGGTGCATTATTAGGTTTTATTTTCATTTCAATACCAGTCCTGCTCCTTCTATTAACAGGAAATGTACAATTACAAATGCAACAAATTACACCAACAGCTATACTTGGAATTACAGGATCTTTAGTTGCTTTTTTAATACAAGGTGCAACAGAAGAAATCGTTGTTAGAGGTTGGTTATTTCCAGTTCTTTCTGTTAGGAGCCGTATATGGATTGGGATTGTTGTTACTTCTTTTTTATTTGGTTTTCTTCATTTACTAAATCCAGGTATTACAATTCTTTCAATATCGAATATAATATTAGTTGGTGTATTTGCAGCTTTTTACGTTTTGAAAGACAGTAGTCTTTGGGGGATATGTGCATGGCATTCCATTTGGAATTGGGCACAATATAACGTATTTGGTTTTGCAGTTAGTGGAATGGCAATGTATTCTACACCACTTTTTAAACCTGTCACAAACGGATCGGAATTCCTTCATGGAGGTTCGTTCGGGATTGAGGGGAGTATCATAACGACAATATTGCTTTCGATCGCTTCAATTGTTTTATGGAGACAGTTATGGGGGAGAAAAGTGAAGCAAAGAGATTAACTTAATGAAAGTGGGAGAAATTATGGGGATTATAGCGTTTGAGGGAGCAAGTGCGGTTGGTAAGAGCACTACGTGTCGTGAGTTAGAAAAAAATTATGGTGCTTACATTATACCTGAAGTGAATGGATTATTTGAAAGACCAAAAAACGAACATAGAACATGGTATTTTGAAAAGCAAGTAGAGCGCTGGAAAATAGCAGTGCAGAAGTCAAAGCAATATGAATTAGTAATACTTGATGGCGATATTTATCAGCCACTTAGTTATAATTGGTGTTTCCATTTTGATATATTTGATCAGCCATTATCTTTAATAGAAAACTTTTATAAAGAAAAGCTGATCAATAAGGAAATTGGTTTTCCCGATCAATATTTTTATTTATATACAAATGATGAAGAACTGAGAAAGCGGAAAGAATCTGACGAGACAAAAAGAAGAAGAAACTTTGAAAAACATTTACATATATCAAAATCGTTTCAACGTTATTATGAAAATTTAAATACCGTTACAGACGGGTACTGCAAAATGATTGACGCGAAAAGTGTAAAATCGAATGAATTAGAAATTGTAAACAGTTTGAACTGTTTACATGTGTGTGAAGAGAGCCGTTTTGATGTTTCGAGGTTAGACGCGATTACGAAGTGGTTAAAAGAACAACGTGCATAAAAAAAACGACGAGCCCTTATAAGGTGCCCGTCGTTTTTTATGTATTATATATTGAATTTAAAATTTGTAAATTTGCTTTTTCATTTTTTTTAATAGCATTTGTATATTTAGCTAGAAAGAGCTGAGAAGGATAAACTGGTAGTTCACCACAAATATCGATACCATAGACGTTTTTATTCTTAATAAGAGAATGAATACATTTTAAAAGTGTAGAGAGTTCCATTTGTCCTTGATCCCAATTCGTAATAGTTACTTTTGAGTCTAAAACATCTTTATCGATGCTTACATATATAGTGTTTGTATGAATATGCGAAAGTATTGTATGTGTAGATAATTCGTTTGATGTATCTATTGGGAACACTTCAACGCATGAATAATCGTTGGAATGAATTGTTAAAGAAGAAGGTCCAATAATAATTACTTTCTTTAATTTCGGGTTATTTTGAAGAGCGAACGATACCCATGACCCGCAAGAAATAAGAGTATGTTCATTTTCTTCTTTTAAGTTCATGTCAGTGTGATGATCAAATAGAATAAGGGTAAATGGCTCATCTATTTCTTTTAGTAGTAAATAAGATACATAATGATAATTTCCAGAACCGATAAAAGTGACTCCTTTTTGCTTTCTACGGTTTAACTCCTGTTTTATCCGCAGTAAAGAAGGAGGCTCGCAATACAGGTTTGCGTGCTCTAAATGACTAAAATCAATATCTTCATGTGAATAAGAATGAAGTTTATTTTGTAATAAATATGTATCGTCAAAGTTTAAAAAAGTTAAACCACTATACAATAAACTCATATTTATTCATCTCCTTTATATGTAGGCTAGCATATATTTTTATAAATTTAAAACGAAATGCTTAGAGGTGGATTTGAAATAGATGGGTTATTTTTACAGAATAATCTTTCAATTTATAAAGAAAAGAAATATAATATGAGGAAATATGTATGTGTTTCAGGAAATAGAAACTATGTAATAAATGAAAATGAGACTTGAAATGGAATTGAGAAAAAAAGTAGATAAAGAATAACTATCAGCAAAAGCTCAGTTAATTCAACGAATAATTAATATTTCAAGTTATTATTTGTGAAAGGAGAATAAATGTAAGTATGAAAAAGATTATTATTTCAGATCTTGATGGGACTTTATTAAGAAGCGATAAAACAATTTCAGAGAAATCTATAAATATTTTAAGGGAATGTAAAAATAATGGAGACGAATTGATTTTTGCTACAGCAAGGCCGCCAAGAGCTGTAAAACAGTATATACCTAACGTGTTAAAGAGTGAAATTATAATTTGTTATAACGGGGCTTTAGTTCTTAAAGGTAAGGATATTTTATATGAAATGAAGATTTCTAAAAATAACATTTTAGAAATTATAGAAATAGCAAAAAAGTATAATCTTCATGAGATTTGTCTTGAAATAGGTGATAAGTTGTATTCAAATTTTGATGTTACTGATTATTTTGGTAATGTACCATGTGAAATTATGGATGTAAGAGATTTAGACTTTGAAAAAGCTTCTAAAGCAATTATTTGTACTAAAGGCTCAATAAACAACGAGTTTATTAAAGAATTGCCTCGTGAATGCAAGGCGGTAATTACAGATGACGGGACATTGTGTCAAATTATGCATGCAGAAGTTTCAAAATGGAATAGTATTCAACATGTTTTACAGCACTTAAATCGAGACGTATCTGAAGTAATTGCCTTTGGGGATGACTACAATGATATGGAAATGATAGAGAAATGTGGGGTTGGTGTAGCGATGAGCAACGCTGTTGAGGAATTAAAGGCAGTCGCTAAATTTATTGCTAAAAGTAACGATGAGGATGGAGTTGCTATATTTTTAGAAAGTGAAAGTTATGTTTATGTAAAATAGTATAAAAAAATAAATTGCGGTAGGTTGTGAAAAAAGAGATGCTATATCTGTTTTTGATAAACAGATATTATGAATGAGGCATGTGGGAGGAAACAAGTAAGATGAAAACATTATTTAAAATAATAGGTATTATAGCTGGTATGGCGATAATCGGCGTAGGTGTAACATATGGTATGCTATATTATTTGAATAATAGTAAACCAGCTGCGAAAAAGGCATCACCAGCAGCTCCGGCAGCCGAAGTACTAGCTGATAGTAATGTAAAAGCTGAAGATGCAAAGCTTTTAGAAAATGGCAATCATTCAATACCAAATAGCGGTTTTAATAAAAATTTCAAGTGGACAGATGAGAACATACAGACAGCATTACATGAAATGGCACATCAAAAAACGAAAGCTGATCAAAAGTGGGGTTATATTTTAATCACACAAGAGCGTATTGAAAGTTTACTTGAGATTATAAATAGTAATGATGTTGCACAAAAAAGTACATATGTGGATATTTTAGAACGATGGAAACAAGGGAAATATGAAAAAGTTGACGTGGATCACAATAAAATTTGGAAATTACAAAGCGGGAATTTAGGTGAAGGAAAAGGTGTAATGTCAGAAGCGGAACAAAAAGAGTTAATTAATCAACTGTTTATGCAAAAAGGTACATATTCAGGTAGTAAATTAATTGCAGGTGGGGGACAGGCTAATAAATAAGAGCTATGTTGAAACACCTTTGTCATTATAATGACAAAGGTGTTTTTGTTGACACAAGAAATAAATGGAAATATAATTCATATGTGAAATAAATTAGAGGGGCTTAAATATACATATGAATAACAGGGAGCTTTACGCAAATATTCGTGATGTTTATCATTTACTCCAAAAAAATCTAGATAGGGCAATTGAGCAATATGATATAAGTTACGTACAATTTGGAGTGATTCAGGTACTCGCAAAATCTGGGAAAGTATCTATGTCAAAGTTAATTGAAAACATGGGGTGTGTCCCAAGTAATATGACAACAATGATTCAACGGATGAAGCGTGATGGTTACGTTATGACAGAGAAGAATCCAAATGACCAACGTGAAACGCTCGTTTATTTAACTAAAAAAGGTGAAGAAATAAAAAAGCAAGTAGATGTGCAATATAGTGATTTTTTAAAAGAAAACTGTGGTTGTTTTACGAAAGAAGAAGAAGAGCATTTAGATGCTTTACTATTAAAGTGGAAGAAGCATTTGAATTAAATATAATAAAAATGTAACACGCTGTTACATTTTTATTTATATAAATACTTCATATATGAAATAAAAATCGATGCGGTAAAAAAAAGAAGAGGGGATAAAAATAAAGAATTATTTCATATATGAAATAAAGGGGGTATATATGGAGTTAAAGTGGATGATACGTATTTTGGCAACTGTAGCTTTTTTTGTTGGGTTAGATTCATTATTAGTGGCACCTCTATTACCAGCTATTACAGAAACAATTCGTATTCCTGATGGAAGTGGAGGGCTATTAATTACTAGTTATGCACTTTGTTATGGAATAACTGCACCTTTATTTGGACCAATGTCTGATAGAGTTGGAAGGAAACGAATGTTCTTTTTAGATGTATTAATAGTTAGGAAAACATAAATCTGGAAATAAAACTTGATATTCAGGGATTAATCGAAGATCAATAGTTGAGGTAGCAAAAGATATATATTTTTTTTCTAATTCATCAAGTGTTGCTAGGTGATGAGTACCTAAGCCATGCTGGATGCTATATTTAGAAAGAGTCGGACCAATTTGTAATTTTCGATTTTTCATAACTTTATTCCATGGGCTATAAAAGAATTTTAAAATAAAAGCAGGATACATGTAAACGATAAATGGATGAAACGACCAATGTCGCCCCACGGAATAGTTACCTTCCGAGTAATTGTGGAGGAATCTACCACCGTAGTAAGGGGCAGGTGGATTAGGGTGGATTATTATCCCATGATAACGCTGTTTGACTAGCGGAATACCGTATCTCGGATTGGTATAACCGTGAGAAGGTTCATCCACCATCAGAATAGTCCTAATGGAATACATGTTTTTTCCTAAAGTAGCAAGAGAAGAGAAAAAGGCTTCCTTATCAAAACAGCAAAGAAATTCAGTGGTATTTAAAACCATTTTCCATCCCGAAATTTCTTTTTCTATTTCCATTACTTCTTGATCAACTAATAAGGCATCAAACTCTAATACTTTTGAATCTCGGATTTCCCAACGAGGTGCAAATAATCTACATATTTCTACTGAACGATCAGTAGATCCTCGATTAATAAGGATACCGTGATTAAATAGTTTTGTGTGGTGCATTAACCACCAAGGGAGTAGATACTCTTCATTATAAAAATGAGAAATTACAGTTGTATTAATAAAAACACCTCCTTATAAAAGCAGCTAAAATATTTTTGTTTTATTTATAATATGAGCATTAAAACCCAAAAAGGAAATGTATAATACTTGTCTATATAAATATATGTTCAGTTCATAAAAGTGTGTAAAAAAACATTTACATAAAAACTTCACTTTGTAGAAAAGGGGAAAGGATATATGTAATTATTGGGAAAACGCAGTTAAAGAGTTCTTTAAGAGGAGAGAACTGGAACGAAATAAAAGAGCAGCTAGCAAAAGCTAACTGCTCCGTGAATAAGAAAAACAAAATGGTTATTCGTATTCAACCTTGGTGTATCTATAGTATTAAGATGTTTAAAAATTTTTAATAAAAAAGGGGAAAATGAGAGAAGTGTAAGGACCCTTTATATAAAGGGTCCTTTTGGTGATTTAATCTATTAATTGCACTCGTGGTAATATTCACCGCATGAATTGTTATTATCGTTACAGCAGATACAAAATGTTTTCTGAATAAATAAACTAACTACACTAGTAGGACCTTCCTGCTTTGTAAGAGTAAGACTTTGAAAATCTTCAACTTGAAATATTTTTGTTTGAACGGGTTGTAATGTAGTAGTAATTGGTATGCTAGATCTTCTTGTTAGAATAGTTACTTGAACGGGTGCACTCATACCGACAATGAATAACTGAATTAATGTTTTATTGTGATTGTTGGTGAAATCTTCAAATACTGTTTGTGGAGTGGTATTTAGGAGGTCAATAGATATAGGTATATTTCCATTTAAATTTTCTCCTGAACCACTAATTGTATGGGTCTCAACAAAACAGTTATTTTTTTGATGGTCCGAATGCGGTTGGTTTTTATAATACTTTTTACCATCTTTATAAAAGTAATCAGCCATATGAATTTAAAGCTCCCTTCTTTTAGATGTCTATATACTCTATTTAATAAAGCGAAGTAGTGCTTGTACAACATAATAAAATCCGCTCTCGTAATTACTTGAAAATGTTATTTGAAAATTAAAGAGCGCCTTTGGAGGAAGGCGCTTTATGACCAAGGCTTATTTAGACAAAAGGTTTCACATCATATTGTATGTATGGTTTTTAGAGAGGTACAGTTTTATAAAAAGATTTGTATTTCGTAACAAGAGAAAAGAGCACCATATAAGTGCTCTTTTTGAGAGTGAGTATAAATACCAATTATCCTATACTAGTATATGAACTGTATTATGTAGTTGCTACTAAAATGAATTTCAGTTTTCAAAATTAGAGGTTTCTTTTAATGAAACCTCTAAAAAGATAACTAAATTTACGTTATTGTAAATTCGATTGCGATAGGAGTTCCTCCATCTAGGACAGCTCCTCCTACAATAGTAGCAGCTGTAGTAGTCACACCAGTAATAGTATCACCTGTTTGAATAACACCATTAATATAAAGCGTTAAAAAAGCATAAGAAGCAGGGAATGTTGTTACAGCACCAGTGTCATCAGTGAAGTCTGTGTTAGCAAAAGTTAAATCCGCTCCAGCAGCAGTCCCTGTAGCAGCTGTACTTACAAACCGTCTTCCAGCTATAAAAGGCTTAACGATAGGCATTTATGTTCACCTCTTTTTGAGAATAAACTCAGACAATTTTTTTGAAAGGCTTGTCCTGTATTTTATTCTATGTTGTGCTTCTTTTAAAAGAGACGGCTTGTATACTAGTAAAAAAGTATAATTCTTATGAGTTTGATTTCTTAATGTGGTCATCATTAGTATTAGACAACGTAATTAAAATAACATGTGTTTGTGTGGGGACAGCAATTATCTACGCTACTTTAAAATCGAGAAAAACAGAAACAAAGACAACTAATTATAGTGTGACTGTTAATGCTCCTAATTTAAGTAAAGAAAGAACAGAACAACTCGCTAAAAATGTAGTAGATAATATGAAGAAGGGAGTAAATAAATATTATTGTAGGCGCTGCCATGAACTTGGTTAGCGTTTTTTTGTTGTTAAGGAAAGATAACGGGAAAATAAAAAAGAGAGCTAATGCCCTCTTTTTTTAGTGGTACGGTAATTAATCGCAGATTGGTATTCCAAGCACTCTTAAAGCTAATGCTACTTGAAGAGAAATCTCTAATCTAGCAATTTCGATACCAGCTACTGAAAGAACTAATAAAGGTTGTCCGTTTACAAACACAACGCAACTATCCATGGTTACGCCTCCTTTCTAACAATCTACTATAATATATGAAAGAAACGTTAATATGTAATAGTTGAACTGATGAGTTTAATAGAATTAATAGATTAACCTAACCTATTTAAAACAAACAAAAGAACTCAACGAATGGAAAAAGCAAGAATGAAATGATTCCTGCTAGATGGTGATATAAGATGGATAATCCGATAGTGCTAATAAACTCTGGTGAAATGTAAAAATCTAATTTAAATCCGTTTAGTGTCTTGATTTTTAGTTTCATGATTTCTCTCCTGTAAATTTAGTTTTACATTGCTATATACAGACCAAAAGGAAAGTGGTAACAAATAAACGAGAAATATTTTTAAAATAAGATTCATTTAGTGATTAGAGTAAGGAATGAAATCATGGAAATATAAAATTCAAACGTGAGGTGGCAGGTGAAATGTAGATGGGGAGACAGCGTAGTCCAGACTGTGATAAATCATTTAAAATATAAAAAGCAAGCAATGGTGAGAAGGCACTTGTTGAGATTGCAAAGGAATTAAACCTGAAGCCATCTCAAATTAGAAAGTGGAGATCGCAAGATAAATGGGAAGAACAATTAAAAGGTAACGTTACTATTGCGAAAAGTAGCATTACTCATGTTAAAAATCCTGAGACAAAAGCCAAGAAGAGCTGACGGGAAAAGATCACATGCTGAAAGATATTAATATACTTGGTAAACATGCGACAAGTGGATGGACAGGTACAGAGATTCTTATGGAAGCTACAACACCAATGTCTTACAACGATAACATAAAATGCAACAACATTACGATTACAAGCTTGAAGAAGGGAATCCATTTACGAGTAGATCCAAAAATAATAAAAGAAGCTGATATGGCTTAGGTAAATGCGAACTGCTTCCATCAAATTACGCTTATGAACTTTGAATACGGTTTGTATTTAGATTGTCACCCGAACTACGTAATGTGGGTCTACCGGTTGATACAAGTCTTGCGGTCCCCCCCTTACGCTAAACAACTGCCGAGGTGGAATTGTAAATGTTACTGATCCAATAAACGAGTTTACGCCTTCAGGCTCACAATAGATACATCCTCCGTTACCATCCCCACTGCGTACTTCATCATCTGAACCGCCGTTATCATTGTTAATTAACTCCCCACAAAGATATCCTTATAAAGGATATACATTGGCCTCGCAAGTATCTTGATAATTTTGTACCGATATAGTTAGAGTTTGAGGCTTGTCTGTTTGATTAAGTGCAAAAACTAGAATAAAATCAGTATCAGCATTACAGTATAAGGGCCGGATGTATACGCTTGGTAGCGAGGTGCATAATGACAATCACAGTCGCATTTTTTCGCTTTTTACGATAACACTTATTTGAACGGTTGTAATAATAGTTTGACATATTAATTACGCACCTCCTTTTTAGTAAATGCTATTCGAAAGGTAGGAGGGGGCTTGGATAATAGAGTATAGTTATTTAAGAAAGAAATAGAAAAGACCATCCCATTTAGAGACAGTCTTTTTAATTATTATAATCTAGTATTTATCAGTTCATAGGACATGTTCTTTGCCTATAAGCTGGCACTGAAAAATTTAACAATGTTTCTTTTTACAATGACAACAAATAAAGAAACATTTACAACGACACTTATTTCGCTTAAACTTCCAATCATTATCACAATGGTGTTTATCTTTAGATTTCCACCAATCGTCATCACAATGATGCTTATCTTTAGATTTCCACCAATCGTCATTACAATTGTGCTTATCTTTAGATTTCCACCAATCATCACAACAATGATTTTTCTTAGAACTCCAGCAATCAATATTCCAGGACATTTTTTATACCTCCCTTCGATTAGGGTTCATATTATTCTATGTTTTAGTAAAAAGAACGCTTGTTTATTAACCTATTATTATATTTTTATATAATAGAGAGCTTTCTACTAGATATAGAATTCATACAAGCTATGCTAATTTTTAAGAGGTAGTGGAGAGAACTACTAGTTCCGGTATTGATCAACAAATACTAGTTGAAGAAAAATATTCTCATTTTAAATAATATCTTATCTTTGAGTACGCTTTTTGGATGTATATTTCACAATAGCGAAGGAAAAACATATTATATAAATGCAAATGAAGCCTATGTGTATGTGAAGTAAAAACAAGCCGTCCTATTGGACGGCTTGTTTAGTTTGTATCTAAATTCATCATGTTAATAAGAGCACCCCCATCAATTAACTCGATGTTCTTATTAGCTGCATATTTCCTTGTATTTTTATTGAAATTACTCAGTGTAACGAAATTTTCTCAAACAGCATAAGCATCAACAATGGCACCATGGAGTTTCTGGATAGCAGGTCTTCAAATCGCTCCCTGTGTATGTCTTTTCACTTCAACAAATTTAGTTTCTCTTCCTTGACTAAATACAGAGAAAAGAAACTGGAAGAGTTAGCAGCTAAATATGATGTTTTTGTGAGAGCGTATGTATTGGAGGGAATATAAAAAAGTGCTAACTAGTTTGCAAACGAACTTGCTAACACCTATTCGAAATAGACATAGATTATCGCTGATATGTCGTCTTTGAAAATAGTTTTAATTAATGAAATCACACTTATACGAAAAACTCATAAAAACAGCCTTTATATAAGTAGTATTAAAGAAAATGTGAGTTGATATTCTTCAAAGGATTTCAAAGCAGGTTTTCTTTCATATTATTTTATACTTTTATTACCTTTAATAGTGAAAGAAACGACTGTACTACAGGTGAAATCCATCTAGATTTATGATAGATTACATGGCTTTGAATAACTGCTGGCGTTTCGATAGGCTGAAAACAGAGTTGTTCTTTTTCGCAACTTTCTTGTACAACGATGTAAGGAAGAATTGAAATTCCTAATTCACACATGACAGATTGTTTAATGACTTCAACGTTGGAAGTTTCAAATGTTTTAGCTGGAACATTTCCGCTTTGCCGTAAAAAACGATCTACCATCGGTCTATAGCCGCAGCTTTGTTCTGTAAAGATAAACTGGGTATCGTTTAGTAAACAAAATGGATTAGAGTGTGTTGAGTAATGTGTAGGTAAAATCCATCCAAATGCTTCATTACAAAAAGTACGCGTAATAAAATCATTATGTTCCATGCTTTCCCCAATTATGAAAATAACATCTGATTCTCCTTCACGTAGCTTATTCATTGCTTGTTCGTTTGTAGTAGTTTCCAGTATGATATTTACTTTCGGATTCTCTTGTTTGTACATACGTAATAATTGTGGTAATCGGTACACTGCTAATGATTCGTTAGATGTAATACTTAATGTTCCCTCTAAATTATCACTATTTTGAGGGATCTCTTGTGCTTTTTCATAAATAGCTAGTAATTCTAGAGCATAGGGATGAAATTGATGACCTGCTTTTGTAAGAAGTATTTTTTTCCCTAATCGATCAAAAAGAGGGAGGTGTAAATCGTTTTCTAATGCTTTCATATGCGCTGTTACAGTAGATTGCGCATAACCTAACGCCTGAGCAGCTTTAGAAAAGCTACCATACTTAACGATGGCACAAAAAGTTTTAACATGTCTCATTTCCATAAGTGATCCCTCTTTTATTATCATGATTTGTGAATGATTATATCACGTATTTCAATTTTCCAAATGGTTAAATTCTCTATAAAATAAAATTATAGAAATATTCATTTAAGTTATATTGGAGGAGAAATGATGATCGAAAAGGGCTATCATGTAGCTGTAGTTGGTGCTACAGGTGCAGTTGGACAGAAAATTATTGAACTGTTAGAGAAAGAAACTAATTTTAATATAGTTGAAGTTACATTACTTTCGTCAAAACGATCAGCTGGTAAGGTAATGCAGTTTCAAGGACGAGAGATAATAATACAAGAGGCAAAAGCAACTAGCTTTGAAGGAGTAGATATTGCCTTTTTTAGTGCAGGAGGAGAAGTTTCAAAACGATTTGTTAATCATGCAGTGTCTAGTGGTGCAATCGTAATTGATAACACGAGTGAATACCGAATGGTTCACGATGTACCGCTCGTTGTTCCAGAAGTAAATGCGCACACTTTAAAGGAGCATAACGGTATCATTGCAGTTCCGAATTGTTCAGCATTACAGATGGTGACAGCTCTTCAGCCAATACGAAAATCATTTGGTTTAGAACGAATTATCGTTTCAACGTATCAAGCTGTATCAGGATCAGGAATTCATGCGATTCAGGAGTTAAAAGAACAGGCTAAGTCAATGCTTGCAGGTGAAGAAGTGGAGAGTACTATATTGCCCGCGAAAAAAGACAAAAAACACTATCCAATTGCGTTTAATGTAATGCCACAAGTAGATATATTTACAGATAATGATTATACATTTGAAGAAGTAAAAATGATTCAAGAAACGAAGAAAATTTTGGAGGATCAAAATTTGAAAATGGCAGCAACTTGTGTGCGTGTTCCAGTTGTTTCAGGACATTCAGAATCTGTTTATATTGAGCTTGAAAAAGAAGCGACCGTTGCAGAAATAAGAGAAGTACTGCTAGATGCACCAGGTGTTATATTACAAGATAATCCTAATGAACAGCTGTATCCAATGCCGTTATATGCAGAAGGGAAAATAGACACATTTGTCGGGAGAATTAGAAAAGATCCTGATACGCCAAAAGGGTTCCATCTTTGGATTGTTTCCGATAATTTATTAAAAGGTGCTGCTTGGAACTCAGTTCAAATTGCAGAAACGTTGGTGGAGGAAGGGATTATTTAGTATAGAATTAAACAAGTACTATAAGAACTAGGAAACTATAGATTCCTAGTTCTTACTTTTGTGAGAATTTAATATAAATTAGTTTTTATAGTGTTTTTGTAAATATCTACTTTATTCGCGGGAAATATTAACGTTTTAGATTCTTCATTAATAGTAAGAATTATATGGATTGTTACAGGTAGATTAAGTTTTTTTACTACATCTTCTAAAGCAATATACTCATCTTCTGTTTCATTATAGTAAACAACAGATCTAATTAATACCTCTTCATGTTCTATATCAATTTCGCACATCATAGGGAATTTTTCATCATTATGTAAGAGTAATTCGCTTAGTACTATTGAACGGTTTAGCTCTTCTGTAAAGTTAGTAGTTGCCGCTGGTTTCACCCATGTTTCATCATATTCTTCTTCATCTATTGCCCATTCCCATATGGGGTTTTGTTTCAAATCTTCAATTGTTAGTTCATCAATCGGTTTGCAATTGCTCATAAATATGTTCTCCTTTTGTACTGTAAAATAATTTTTTATTACAATAATTAATTGATTACTTATAAGTGGACTCAATATAGAATTTTGCTCATTTAATATTAAACTACTTTATTTTGAAATAAAGCTACGGTAATAGTAACAAGTGTCTAGATTTCTATCAAATAATTATTAGAAGAGATTTTTAAATGGGATGGTGTTAAGGGGGATAGTAAAAAACATCAAGAATGAATAAAATCCATTTGGTATGATATGGATATAATCAATGCGAGGGGGAAATGTGATGTATGAAGTAAAGGGGTATTTTTCATCATTAAAAGGAAGTTATTATGATATCGGAAAGCAACAAGGAGAGTTTGTGAAAAATCATCCGTATCTTATTCCGCAATTCATACAACAAGAACATATAGTATCAGATAACTATTGGATAGAATCTAGAAATATATTACATCAATATTGTCCTGGAATTAATGAAGAAATTGAAGGTTTTTGTGAAGTATTGAAAATTCCTGCTAAACATATGATGTATTATTATCAAACATTATTAAAAGCAGGATGTAGTCATTGTGTCGTGTTACCTAAAAAAACAGATTCAAAGCACACATATGTACTAAGAAATTATGATTTGTCTCCAAAAGTAGATGATATGCGTTTTTGCTCGACGCATGTTGAAGGTGCATATGTGCATAGTGGCTTTTCTACTCAATATTTTGGCCGAACAGAAGGAGTTAACGAGCGTGGGTTATCTGTTACATTTTCAGCATGCGGTCAGCCAGTAGGAAATATTGAAGGTTTACGAAAGCCAGCGGTAAGTGGTTTACAATGTTTTGCAGTAATTCGAGTATTATTGGAGAAATGTAAAAATGTGCAGGAGGCGAAATTACTAATAGATGAAATGCCAATTGCAAGTAATATTAATCTAATTGTGGCGGATTCTCTAGACGCAGCGCGTATTGAAATATTTGATGGGTATAAATCCATAACCACAATTGATGAGGAAAGTCATGATTTTATCGTATCAACAAACCATGCGATTAGTTTACCTATTCAAAAATTGAATAATAGAAGATTAGAACAATCAACAAACAGATATCACACATTGTATGAATATTTAAATGAAAATGAACTAGTGAGTATGGAGTCTTTAAAAGGATTAGTAGAAAAAGAGTATCCTACTGGGCTGACAGTACACAATTATGAAGAATGGTTTGGAACTTTACATTCTGTCTTATTTGATTTACATAATCGTACAATGAATATTTGTTTTGGATCTCCACTTTTTAACGACTGGTACTCATTGAAAGTTGGAGAACGTCTTCCGTTTTCTAAGGTGAATGTGAACTTAAAAAATAAAACGTATGCCGACTTTTGGAGGGAAGAACGTTATTAATTGATTCCAAAAAGAGCAATGGGTAATATGGTAATAGCGAGGCCTACATACGGGAGGGAATGCCATTGCTAAAAGTTATGTTACCGATTGTTCTTATCTTATTTGTTACCGTTTCAATGTATATTACTTATGAAAAAAGAAAAAAAGCAGGGGTAAAAGGATTGAAGAGTGCGTTAACTTCAATTTGTTTCTTTACACTAGCAATCTTGAATTTGTTTGCATATTGGTTTAACTTTGGCGGGATTTTTATTTGGTTCATTTCAATTGTTTTATTGCTAGTTGGAGCATATTTTACGAAATATATTTCAATATCTAAAAAGGTACATTGAAATTTATCCTGCTTTAATGGGCAGTAAGACCCCCACCTCAAAATGCAGCGAAAGCAAAGAATTTAGGTGGGGGGCGGGCTGCCCATTAAAGTCCGATTGGTGAGGGCTAATAATCAGTAGGGGATGAAGAAAACCCCCACTAATTAAAGTTTCACTTTATGCGAATGTTAATATAATATTATATTTTGTTTTGAAAAGAGATGATTCTACTAAGTCGTTGTGAAACGGGTTTATAGGATAATCTCTTTTGTTCGTTTAGCTTTGTAAAGAATGTACCGTTCTTTTTAGTTGCTCAATAAACTCTCGAGTTGCAGCACACATATATTTATCTTTTCTATAAATAAGCCCTATTTCTATTGTTGGAGTAGGATTTTCTATTTTAATAGCTCGAATGTTTTTATTTTGTAAAAAGTCTATATAAGGTTTTGGTAACACTGTAATTCCCATTCCTTTCGAAACCATTTGGATTAAAGATTCCATCATACTAATTTCTAAAATTGGTTTTGGTTTAAAGTTGAATTTTTGACAATGAGATGTAAATAGTTCGGTTAAAAAGAAATTTTTAGGTAAAAGAATGAAAGGGTAGTTCTGTAATTCAGCAATAGATACATGATTACGTTCAGCTAATCGATGACCAGTTGGTACGACTAATGTAAGTTCACTTTTGTATAGAGGGATAGAAATAATCTCCTTATCTTGCAATGGGAGAAATGTAATTCCAATGTCTAGTTCATTTTGCAATAATTTTTCACGAATATCTCCGGTGCGAAGCCCTAATACAGAAAGTTCTATATTGGGATATAAATGATTGAAATTTAAAATAGCTGGTGGTAGTAAGTAATTTACGACGGTTAACAAAGAACCAATTGTTAAGGTACCTTGCTGTAATCCGTTTAAATCTTGAATAGCAGAACGAGCTTGTTCGATTTCATGAAAAATGGTTTTACTATGTAATAATAAAATCCTTCCGGCATCAGTTAAAGATATTTTTTTACCAATGCGATCGAAAAGAGGCACTCCTACTTCATGTTCTAATGCACGTATTTGCTGACTGAGAGAAGGTTGTGAAATATTTAGTTTCTCAGCTGCTTTTGTGAAATGCAATTCTTTTGAAACAGCTAAAAAATATTCAAGTTGTCGTAATTCGATTGGAATCACCTCAAGTTTAATGATAGGTTATACCTATCATTATTATATAAATAATTGGATTGAACAATGATTTTCCGAGTTTTATAATCAACTTTATATTACGGAGGTAATAGTGAAAACGAAATTGAGAGTGAAAAGTCATGTTACACCTTTAAAGGAGGAAATATAATGGATAATGAATATCAATTATTATCTTTAAATATAGGGTTGCCAAAAGAGGTTATATACGGCGGAAAGGTAATTCATACAGGTATAAATAAAAAACAAGTAAAGGAACCGGTGTTTTTATCCTTTGTGAAATTTAATGGGGATGGCCAGGCGGATTTGTTTCATCATGGCGGAGTAGATAAAGCAGTGTGCGTATATTCGGCGGAACATTATGACTACTGGGAAAAAGAGCTGAATCAAGGTCTTGTATATGGAGCATTCGGAGAAAATATAACAATTAGTGATATGCGTGAAGAGGATGTTTGCATTGGTGATACATTTCAAATTGGAGAAGCGATTGTACAAGTAACGCAGCCAAGACAACCTTGTTTTAAATTAGCAAAGAAATATAATACTCCAAAGTTACCATTATATTTTCAAGAAACAGGATATACAGGGTTTTATTTTCGTGTATTAGAAGAAGGTTGGGTATCACCTGTTGATACATTAAAGTTAATAAAGCTTGATCCGAAAGGTGTTACAGTAGCATTTGCTAATCGTATTATGCATAAGGAAAAACAAAATATAGAAGGGCTAAAAAGGGTCTTAGAAGTACGTGCGCTTTCTACAAGTTGGAGAAATACATTTGAAAAGCGAATGAGGGGGGAAGAAATTAATACGAAGGAGAGACTAGAAGGGAAAAAATAATAAAAAATCTTTTTTATAAATGGTGTATTTCTATGAGTAAAAACGAAGTAGAAAGCACTATTTTTATATAATAAACTTATTAATATTCAATAATCTTAATATTGTTTTATTCGACTTATTTTCGAATAGTCAAAACATAAAATTAATTAGACTCTTTTTTTATATTTTATGATAGTATATTGATTGGTAAGACCTATTACATTAAGAGCAGGTCATATAACTAAATCTAATTTGATGCAATTAACGTATGGAGGGACAACATGGGGAATGTTGAAATTTTTGAAAAACTTCTTTTAGCAGAACCGAAAAGAGAGCAGTTATTTCCTTTATTTGAAGAAGTGTTTGGAATTACAATTCAAACATTGAATGATTTTTCAGAGAGAGGTTATTGGGATGATACATACAAAGCCTTATCATTTTTACATGACGATGAAGCGATTGCGAATGTTGCGGTATTTTCGCTACCATTGCTAGTAAATGGTGAAAGAATAAATGCAGCGGGCATTCAATCGGTAATGACTCACCCTAATTTTCGTAGACAAGGACTTATGACGCAATTAATAAGTAAAATGATAGAAGAAATCGATAAGAAATGTGAATGTACATTATTGTTTACGGAAAAACCTGAACTATATGCATCATTTGGGTTTAAAGTTGTGCAGGAGTATTTAATGACTATTCTATATGATAAAAAGAATAATAATGATTCCTTACTTAGAAAATTAGATTATTATAGGGAAGAGGATAGAAAGTTAATACATGAAACTATTGATAGTAGCCAAAGAATTTCAAATAATTTTTCAACATTAAACTTCCATCCTTCGTTTTATTTGAATATGTATGATTCGGAATGGAATGAGAAATTGTATTATTCAGAGAAACTAGATGCTCTAATTGTATATGAAGTAGATAATGAAAAGTTGAAATTATATGGAGTATTTGCACCAGTAATTCCAGTTTTAGATGAAATATGCGGGGAAATCGCCGAAAGATTTACAGAAATCGAATTTTACTTTTCTCCAGATCAATTAGGGATTGAGGATGTACAGTTTACAGAATTACAGTCAAGTAAGTATTTAATGGCTCGAAGTAATAAAGAGTTAGATTTTAAAGGATATAAATTCCCAGTATTAGCGGAGTTTTAAAGGTTTGTATAAAGGCTTTATTATGGAGGAACTATGAATATATCATATATACCTAAACATGTTGAGCAGCTCACTATAATGAATGTCCCTGAATATTATAAAATTAATGACAATCAGGCGTTTATTGTCCGTTCGAAAGCAGAAACAGATTTTTGGCTTAAAACACATTATGGTTTTGAAGTAATGAATGGTCATGTATTTTATAATGAAATGATGACAGACTTTCAAGCTGAAGTACAATTGTGTATGAATCCAAATTCAAAATACGATCAAGCAGGTCTTTTTGTTATGATTTCGGAAAAGTGTTGGTTGAAAACTTCATTAGAGTATATTCCTGATGGCCCTTCTCATTTAGGAGCAGTCGTAACGAATAATGGATATTCTGATTGGTCAACACAAGACTTTCCAACAGAATTAGCTAACGAGCAACTTCGTTTTCGAATTGTTCGTAAACGTGGCGATTATATAATATATGTAAAAAACAGCTGTCAATGGGAACAAATAAGAATCGCTCATTTGATGGAGGATATAGGGAATGCACCTGTTAAAATAGGTTTTTACACGTGTAGTCCTTCTAAAAACAATGGATTTGAGACTGAGTTTTTAGATTTTACAATTGAAGAGATATAGATGAAAAACCGTATTCTTTCTACTTAAGAATACGGTTTTTCTATTTGCGTAGTATAAAGCACATTTATTGACCAGAAAGTCATAAATGCTTATCATTTAATAATGTTAAATATTAATTTACATAATATAATAGAAATAAGAAAGAAATTACAAACTACATCGTTTAAGTAAGGAGGGGATGAATTATTAAATGGTAATTTCAAAGGAAAAAGGAGATTATGTATGAAATCATTTCGCAAGTTATTACAGTATTTAAAACCATACATGTTCTTCGCTATTATTGGACCGCTATTTATGGTACTTGAGGTTGCGATGGACTTAATTCAACCGACTATTATGCAACATATTATTGATGTTGGGATAGCAAACCGTGATTTGAATTATGTAATAAAAATGGGGCTTCTTATGATAGGAGCTGCAGCACTCGGATTAGTTGGAGGACTTGGGTGCATGATGTATTCTACAAAAGCAGCAGTTAATTTCGCTACAGACATACGAAAAGATGTATTTGCGAAAATAGAAACATTTTCTAGTGAAAATCGTGATTCATTTGGAACTGGGAAATTATTAACGATTGTGACAAATGATATTACTTCAATTCAATCGGCGATGACGATGACATTACGTGTTCTTGTTCGTGGTCCTTTGTTATTTATCGGAAGTATAATAATTGTTTTTGTAACAGCACGTGAGTTATTTCCTATATTACTCGTAGTCGTTCCAATTTTATTGCTTGCGATTATATTTATTGCAAGTAAAGCGAGCGGAACGTTCAAAAAAGTGCAAGAAGCATTAGATAAAGTGAATACAAAGTTGCAAGAAAATTTATCTGGTGTACGTGTTATTAAAGCGTATGTAAGACAAAAATATGAAATCACTCAGTTTGGAAAAGTAAATACAAATTTAACGAAGATAAATATTCGAGCAGTGCAGCTTATTTCTTTAATGATGCCAATCATTATGTTAGTTGTAAGCGGCGGGATTGTCGCAACATTATGGATCGGTGGAGAAAAAGTATTTAATGGAACGCTTCAAGTAGGAGCTATATTAGCGTTTATTAACTATTTGAATATTATTTTAATGTCACTTATGTCTATCAGTATGGTATTTATGCAAATCGCGCGAGCATTTCCGTCCGCGGATCGTGTACAGCAAGTTTTAAATACTGAGGTTGATATTAAGAGTGAAACAAATGCGCTTGTGCCTAAGAAAATTGAGGGGCAAATTGACTTTAAAAATGTTAGTTATAGTTATACGAAAAATAATGAATATGTTTTAAAAGATATTTCATTTCGCATATGTAAAGGTGAAAAGATAGGGATTATCGGTTCTACAGGGAGTGGTAAATCTACTTTAGCAAAACTGTTACCGCGTTTATATGATGTTGATCAAGGTGAAATATGCATTGATGGAATAAATGTTAAGGCGTATGATTTACAAAAACTTCGTGCTTCTATAGGCTTTGTACCGCAAAAGGCATTGTTGTTTTCAGGTAGTATAGAAGAGAACTTACGTTATGGTAAAGAAGATGCAACGAAGGGCGAACTGGAAGTAGCAGCTTCAGCAGCTTGTGCGACTGAGTTTATTAATAAGCTAGAAGATTCTTATCAATACCATTTAACACAAGGTGCTACGAATTTATCAGGCGGACAAAAACAACGTGTATCAATCGCAAGGGCGCTTGTGAGAAAGCCATCTATTCTTATATTAGATGATTCAACATCTGCTGTAGATGCTAAATCAGAATCTAACATTCAATCGGCATTAAGAACAGAATATAAAGGAACCACAACAATATTAATTGCCTCTAAAATTTCATCTATAATAGATGCTGATAAAATTCTCGTTTTAGATAACGGTGAATTAGTAGGTAATGGCACACATGAAGAATTGGTAGAACAATGTGAGGTATATCAAGAAATCTATCTTTCCCAAGGTGGTAATTTATATAAAGAAGGTGGGAAAGAACATGCGTAATTTCCAAGGACAATTTGCTAATAAAGGTGGGCGTAACGCGCCTAAGGTGGGTAAAGCTAAAAATACGAAAGGAACTGTAATGCGCGTATGGAACTATATGGGCTATCAAAAGGCTGCTCTTACGTTCGTTATATTTTTAGTATTTGTTACGACGTTACTCGGGCTGTTAGGTCCATATTTAATGGGAGTAATTATCGATCAATATATTGTGCCGAAAGATTTAAGTGGTACGGCGAGAATGTGTTTGTTACTTATTGCGATTTATGGTGTAACGGTATTATTAACATGGTTGCAAACATTTGTCATGGTTAACGTTGCATTAAAAACGATTCAAAAAATACGACAAGATATTTTTGAGAAAATCCAAACGCTTTCTTTACGGTTCTTTGATGTACGTTCTCAAGGGGATTTAATGAGTCGTGTGACAAATGATATAGATAATTTGAATCAAGCGTTAACACAAAGTGTTGTACAAATTATTTCATCAGCATTAACCTTTATAGGTGTAACAATTGCGATGTTCGCATTAGATTGGATTTTAGCAATTGTTACACTAATTACAGTACCTATTATGTTTTTCGTTACAAAAAAATTAGTTGCTTATAGTGGTAAAAACTTCGCAAAGCGTCAAAAAGATTTAGGAGAATTAAATGGTTTTATTGAAGAAGCTATAACTGGAGCGGATGTTACAACGTTATACGGGAAAGAAAAAGAAACCGTACAAAATTTCAATAAAATTAATGAACAACTCAGAATGTCTGCTACGAAGGCGGATACATTTTCAGCTTTTATTTTTCCAAGTATGAACTTTATAAATAACTTAGGTATGGGGCTTGTAATTGGGACTGGATCAGTAATGGTTTTAAATGGAATGACAACAGTAGGTGTCATTGCAGCTTTTATTAATTATTCTCGTCAATTCTCAAGACCGCTCAGTCAATTCGCAACTTTGATGAATACGATTCAAGCGGCAGTTGCTGGTGGAGAACGTGTCTTTGAAATTATGGATGAAGTACCAGAAATCCAAAATAAAAAAGATGCATTCATCGTACAAAATTTACAAGGACATGTTGCGCTTGAGAATGTTTCATTCGGTTATGAGGAAAATAAAACAATTTTAAAAGAAGTGAGTCTTAAGGCGCAGCCAGGGGAGACAATTGCTTTAGTTGGTCCAACTGGATCGGGTAAAACAACAATTATTAATTTGCTAACGCGCTTTTACGATATACAGCAAGGACAAATTCATATTGATGGAAAAAATATAAAAGATTATGATATGAATTCGTTACGAAGTAAAATAGGAGTAGTTTTACAAGATACGTATTTATTTGCCGGGACAATTATGGATAATATTCGTTATGGTCGATTAGATGCTAGCGATGAAGAAGTAATCAATGCAGCTAGGGCAGCATCTGCGCATTCTTTTATAAAGCATTTACCGAATCAATATGAAACAAAAATAGCTTCAGAAGGATCGAATTTAAGTCAAGGACAAAAACAACTTCTTGCGATTGCACGAGCGATTTTAGCAGATGCGGATATATTAATTCTTGACGAAGCAACTTCTAATATTGATACGAGAACAGAATTGCAAATACAAGAAGGACTAAATAATTTAATGAGAGGTCGGACAAGTTTCGTAATCGCTCATCGATTGAAAACGATTGAAAAAGCGGATCAAATCCTTGTTATAAAAGATGGAAGTATTCTTGAAAAAGGAAATCATGAATCTCTTATGGAAGATAGAGGCTTTTACTTTGACTTGTATACGAGTCAGTTTAAAATTTAATAACAATTTTGAAATGGTGCGGTTTCTCTTAGAAGGAGAAACCGCATTTTTATATTTGTAAAGATAATTAGAAATATAGAGTTGAAGTTTTTAAATACACGGATTGTTACTAAAAACAAGCAACTTCAGTGCTAGATGGAAGAATTAATTTACGTGGAATTGTAATAATCTCAAGAGCCATCTGTGCCGAATAGAGAAGTATTGGAGTTAATTCTAAAGCATGAGTTAATAATAATAGAAAGCTTGTTAAGATTGTAAAGCTCCCCCAAAAGAAACTTTTTGAAGTGTTACGGAAATCTTTTATTAAGGAAAAGAAAGAAAAAAATACTGTAACAATGAGTATCAAAAATTTATATTTATCTGCCATTAAACCCCTCCTAAAGAACAGTAACTTATATTATAACGTACTTTTCTGTATTACAATAAAAAGATTTCTAAATAAATAGTTTAAATGGATAAATGTCGTAACTTAAAATATTTGTTTTAGAGAATAGATTAGTGCCCTAATTATTGTTTGCTTGAGCTGTACAGGATATTTGACCGGACAATAAGACGAGCTTTGAATATATTGATAAAAAAGGATGTGGAACAATGGCTAGATATAGTTTACATGGAGGTCACAATAGTATTGTACAAGGTGCAAATTATGGGAATCGGAAAGAACACATTATGGATCGACAAGTTAAGGATGCAGTTGTTGCTAAATTAAGAGCTTTAGGGCATACAGTTTATGATGACACTGATGAAGTAGGGACAACGCAAGCTCAAAATTTAAATAACATCGTATCTAAAACAAACTCACATGATGTAGACTTAGTAGTTTCATTTCACTTAAACTCATATGATACGAATGCTAATGGTGTTGAAGTTCTGTACTATGACCAACAAGCTTTATCAGCAAAAGTAGCAGCGCAACTTTCAAAAGATATCGGCTGGACAAATCGTGGTGCTAAGGAACGAAAAGACCTTTATGTATTAGCGAATACGAAAGCACCTGCAATTTTAATTGAACTTGGATTTATCGATAATGAAGCAGATATGGCAAAATGGAATCCAGATAAGATTGCAAATTCAATTGTGTATGCTTTAACTGGGCAGTCTAGTGGGACAACTCCGCCATCTAAACAAAATATCATTCAAACAGGAGCTTTTTCCCCTTATGAAACACCTGATGTGATGGGAGCATTAACATCTCTTAAAATGACGGCCAAATTCATCTTACAATCGGATGGTCTAACATATTTTATCTCTGAACCAACTTCAGATGCACAGCTTAAAGGAATGACGGATTACCTTGATCGTAAAGGTTGGTGGTATGAAGTTAAGTAAAGAGTTTAGTTTGAGGAACAGTATATTTAAAATACAATCGGCACAAAAAAGAGGATTACTTTTAATGAGTAATCCTCTTTTTATAATTTTATCCCGCATTAACAGGAAGTAAGCCCCCATCTAAATTCAGAAAAAGCAAAGAATTTAGGTGGGGATCGGGCTGATTAAAGACTAAAGATTCGCTTTATTTCGTATGAATTAGATTAGATAGAGGGGACGCCTACTGCCTTGAAAATTAATAAGTATTGTATGAGAGAGTTTTATTGGAAATCTGAGCTTTATAGGTAATACATAGTATTAAATAGAATTTTAGAATTTGAATTTAATTGGCTAAAATTGAAATAGCGCTAAACATTAATAAAACGGCCATAATGATATTAAATGATTTCGTATGCTTTAATAAAAGTTTTTGAAACATGGAACCAAATAAGCACCAACTAAATGTACTCATTAAGCCGACTACACCTAGAAATAATGAAAAAAGTAGATAACTTGAATATGAATTGTAGTAAGGGAGAATAAAAGTTGATACTACAGTTAGCCCGAATAGTATTCCTTTAGGGTTAACAAACTGAAGGAATATTCCTACTGTGAATAAATTTTTATTATATTTTTCATCGGGATCTGTGCTAGTTTTACTAGTAAGAATTTTAAAAGCTAAATAAAGCATATAAACTACACCTAAAATTTTTAATGGAAATTCAATTATGGGTAGAATTTTAATTAGGACAATATTAAAGAAGCTACATAAGGAAGTGAGGATGAAAAATCCGAAAGCTACTCCGAAGCAAAATTGCATACTCCTTTTTAAACCATGTTGATTAGCGTATGTCATTGCTAAAAAATTGTTAGGTCCGGGTGTGAAGCTACTTATAAAAACAAATAACAAAAAAGAAAATATAGGCATTTCAAAACCCCCTAATTATTTTGTATGTTATAATGACCGAAAAGAACAATATAACGTGTGCTTTTTATTATACATAACGGTCGTTATGTTGTATATAGTATAGGAGTGTTTCTTATGGAAGAAATTCAACTTATTCTGGCGAAAAATTTAAAAACAATACGAGAGAAAGAAAAATTAAGTTTAGAAAAAGTTTCCCAATTAACAGGTGTAAGTAAAACGATGATTGGACAAATTGAACGTGGAGAGTCAAGTCCAACATTAACAACGATATGGAAAATAGCTAACGGGTTGAAAGTGTCTTTTACTTCTTTAATTAATAATCCCCAACCGGATACGAAAGTCGTTTTACGAAGTGATGTTCAAGCATTATTAGAAGACAATGGGAGATATAAAGTGTATCCATCTTTTCCTTTTCAAGATGATAGGAACTTTGAAATCTATACGGTTGAAATTGAAACAGAAGGAAAATTAAGTTCGGAAGGCCATAAAGAAGGGACCGAAGAATTTATAACGGTTTTTGAAGGGGAATTGACAATTGAAATAAATGATTGTAAATATACATTAAATAGCGGAGATGCAATTCGCTTTAAGGCGGATAGACCACACTTTTATCATAATTCCGGAAGTACGCTAACTCGGTTAAGTATGACCATTTATTATCCAGCTGCATAAACTTGTTATGGCATCAGGAATATAAAGAAATGTGTTTTGATAAACCATCTATAAAAGATGGTTTTATTTTTTGAAATTCATAAAAAAAGACACTCGTTTGAGTGTCAACATAGTATTGCTCTCGCGTATAGGATTGGAGTATGTTTCTCAAAAACGTATTGTGATGGTTCGCATTTGAGAAACTGTCTTCTTAGTCAATGTAACATCGGCAGGAAGAAGTGTAAATTGATAATGTATATACGGAAAATTTAGTATAGATATTTTCTACTATTAATATAGTGCAAAATGTTTTTTATTGCTTAATCACTATCGTGTAGTTATTGAAAGAATATTAGCTTTAATTACGTAATCTTTTCTATTTGACCATTTAAGAATGATTATTATAAAAAAGAACGAATCATTTTTTAATCAATTCGTATAATTGTTAAAGAGGCACCAGTTGAACCACCTCCAACTAAATTAACTACGGATAACACGCCGAATAGTTGAAGTGAAATTGTATTACCGGCAATAAAATTGATTATTAAATTATTATTATAATTTGAAGTTGATATTGCGGGTGAAAAAATAGATCCAGGAATTGGAGTTGAAGAGTTTAATAGTAGCCTTGTACCAGCAAGTAGTGCAGTTGTCGTATTAACTTGATAGGTTAAATAATATCTCTCAGTAACAGGAATTGTAAATATATCATTTGAAGCGTTCACTGTAAAATTACCGAGACTTTGGTTATTAGAAAGTGGGATATTAGTTCCACCTAATATGACTGAAATCGGACCACCTAACGTATTATTAGCGAACATAGAGTTTGTTGTGATAATAGGTCCAGTAACGCCCGTAGGCCCAGTAATGCCTGTGGACCCAGTAATGCCTGTAGGCCCAGTAATGCCTGTGGACCCAGTAATGCCTGTAGGTCCAGTAACCCCTGTAGGCCCAGTAGGACCTGTAAGTCTGTATGGAAGAATAATTTCAAGAGCCAGTGATAATAGTTCTTTTTTTATTTCTTCATTCTTATCTTGAATATAAATCACCTCATTTTTAAATTAGAGCGTAACCGATTTATTATTTTGAAATGGAACTATTGTTTTATTATATTAATACTTCTAGTTATAGCAACGGTAAAAAGTTTACTATATGTAAAAATCATTTAAGAATGAAAAAAGTAGTGATGGAATTCTTCTTAAAATGATAGATGTATTATTTTGTTGATTAGTAAACAAAAATATGGAGGTATTAACTTGAATCGTAATGACAAATTATCGTTGAATAAAGGTATGGTTGGACCAGATAATATTGGACCTACCTTTCCGGCTCTTCCGCCAATTTATATTCCAACAGGCCCGACTGGTGTAACGGGAGCAACAGGGATAACAGGTCCGACTGGTGTAACGGGGTCACCTGGAATAACAGGTCCGACTGGTGTAACGGGGTCACCTGGAATAACAGGCCCAACTGGTGTAACGGGAGCAACAGGGATAACAGGCCCAACTGGTGTAACGGGAGCAACAGGGATAACAGGCCCGACTGGTGTAACGGGGTCACCTGGAATAACAGGCCCAACTGGTGTAACGGGAGCAACAGGGATAACAGGCCCAACTGGTGTAACGG
The DNA here is from genome assembly GCF_058791995.1 of Bacillus sp. EB106-04-02-XG92. NCBI lineage: Bacteria > Bacillati > Bacillota > Bacilli > Caryophanales > Bacillaceae > Bacillus > Bacillus sp. EB106-04-02-XG92. The sequence continues at coordinate 110,333 of NZ_JBYTEA010000004.1, forward strand.
GAGCAACAGGGATAACA
>NZ_JBYTEA010000004.1:110448-193473 GCF_058791995.1 Bacillus sp. EB106-04-02-XG92
ACAGGCCCAACTGGTGTAACGGGAGCAACAGGGATAACAGGCCCAACTGGTGTAACGGGAGCAACAGGGATAACAGGTTCACCTGGCGTAACGGGAGCAACAGGGATAACAGGTCCGACTGGTGTAACAGGCTCAACGGGTCCAACTGGAGTTATTGGCCCCATTACAACAACTAATTTATTATTTTACACTTTTGCAGATGGAGAAAAACTTATATATACAGATTCAGATGGGATCGCTCAATATGGTACAACTCACATATTATCTCCTAATGAGGTTTCATATATTAACTTGTTTATTAATGGAATACTTCAACCACAACCTTTATATCAGGTTAGTACTGGTCAGCTAACATTATTGGATAATCAACCACCATCACAAGGTTCATCAATTATTTTGCAATTTATCACTATTAGTTAAAAAAGACAGATTCTTATATGAAAAGAATCTGTCTTTTTCTACTTTAAATTAGTTAAAATCAAGTGACAATAAATTCGATTGTAATTGGAATTCCATCGTCTAATGCATCTCCACCAGGAATTGTGATAGCGCCAGTAGGTCCAGTAGTAACACTGGAGTTCACACTAGGTTGAAGAATGCCGTTTACATATAAGTTATAATATAATACGTAAAAGTCGGAAAAGCAGTTGCAGTAGTACTGGCATCGTTTAAACAAGCTGTTGCAGCTCTAGTGTAGAGGTGAATCTTCTAGATGCCATAAATGGTTGAATAATAGGCGATTAATTCTCACTCTCTAAATTGTTTTTTGAACGAAGTATACAATAACTTGTCCACTATATTGTATGCGAGTTTTTGATAATAGAAACGGCTTCATGATAGTAGAGGGAATACAATTTTAGTAAAGGTATTGTTGTTACTTGGTGGTTATATGCTAATACTTAGTTTTTATACTCAAATCAAAATGTACTTTTGGACCTAAGAGATAAACGTGGAAAAATAAAATAAACTCTTAAGTTTAGGTGTTTAATCTAAGCAGTCAATTATTAAAAACATATAATTAATATGTGAGTCATGAACATAATTAAATAACGTTTTTTCAGTTTAATTATTATTCATGTTTCCTATTTTAAGTAAAACAAATAACAACTCACTCACTTTTTTTAATCGGATTTTTTAGTTCTTAAAATAGGAAAACACTCAACTATAAGAAAAGTAAGGAGGAAATAAATGAAACATAATGATTGTTTTGGTCATAACAACTGCAATAATCCGATTGTTTTCACTCCAGATTGTTGTAATAATCCACAAACGGTTCCAATTACTAGCGAACAATTAGGGAGATTGATTACTTTACTAAATTCTTTAATTGCGGCTATTGCAGCGTTTTTTGCAAATCCAAGTGACGCAAACAGATTAGCTTTACTCAATTTGTTTACTCAACTATTGAACTTACTAAATGAATTAGCACCTTCTCCAGAAGGGAATTTCTTAAAACAACTAATTCAAAGTATTATTAATTTATTACAATCTCCTAACCCAGACCTAGGTCAATTACTTTCTTTATTACAACAATTCTACAGTGCTCTTGCACCATTCTTCTTCTCTTTAATTATTGATCCAGCAAGTTTACAACTTCTATTAAATTTATTAACTCAATTAATTGGGGCTACTCCAGGAGGAGGAGCAACAGGTCCAACAGGTCCAACAGGTCCAGGAGGAGGAGCAACAGGTCCAACAGGTCCAACGGGTCCAGGAGGAGGAGCAACAGGTCCAACAGGAGATACTGGAGCAGCAGGCCCGACAGGTCCAACGGGAGACACAGGTCTAGCAGGAGCAACAGGCCCAACAGGAGACACTGGAGCAGCAGGCCCAACAGGTCCAACGGGAGACACAGGTCTAGCAGGAGCAACGGGAGCAACAGGTCCAACGGGAGATACAGGCCCGACAGGAGCAACGGGAGCAACAGGTCCAACGGGAGATACAGGACCGACAGGATTAACAGGAGCAACTGGTGCAACTGGTGGCGGAGCAATTATTCCGTTTGCTTCAGGTACAACACCAGCTCTGTTAGTTAATGCGGCATTAGCTAATACAGGAACTCTTCTTGGATTTGGATTTAGTCAGCCTGGCATAGCTCCAGGTGTGGGAGGAACTCTCACAATACTACCAGGTGTTGTAGGTGATTATGCATTTGTAGCACCACGTGATGGAATTATCACGTCATTAGCAGGATTCTTTAGTGCAACAGCGGCGTTAGCTCCATTAGCACCTGTTCAAATTCAGATGCAAATATTTATCGCACCTGCTGCAAGTAATACGTTTACACCAGTAGCGCCACCTCTATTATTAACACCAGCATTACCAGCAATAGCAATTGGTACTACAGCAACAGGAATCCAAGCTTATAATGTTCCAGTAGTTGCTGGGGATAAAATATTAGTATATGTTTCATTAACAGGAGCTAGTCCAATAGCTGCAGTTGCCGGATTTGTAAGCGCAGGTCTTAATATCGTCTAATTTGTTACAATGTTAATAGGAAATTAAACAGAGGTTCGTATATAGTCCTTCCTAATAAATTTAGGAAGGACTATATTTTTTGGGGGAATATGTAATAAATTAAATGAACAATTACTCTTTGTTAAGTTCGTATAAAAAAGTATAATTTTACCTTTCTTATTTAAGGAATAAATTATGTAACTTAAAAAATTCCAATCAGCAAAAAAAAAGATGAATTCTTTTAAAAAAGAATTCATCCATAAAATAAACTATTTATTTTTATTACAGTTACATCCTTTTTTCTTTACATAGCCTTGCTGAGTTAAGTCTCTTTGCGATTGGGAATTGGAAGATTGCGAATTCGAAGATTGAGAGGATGCTGAAGAGCTACTATTTTTATTATAAGAGTAGTTTTTTCGATAGTTATAATTACTCATAGTACTATCACCTCCAATTTAATATATAAATATTATATGTATGTACACTATCAATTGTTACTATTATTAATAGGAAGAGAAGATACAATAAAAAAATCTCCTCGGTATTTTCCTAGGAGATAAATGATGATTCTTTTGAAAATTTACAAATTAATAGCCCCAGTAAAAAGGAAAGTAATAAGAATCTTGACGATACGGATTGTGGTGTTGAGCGGGGGGATGGGGTGGATGATTTTTCATTTCACGGTTTTGATTACAATTTGCTGGAGGACCAATTACTGTAGTGGATTGAATAGGGGATACTGCTTGTTTCCATTGTTGTTCATCGAGACAGTAAGTATGGGCCATTATATTAGTGGGAGTTAATCTTAACATGTCAGAACCAAAAATAACTTCTGGTGTTGGTGCGTCGAAAATTGCTAATAAATGAGTGTTATCTGCTGTAGCAATTTCATAATGCCACCATGCTTGTGGAATATTTGCAACTTGCCCCGGTTTTATTGGTAAGTTTAATATTTGATTTGTAAAAGGATTAAGTAAAGAAACAACCGCCGATCCTGAAATACAGTAAACAAGTTCAGCTGCATTTTGATGTATATGCGGCTCTACAACATTTCCTGTACTTAAATAGATATCTAATAAAGAAGTGTTTTCTAACGTATTTAATTGTTTCATGCCAAGTACGTTTATATAATTTTGGGCATCTTTCTGAAAAAAATTACTTTTATTTAAATCATAAGTGAAATTAGTTGAGGGGGAAGTGTAGTCGATATTGGAAGTCAATTGTATTACCTGCCTTTCTATTAGTAAGTAAAGATACAAAATTAGGATATGTGTCTAGTGTTTGTTATGTGCTGTTGTTGATATCATAATAAATTCGCCTTTTGTAATAATACCTCGTTCATATAAATCTATCCCTTAAAATTATTTTTAATAATAATTCTATATAATAGAATAAATACCCTTTGAAATTATTTTCATTATGAAATAAATAAAGGTGTTGAGATTAAACTATATTCGTATCCCCATTCATACTTTGGATTGATGGAAAAAAGTAATGAAAATGTTAATTTATAATTACATCAATCATTTATAAGGAGTGAATGTCCATGTCATTTAGTGAAATGATTAGAAATGAAGTGCTCAGCTGGGCGGGTGTTTCTGAAAAACCGCATCGATTTGGTGGTATTGAAATAAATTATGGTAAGAAAGAACTTGGTCATCTGCATGGAGATAAGTTAGTTGATTTACCATTTCCAAAGTTAAAGCGAGATGAATTAGTAAACAAAGGATTAGTGAAAGCACATCACGTATTACCTGAATCAGGATGGATCAGTTATTATATAAGAAGTGCAGAGGATATACCGTTTGCAATTGAGTTATTTCGTATGCAATATGACAGAATAAAAAAATAATGAAATAAAATAGATGAGTAAAAATATATTTTTATGTCACATCCCTCTTTAATCGTTCGTCTTGTATGTAGAACGATAAGGAGGGATTTTATTATGAAGAAATTTGATGTAGCAATTGTTGGTGGTGGCCTTGCTGGATTAACAGCATCTATATATTTAGCGAAAGCTGGAAGGAAAGTGATTGTGTTAGAAAAGTCCAGTCGTTTTGGTGGTCGAGGGATGACTATAAATAAAAATGGGATCTGTATGAACCTTGGTGCACACGCCTTATATAGAGGAGGAGCAGCATTTTTAACTTTTAATGAGCTCGGTATGAATCTACCGGGTGGAATCCCATCTACAAAAGCACATGGAATATGGAAAAAGGATATATTCACCATCCCAACAGATTTTCGCTCAATTTTATCAACACCACTACTTTCGTGGTCTGCAAAAGTACAATTCTTACGTCTAATGATTCGTTTAGGGAATTTAAATGTAGGAGAAGTTCAAAAAATGAGCCTAACTACATGGACAGAAAATGAAATAAAAGATCCAATGGTTCGAAATATATTTTATGCATTATGCCGAACAACAACATATACGTTTGCTCCTACAATACAATTAGCATCATCTGTACTAAAGCAAATACAGCTTTCAATAAAAGAAGGGGTATTTTATGTAGATGGTGGCTGGGAGACGATAATAACAAAATTAAGAGACATAGCGAATCATGTCGGGGTGCAATTTTTGGCTAAAAAGCATGTTTTGGAAATAGAGCATTACGAAGATAAACAAAGAATATATTGTTTTGACGATGAGGTATTTGAAGTAGGTACAGTCATTGTGACGACTCCACCGAAAGAAGCTTGTAACATAATAAAAGGTGCAGAAGGAACAAGCTTGCATAGATGGAGTGAACAATCGGTACCGGTTACTGTTGCTGCATTAGATATTGGTTTGAGACGATTACCTAATCCGACACATCAATTTGCATTAGGGTTAGATCAACCTATATTTTTCACGAATCAATCAAGAGCAGCTAAATTAAGTGATGATGGATCAATTGCTGTGAGTTTAATAAAGTACCAGAATCCTGCACTAGAGATGAAACACACTCATGAAGATAAAGAACAGTTAGAAAGTACGATGGATTTGTTACATCCAAATTGGAAAAGAGAAGTTGTTGCACAGCAATATTTACCGACAATAAAGGTAGTATATGATTTTCCTCATATTAACCGAGTTGAAACCCCAGGTCCTAATATCCCTGAAATGCCAGGTGTTTACGTTGCAGGTGATTGGGCTGGGCATGATGAAATATTAGCTGATGCTGCAGTAGCAAGCGGGAAACGTGCAGCGTTACACATTTTAAAGCAATTAGAAAGTGAGGCAGTTCATCATGGAAACGGAGCAATTATATGAAGTGTATCAACCATTATTATTTTCGTTAGCATATAGAATCCTTGGGAGTGTTATGGATGCTGAGGATATCGTTCAGGATGTATTTATCTCATTAAATAACATAGAAGATCTTCAGTCTATAGAAAATATGAAAGCCTATTTGTGTAAGATGGCGACAAATCGTTCAATTGATAAATTACGTTCGGCAGCGTATAAACGCAACGTGTACGTAGGGATGTGGTTGCCAGAGCCACTAGTAGAAGAAAGTGATGAGCCATCAGAGTCATTTGTAATGAAAGAATCCCTTTCCACAGCATATTTATTACTTTTACAACAACTGTCTGAGGTAGAAAGGATTGTTTTCATATTAAGAGAGGTTTTCAGTTATGAATACGAAGAAATAGCTTCGATTGTTGATAAGAGTAGTGTGAACTGTAGAAAGATTTTTCAACGGGCACGAAAAAGTATATTGGATAAGCCGAAGCAATCGACATTAAGTACGAAGAAAATGGCTGCTTATGTTGAAAAGTTTGTATCATCATTACAGTGTGGGGATGCGCAAGGTATGTTAGAAGTATTAAAAACAGATGCTATACTCAAAGCTGATGGTGGTGGTAAAGTTACGACTGCGATTCATCCGATTTATTCTGCGGATCGAATTATACGTTTGTTCTTTGGGATTGCGCAACGATTGACAGAAGAGTACACTGTTGATTTCAAAATAGTAAATGGTATGCCAGGAGTTATAGTTACAATAAATAATAAAATAACATATGTTCTTTCGTTCGCATTTGAGGATGAGAAGATTTCAAACATTTATATGGTAGTTAATCCTGAGAAGCTTATGCATTTAAATGTAAAAATATAAAAAACGCATTTCTTCAGAAATGCGTTTTTTTATTATTTTTCTAACATTTCAAGAGGCACATCTTTTTCGCCGGCTACCTCAAATTTAATTTCCCCGTCTTCTTCATAAATACGTGAAATAATCGGTATAGTAATCATTAATTTTTTATGCTGTTTTCGCTTTCGAGCAGCATCTAAGCTAATCACGTTCATTGTAAGCATCCTTTCTTCTAGAAATATATAAACAAAAGAAAATGCGTCCGGAAAGGGCGCTTAATTGAATTTGAAATACCGATTCATTTAATTGGGGGTTATATAATTTAATAACTGCAATTGAATTAAAAATAGTATGAATGGAATAATTGCACGTAGAAATTAACTTTACCAAAAAACGAAACAATATGCTATAAAAAAATTTAAATCTTTGTCATATAACGAGAAAAAGGTTTTCGTTTCGCATATAATGAAAGTAGACAGGCAACAAGAGCTTTTTCATCATATTGCTTTGGAAAGGCGATGAAAAGAATGGATACGTTACATTCATTATTATTTCAACTTGAACAATATGGAGAAGAGCATGATCGAAATAAAAAAACACGGGAAGAAAAATTACGGAATATTTCTCGTGAGATGGGGCAATTTTTATCAATTTTAGCAAAAGGGTGTAGCGCAAAAAATATTTTAGAAATTGGAACTTCTAATGGTTATTCTACATTGTGGTTAGCTCATGCGGTAGAAGAAACAAATGGAAATGTAACAACTGTGGAGCTTTCTTCAGAACGAGTTGGAGAGGCGCTTGTTAATTTTGAAAAGGCAAACCTGTTGCAAAGGATTGATGTTCATAATCAAGAAGCAGGGGCATTTTTAGATGCGCAAATAGATCATTCATTTGATTTTATTTTCCTAGATTCAGAGCGTACGCAATACATGTGGTGGCTTGAGCATATAAAACGCATTTTACAACCAAAAGGTATTCTTGTTGTTGATAATGCAACTTCTCATGCAAGTGAATTAGCCGAGTTTAGAAAAATGATTAAAGAAGATGAAATGTTTGAAACGGTGTTATTAGCATTTCAAAATGGAGCATTCGTAGCGCGCAAGAAGAAATGGACTTGAGCGTAATATAATTATCACATTGAAAAAGGGTGTATGTCAAAAGATTGAGTACAGTTTGATAGGAAGAACATCCTTTATATACGTAACATACGAAGAATCCGCCTTCAGCATGTTGTTCTCTAGGTCTTAAGTCTGAGGAAAATTATGTTGATTACAGGTATACTTATAGTAAGAAACAGGGAATGACTGCATAAACAGGCATTTCTAAATAAATCGATTTCAAGCAATTAGAATGAATATGAAATACGATATAATAGATGAAATATAGTGCATATAAATTCGCACATATAAATAAAGGAGCGATTTTGTTGACTGAACTCGAGAAAAAAGAACCTGTATCGATTGTGAAAGATAATAATGTAGAAATAGTGGTTGATACAGTTATAAAAGATGCGGAATTAGAGGAACTGAATAAAGAAGCTGATCTTTATGTACAAAAGTTAAATAGCGAGCAAAATACAGATTTATCAAAAGTATTGTCTCAACTAGGCGATTTAGGGGATAAAGAGCAACAAGCAGCAGGACAAACGTTATCAGCATTAAAACGTCCTGTCACAGCGATGATGAATGGAAAGAACGAAGAAATTCCAAATACATTGTTAGAATTACGCAAAGTGGTATCAGAGCTTGATCCGAATTCACTAAAAGCAAGTGGTATGAAGAAAATAATGTTTAAAGTATTCAAGAAAAACCCACTTGAAACATACGTGCATAAATATCAATCTATAGATAAGCAAATTGAGGAGATTATAAGATCCCTTCTTATTGGTCGTGACAACTTACAAGAAGATACAGTTGGCCTTGAAATGCTTAAAGAGCAATCGCACGATAAAATTCACGCTCTTGATAAACAAGTATACTTAGGAAGAAAACTTGCTGGCATGCTGGAAGCTGAGAAACAAAATCCAGAACGTCAAAGAGATATTCCATTAATTAACGATGCATTAGAAAAGATTTTAGTGCGTACGCGTAATATGCAGCAAGCGAAAAGTGTGTTATTACAATCTATCGCATCTGTAGACATTATTAAGAAAAATAATGAAAAGTTAACGGAGGCAATTCGTAATGCAATTACGATGACGCAAAACGTTGTAACAGTTTCTGCTGCTATCCAGCTAGCATTAACAAATCAGCGTAAAACAATTGATGCAGTGAATGCGACAAATGAAGCAATTGAATCAATGGTATTAAGCAATTCTCAAGCATTAAAACAAAATACAGAAGAAACAACAAAACTGCTTGAAAATCCTGCAATTAGCATGGATAAATTACGCGAGTCATTCCAAAACGTATTCGCTGCAATTGAAGCTTCTGAGAAATCGTCAGAACGTATTATCGAGTCAAGTAAGAAGTTTGTTATTGAACTAGACACATTTAATGATGAAATGAAACAAAAACTCATTCAGCGCCCAAGAAAATAGCAGACTTTTAGAGGAGGTGAAAAAATGAGTTTCATTCAAACTGTATTAGTACTATTAGGTACATTGCTTTTAATCGCATTTACTGTCGTTGTATTAGTTGTATATTTCGGACGTAAACTGTATTTTTCATGGACGAAGCCATATAAAAGAGCACACGATTCTTTAGATAAGTTATCGAATAAATCATTACCGTTTCTACAAGAATTTACACAACACCCTCTCTTTTATCGTTGGATTCGTACGGAAGGAAAGAAAGAACAACATACATTAAACACTCTTTTCTGTGCATCGGGTCAACGTACGAGAGAGCAAGTATTCTCGATGTTACCGAAAGAAAAACAGAAAAAAGTACATGTAATGGCAAAAACAACGAAAAAGCTTACTAATGAAGATATTGATGTAGCGGCGATGAAAGTAAAAGATTTTTTAAGACAAGAAACGCAGCAAACTGTAAAACCGACAGATTTATCGTTTTATAAATTGTATTTTTATGATCGATATCCAGATGCATTAAATACAATTCAAGCGTATAAACGCTCAATAAATCCTTCATTACAACGAACGGTTGATGATATTACAATTTCAGTATTAAATGCTTTGCCGTATTATCAAGAACAACGCATGTTTGAGCAACAACATAAACTTGAAACGTTCTTAATGAAAGATTTAACAGCTATGCTGTCGTTAGTCGTACAATTACCACCTTCACAACGACCAGAAAAAGAAGAAGAACTAAAAATCTACTTGCAAAATTTCAAAAAAGAAATGGAAGTAGTAGAACGAGATATTCGTGACTCAATTGATCACGATTTGAATGTGAAGATGAGAGCAGCGACTGAGAAGTTTAAAAATAAATAATAAAAGCGCCTTAAAGCTATCGTTTTTAGCTTTTAAGGCGCTTTTTTATTAGATGTTATTTTGCTTTAACGGTTGTATGACTAGATGCAACACTTTCATTATGCAATCGATCAATTGCAGTTACTACATACGTATACGTTTCTCCAGAAATAGCTGTTTTATCTACATAAATCTCTCCAAGTTTTGTTTTTCTTACAGTAGTAAGTAAATTTTTTGGATTTTCTATATCCACTTCATTTTTTCCATTCACTCGGTAAATGGCGTAATAAGCAGAGTCATTCTCTCTATCATCAATGATACCGACAGCAATACCTTCATCTCTTGGAATGGCTCCTTTTAAAGTCGGTTGTTTTGGTGGTTCATGATCAAGCCAAGGCATAGGCGGGATTAATGCAGGATGTTTATATACGTCTTTTGCGAGTCTATCTTTAACTCCTAGTGGATTGTTATTAATATCTTTTAAGCTAAAATGCATACTCCCTTTTATTTCAGGATATAACCGGTTTAATGCAATTTGTCTTGGATATTCTTCAGGATCAGACCAAGCGGGGACAGAATTATTATTAATTTTATAGGCCGCCTGACCGATGTATAAGTGAATCGGTTTATTAGTTGTTTCTTTTACCCACCAATCTACTAATATGTCATATGCAGCTGGTGTGAAACCAATATTCCAATATATTTGCGGTGTAATGTAATCAATGTAACCTTTTTGTATCCATTCACGTGTATCAGCATAAAGATCATCATAGTTTCTTTGACCTGCAGTTGTGTTAGAGCCAGTTGGATCGTCAGCTATATTTCGCCATACGCCGAAAGGACTAATGCCAAACTTTACATATGATTTCTCTTGTTTTATAGCAGTATTTAAACCTCTTACAAGTTCATTTACATTGTCACGTCGCCAATCCTCTATATTTGTAAATTTACCGTTATTATATGTTTCGTACGTTTTTTGATCGGGGAATTGTTCACCCGCTACTTTATATGGATAAAAATAATCATCCATATGGAGCGCATCAATGTCATAATTTTGCACAATTTCTAAAGCACCTTCAGTTATAAACTTTTTCACTTCTGGAATACCAGGGTTGTAATATAATTTTCCGCCATAAGGTACAACCCAATCCGGGTGCTGTCTTGCAGGGTGATTATTTGATAATCGATTTATATCAGTGTGATTCATCGTTATTCGGTATGGGTTAATCCATGCGTGGAATTCTATATTTCTTTTATGTGCTTCTTCAATCATAAATGCTAGTGGATCGTAACCAGGATCTTTTCCTTGTGTACCTGTAAGGTATTCAGACCAAGGACCGTAATTGGAAGGGTAAAAAGCATCAGCGGTTGGTTTTATTTGTACAACAACTGCATTCATACCGGTGTTTTTTACATCGTCTAATAATCTAATAAACTCTTGTTTTTGATTTTCGATAGGTAAGCCAGTTTTTGAGGGCCAATCAATATTAAGAACAGATGCAACCCATACAGCACGTAATTCATGTTTTTTGTACGTAGTATTTACTTCAGCATAAGTAGAGTAAGGGGAAATGAAAGAGAAAGAAATAAAAAAGATGACGATACAACATATCATTAACAAACGTTTAACGATCATTTATACGCCTCCCTATTTTATCGTTAACTAATATAATATCCGAGGAGAGGTTGTTCTTACAATTGAGAAAAATGAATATTGAAACATTAATTTAATAGGAAAAATATTTTTATTGAAATTTACTTTCATCATAACTAAATTCTTTCACTTCTTCATATGCTTGTTAGTAAAGTGAAACTTCCTTTCATTCGAAGGGTGATAAATTATAAGTATAGGAGGATTAATAAATGAAGGTTTTATTTGTTTGTTCTGGAGGGATGTCCAGTGCAATTGTTGTAAACGCTTTAAAAAAAGAAGCGGAGAAAAAAGGGGTAAACATGGAAGTGCATGCGATTGGAACAAATGAGGTGGAAGAAGAAGTGAAGAATGGCTGGGATGTTGTAATGGTTGCACCTCAAGTAAGACATCGATTTGATTCAGTTAAAAAATTCGCAGAAGAGGTATCTATCCCGTGCGGTATTATACCGCCGCAAGCATACACGCCGCTTGGCGGACCGACTTTATTAAAAACTGTAAATGATTTAATTAGTTAGGGGGAAGCGTTATGAATAATTTTGTCACGTTTCTTGATAAAAATTTATCTGGACCGATGGCAAGGCTTTCTGAACAGAGGCATTTACAAGCAATCCGTGATGGAGTTATTTCAGCATTACCTTTTATCATTGTAGGAAGTTTCTTTTTAATCGTAGCATTTCCACCATTACCGAAAGATAGTTTCATATCAGTTTGGGCATTAAAAAATCAAACGAGTATATTAATACCATATCGTTTAACAATGTTTATTATGTCTTTATATATAGCATTTGGAATAGGATATAATTTAGCGAAAAGTTATAAGCTAGATGCTTTATCAGGGGCACAGCTTGCAGTATGTTCATTACTATTAACATTAACGCCTGAATTAATTGATAAAAAAGGATTTATGCTTCCGATGACAAATCTCGGAGGTCATGGACTATTCGTGACGATGATTGTTTCTATTTTATCAGTGGAGATTTTAAGGTTTTGTAAGAAGAAAAACGTAACGATCAAAATGCCAGAGCAAGTACCACCATCAGTAGCGCGTTCGTTTGAAGCACTTATACCTGCGGCTTTCGTTATTATTATTATGAGTCTTATTACTGTCGTTTTTAAAGTGGATGTACATTACGTTGTAGATAAATTAGCAGCACCGTTAGTTAAAGCTGGTGATAGTTACTTTGGTGTTATTATACCTGTATTTTTAATTACATTTTTCTGGTCTTTCGGGATACACGGTGTATCCGTTGTAGGTACTGTAGCAAGGCCGCTTTGGGATGTGTATTTAGGGAAGAACGGTGAAGCTGTAGCAAGTGGTGCAAGTCATTTTCCATTCATTGCACCAGAGCCGTTTTATCAATGGTTTATTTGGATTGGTGGTTCAGGAGCGACGTTAGGACTTGTGTTAGCTATGATTGTATTTGGACGATCAAAATATTCGAAAGCACTATCGAGGACTTGTATAGTGCCTGGTATTTTTAATATTAATGAACCAGTTATATTCGGTTTACCAATTGTCCTGAATCCAATCTTAATTATTCCTTTCGTTATTACACCGCTAGTAACAGCTACTATAGCTTATTCTGCAACTGCAATGGGATTTGTAACACCAACGCATATTATGCCGCCTTGGACACTACCAGCTCCAATTGGTGCGTACTTAGCTACAGGAGGAGATTGGCGTGCAGTTGTATTAGTGTCAATAAATATAGCAATATCATTCCTTATTTATCTACCATTCTTTAAAATGTACGACAAAAATATGCTTGAAATTGAAAAGAATGGAGACGGAGAATCTGTTAATTCGTAAGCTCCATACTCTATTTATGAGTGATAGGCATTCTGTCTATCACTTCTTTTACATGAAGTTCAGAGAGGGTGAATTAGGATGAATATAAAATTTAGTTATAAAGGGGTATTTTTATTACTATTTGGAGTAATATGTTCAAATTTTCTTTTTGTACCTTTATTAAGAATGCTACATCTATCACAAATGCATAGTATATGGCTCGTTACAAGCATTGCGGCAAGTATTTTGCTTACTATAGTTGTTTCTTTTATTGATGGATCGTTTGTATCAAAAGCTCAGTTGTTTTTTAGATTTATATTATTTTCATTCGGTTGTACGTTTGTAACTTACATGATTGTTTTTTAATAAAGAGGAGGTTATGCATGTTATGTATGTTGCAGGGGTAATGTCTGGTACTTCGTTAGACGGTATAGATGTAGCACTCGTTCATATAGAAGGAAGCGGTGTGGGTTCTAAAGTTGAACTCATCCATTTTACGACTGTGCCATTTAGTAATGATATAAAAAATGAGATCCAGCAGGCATTATCAATAGAAAATTCAAATGTACAACTTATATGCAGTTTAAATTTCAAACTCGGTTTATGCTTCGCCGATGCTGTAAAGGAAGTTTGTAAAGAGACCAATTTTCCTTTGGGACAATTAGATTTAATTGGTTCTCACGGACAAACGATTTATCATCAGCCACAGCAAGATGGTAGTATGATTCCTTCCACATTGCAAATTGGAGAACCAGCAGTTATAGCGTATGAAACGAAAACGACGGTTATCTCTAATTTTCGAACGATGGATATGGCAGCAGGGGGACAAGGTGCACCACTTGTACCATATTCAGAGATTATTTTGTATCGCCACCAAACTAAAAATAGACTACTACAAAATATTGGCGGAATCGGTAATGTTACCGCTATACCAAGTAAACTAAGTGAGAAGAGCGTTATAGCTTTTGATACTGGTCCAGGGAATATGATAATGGATGAAGTATGTCAAAGATTATTTCAGTTGCCATATGATCAAAATGGTAAGATTGCAAAACAGGGTGTAGTTGTAGAAGAGGTTTTGACATATTGTATGAACCATCCATTTTTGAAAATGAGTCCACCGAAATCAACTGGTAGAGAACAGTTTGGAGAAGAATTTGTCAGTGAGTTATTGAAGCGGTTTGAAAAGCATAGTAAAGAAAATATATTGACGACTGTCACAATGTTTACAGCAAGTTCAATTGTTCATCACTATAAGGAGTTTATTTTGCCGTATTATGAAATCGATGAGGTAATTCTAGGTGGTGGCGGAAGTTATAATGATACACTTGTAGAAATGATACGTTATGGATTGAAAGAAGAAAAATGTGCATTATTCCTTCAAGAAGATATAGGCTATTCTTCAGAAGCGAAGGAAGCAATCGCCTTTGCCATTTTAGCAAATGAAACGTATCATCGTAATCCGAGTAATGTCCCGAGCGCAACTGGTGCTAAGCAATCTGTAGTTTTAGGGAACATAACATTCCCTCTAATTTCAAGAGAATGAGGCGAACGCATGAAGTATATGATTGGAGTAGACGGCGGCGGAACGAAGACAGAAGCAATTGCATTTGATAAAGACGGAAACGAACTTGTAAGAGCTACAAGTGGCTTTGGAAATATATTAATAGATTTTGAAGAAGCACTTTTTCATATTATGGAAGCGATTGATCAATGCCAGAGAGGGTTATTAAATGGGGATTGCGTTTGTATTTGTTTAGGATTAGCGGGTGTAAGTGGAGCAAATACAAATGAATTAACATTACGTTTAAAAAAGAAGTATGGAACACCAATTGAAGTTTTTAATGACGCAATGATTGCACATGCAGCTACTTTAAAAGGAAAAGATGGAATTTTAACAATTGGCGGTACAGGCGCGATTTGTATTGGAAAGATAGGAGAAGTGTATGAGTATAGCGGTGGATGGGGACATATTTTAGGAGATGAAGGAAGTGGGTATTGGATTGCGTTACAAGGTTTAAAGAGAATGGCAAATCAATTTGATCAAGGGGTTACACTTTGCCCATTAAGCATAAGGATTCAAGATGAGTTTCAACTTTTGACGTCGTCTCATATAAAAAGACTAGTTTATAGTTCTTCAAAAGATAAAGTGGCAGCAATTGCACCATCCGTTATTGGGGAAGCTAGAAATGGGAATGATGATGCACATGAAATCATTTTACAAGCGGCTAAGGAATTAACGAGAATTACGGTGAATATTTACAATAAAATGCAGTTTGATGTAACAACTTCAATTGCAGTAAGTGGCAGCATACTGCGTTTCGTACCTGAAATATATGCTGAATTTAAGAAATGCTGTGAGAAAAGTATAGGAGACGTTACATTTGTACCACAATCAGAACTAGCAGTGAAAGGAACATATTATTTAATGAAGAATAAATATTTTAAAATATAACTGCATGAGAATTTTTGTATGATTTGTAAATATATGATGTTAAAATATATAAAGGGGTGTGGATAAAAAAGTACAATATACATAGTTCTTGAATATTGTATATGTATTCCCATGTAGAAAGTGAATGATTACATGATTAATAGTATGCAGTTTTTGTATTTGGTCGCTTCTTATTTATTTGGAAACATATTGACCGCTTATATAGTAACGAAATGGAGACATAACGTTGATATTCGGGATGAAGGAAGCGGTAATCCTGGCGCAAGAAATATGGGGCGTGTATATGGAAAAGGATATTTCATCGCTACATTTTTAGGTGATGCAATTAAAGGGGCAATCGTAGTTTCTATTGCAAAATACCTTTTTGGAGATTCTACATTTGTATTGTTAGCTTTACTGGCTGTTTTACTTGGTCATATTTATCCAATTGTATTTAAAGGCAAGGGCGGAAAAGGCATATCAACTTTTATTGGAGGATTAATCGCATTTGATTATTTGATAGCGCTTACTCTTGTTGCTGTTTTCGTTATATTTTATTTAATCTTTAAAGGATTTACTAAGCCAGGGTTAATTACAATCGCTTGTTTACCAGTTTGCATGATTTTGTATTCTTACTCTATTGTTACGACTATTTTAAGTGCACTTATCATTGTACTTATTTTATATGTAAATCGCGAATGAAATGAACTTTTAATAAGTGGAGTTAATCTCCACTTATCATTTTTATTAAATGCATAAAGGAGAGAAAGCATGGGGTTAATTTATAAAGTTGCTGATCAAGCTTGGGAATTTGAACATATACATAAATTGAATTATAAAACATTTGTAGAAGAAATCCCGCAACATGAAGAAATGAAAGAGCGTGTTCGTATAGATCGTTTTCATGATGAAAATACATATTTAATTTGTTTAGATGAAGATAAGTTAGTAGGTATGGTTGCATTGCGAGGAAAACGACCATTCTCATTAGATTATAAAATTTCAAATTTAGATTTTTATTTGCAAGAGCATGGAGAAAACGTGTATGAAATTCGTTTACTCTCAGTAGAACGTGAATATCGAAATGGAAGAGCATTGTTAGGATTAATTCGCTTTTTACATCGTTATTTGCTTCTAAATGGATATGAATTAGCACTCATTTCTGCGACAACACGTGAACTACCTTTATATGAGCAAATGGGATTCAAATCTTTCCATTCGTTAGTTGGTACAGAAGAAGCAGCCTTCCAGCCAATGTATGTTACTCCAGCTATGTTTGAAGTATCGAGTGTTGGTGGGATTATGACGAAAGAATATACATTTTTACCAGGTCCAGTAGATATTGAAGAAAATGTTCGAAAGGCATTTTCTACTAAGCCGATTTCGCATCGTTCTAAGTCATTTCAAGTGACGATGGAAAATGTGAAAAAACGTTTACTACATATGACGAAAGCGAAATATGTGCAAATCATGTTAGGAACAGGGACGTTAGCGAGTGATGCTATTGCTTTACAATTACGCTCTGTAAAAGGAAAAGGACTAGTATTAACGAATGGGGAATTTGGCAATAGATTAGTTGGACACGCAACACGCGCGCAATTACATTTTGATACGTATAAAAAGGAAATGGGACAACCATTTATTTATACAGAATTAGAACAAATAATGGAAGCTGGAAATTATGAATGGCTTTGGTTTGTTCACCATGAAACATCTACCGGAATGTTAAATGATTTAGACGAGTTAAATGCATTATGTGAAAAGTATAAAGTGAAACTATGTGTAGATTGTATTAGCTCAATTGGAGCGATACCGATAGATTTAAAGGATGTATATTTTGCGAGCGGCGTGAGCGGAAAGGCAATTAAATCGTTTACTGGATTATCTTTCGTTTTTCATAATCATAATGTGAAAGTAAACGAGACTTTACCGGCCTATATGGACATTGGTATGTACGAAGAAAATGAAAGTATTCCATATTCACATTCATGGAATTTAATTTATGCATTGCAAGAAGCATTAAAAAGATTCGAAGATGAAATGGTATTTGAAAAAATAAAAGAGACGTATGCATATATTGAACAAGCTATTACTACTATAGGCTTAAATCTAGTTTCACCTAGAGAACATTCTGCGCCAATTATACTTACCATTCAATTAAATAAAGGTCTTTCTTCTAAAGCGTTAGGGGATGCGTTAGCGTTACAAGGATATATCGTCCATTATGAATCAGCGTATTTACAAAAGAATAACTGGATCCAAATTGCATGCCTAAATCATTACAAAGAACGTGATATGAAGAGGATGTTGAATTGTTTGCAAATGTGTGTATTACAGAGTGAGGTACATATATAAAGATTTTTTCTTAATATAGATGGATTCGTATAAAGGAGTTGCTAAATACGAAAACTTAGGAATAGATCATTGGAAGAGGTGTTAGTATGATAACAAAAAAACTACCGTTACATATAGATGATATTAAAAAAGCTCAAAACATTTTAGACAGAAATGCTCGTAAAACGCCATTAGTAAAATCATTTTATTTGACTAGTAAAACAGGCGGAGAAATTCACTTGAAATTAGAAAATATGCAATTAACGGGTTCTTTTAAATTCCGTGGTGCATTTAATAAAATGTCACAGTTAACAAATCAGGAAAAAGAGAGAGGAGTAATTGCTTGTTCTGCTGGTAATCATGCACAAGGAATTGCTTTATCAGCTCATTTACTTGGTATTAAGAGTAAAATTGTTATGCCGATTTCTGCACCTCAGGCGAAAGTTGAAGCAACTAGAGGATATGGATCAGAAGTGATTTTATATGGTGAAACTTTTGATGATGCGAAGGCAAAATGTGAGGAGATTATTAAGGAAACAGGTGAAACGTATTTACATCCATATGACGATGTAGAAGTAATGGCTGGTCAAGGAACAATAGGATTAGATATTCTTGATGATATGTGGGATGTAGATACTGTCATTGTACCAATTGGCGGAGGCGGAATTATTTCTGGTATTGCTGTTGCATTAAAATCTTTTAATCCATCCATTAATATTATTGGTGTCCAAGCAGATAATGTTCATGGAATGAAGGCTTCTTATGACAAAGGTACGATTGTAGAGCATTATGAGGCACCTACAATAGCAGATGGTTGCGCAGTTAAAATACCAGGTGATTTAACGTTTGAAGTAGTAAAGGAATTAGTAGATGATATTGTAACGGTATCAGAAGGTGAATTAGAAGTAGCGATGAAAGACTTATTACAACGTGGTAAAGCTGTTGTAGAAGGTGCTGGCGCATTAGCAACTGCTGCTCTACTTGCAGGGAAAGTGGATCCGTATATTAAAGGAAAAAAAGTAGTAGCGGTTATATCTGGTGGGAACGTAGATTTGCAGCGCATTTCCAGTGTTTGTGAGCAATTTTTTGTAGCTAATGAAGTGAAATAGTATTTTAAAAAATAGTGTTAAGAATGAGGAGCTAAGAGGATTGATCTTAGCTCTTTTTAATTATACTTGAGCAGAAGTAAATAATGACTCCATTTTTATTTTACTCTTTTCTCGAATTTCAGCATCTGCATGGCGCATTACAAATTTATGCGCAATAGCGATTGCTAAAACATCATCTAATAAGCCAATCCCAATAATAGCAGCTATATCTGGAATGAAGTCGATTGTTAATACGTAATAGGATAAAGCGGCTAATATTATAAATTTCGCTTTAGTAGGTAACCCTTTTTTTCTCATTGTGTAGTATAAAATAATACTTTCATATACGCTAGATTTCCCAAGGTTTGCTGAGCTTTTTTTGAATTTTTTCCAAAGTGTCTGTTTCTCCATATAAACACTCCTTTTACAAAAACATAGATTTTTTAAAAGGATAGACAAAGAAGTAGTGAAATAATCAATTTTATTGTATATTTCCATAAAAATAAGAATTTACCTGTTCAAAATAATAGAATGTTGGTTATGTAACGACTCACAGTGTTTTGTTACATAAGTATGTACAGTAAAATGTATGTGGATGATTTATTAGCGAGCATCTAATAAAAGGTATGGGGGAAGAAAAGTGAAGATAATAGAACTACCAATTGAATTTGAATTTAATGGGGCAAAACAATGTATATATCCGAGCTTAATTATAATAAACAATGAATTAACTTTAGTAGATACAGGTTATGTAAACTTTTTACCATTAATTGAAGACGCAATTTTAAAACATGGGTATGAGATAAAAAATTTAAAAAATATAATTATTACTCATTATGATGACGATCATATAGGATCTTTATATGATTTCAAAGTGAAATATCCTCACGTTAATATTATTGCTAGTGAAATTGAATCCCACTACATTAGTGGTGAAATAAAATCGGAGAGACTAGTTCAAGCAGAAGACATGTTACAACGTATGCCAATTGAAGAGAAAGAATTTGGTGAATGGTTTATACAACAATTAAAAAATATAAGACATATTTCTGTCGGTGAAAAAGTATATGATGGTCAAATGATTTTAAATAATGAATGTCAAATAGTAGCGACGCCAGGACATACTTCGGGGCATATTTCATTATATTTTCCGAATTCAAACTGTGTAATTACAGGGGATGCGGCCGTTCAAGAAAATTGTGAATTAGTAATAGCTAATCCGAATTTTTGCTTAGATATAGAAAAAGCGGAAGAATCTTTAAAGAGAATTAAAAACCTTAAAGCAGCAAGCTATTATTGCTATCATGGAGGAAAGCTTACTGTATAAAATAATAAAAAAACCGATCTTTCCCATTTCGAAAAGATCGATTTTTTTTAATTCATAGATTCTGTAATTCTAATTAATTCATTAAAAATGGTTTTATAAGAAAAAAGCCAAGTCTTTAAAAGAGCTGGCTTCAGGAATTCATCATGTGAATGAGCTTATCACCATCAATTAACTTAATATTTTTATTCGCAGCATATTGCTTGCGTTTTGGTTGGAAGTACTCAGTAGTTTAGTCGTCACAAATATCCTCAGCTGTTAAAACCCCCAATATATCTTCATATACAGGGCTAGTATCCACATAGGAGGAAGAACGCATGCTCTCGTAACTAGAAAAAGTTACTCTAATTTCTACAGAGAAATTTAATTCATCTTGAATTCGTTGAGCACATGTTTGATAGTTCTCCCTAATCTCTTGTAGACAGCTTACAATATCTTCTCCATATATTGGATGATTTATAATTATACGTAGTTGTCTGTTGTTTTCTGATTGCTCATTTAGGAAATAAGCGCTATCCAATTTAATATCTTCGCCAGTGATAGAAGAAGATACAATTTCTTCTATCACTGTAGCCAAAGTCTCATCACGCATTTTTTCTATTTTACTAATAATCCCGAGCTTTTTAGATGCATTACGTATCAATTTATTTTCTTTTTGATTATGCTGATGAATGAGTTGTTCCAGGTCGTCCAAAAAACATAGTAACTCCATGTGGTTATCTATCATTATGTACCCCCCTTTTTTTTATATAGTGAGATGCAGAGGGAAATATTCGCGAAAAATGAATTGGTACTAGCAATTGACAACCTATTGTGAGCATACACTGATAGGGCTAGAAGCCGCTAGCAGAAGCATGTCCAAGAAAGAGTGGTTGAGTGGTAAACACAAACTTAGGAGGAAAAGGAATTTATAGAAAACATATTATTATGCTCATTGTTATCTGAATAAGAAATGCTAATTACATATTATGAGGATGGTTATTTGCTCAATGGATATATGACTGTGATTGATATAGATCCGTTAAATAGTGCTTTAATCTGTACAGATGTTTTTTACCACAGGGTTGCACTTGTTTTTTTGATATTATTACTAGTAAAAAAGACGAATCTTAGGATGTGCACCCCGATTGTTAGACACAAACAACAATTGGAGGTGTACTTTTTTATAGTTAAATTCTCACTAGAAGAAAAAGTAAAGGTAGTAAAAAAACATTCAGATGAAGGTGACGGAGTGAAAAGACTTGCGGGATCCATAAAGGTTCATCCGAGTGTACTCCAGCAGTGGATTAAACAATATAATGCGGCAGTTGAAAAACGCTATAGAAGATATCCCCTGGATTATAAACTGGATGTAATTAATTATATGGATAGACAAGGGACATATATTAGAGAACCAGGGGCTATTTTTAATATCTCATCTTATGGAATGGTTCGTAGGTGGAAGGAAGCATATGATTTAAAAGGCATGGATTCCCTACATGAAAAGAAGAGAGGGTGTCCAACTATGAAAAATACAAATACAATAGAAAAATTAAGAAGTACATTTTGTCTCCGGCTAATATGAAAGGGTTATTAAAATCGGAAAGAAAACAAAAAGAATTTGTCCAACTAGTACACGATGAATATAAAAAAAGAAGATAAGAATTTTTTTATTTTTCATATTTGGCGAAACAAATGGTACAATGAAAGCTAATGTGAAAAATAAGGAAAAGAAGTGGTCTATTTGAAAAACTTTTTAGAATTAGGAATTAGTGAAACGTTTAATCATACATTACGTGAAAATGGAATTACAGAAGCAACACCAATTCAAGAGCAGGCAATTCCTGTTATTATGTCAGGTAAAGACATTATTGGGCAGGCGAAAACAGGAACGGGTAAAACGTTAGCATTTGTGTTACCGATTTTAGAAAAAATTGATCCAGAGTGTAGTGATGTTCAATCTTTAATTGTTGCACCAACAAGGGAACTAGCACTACAAATTACGACTGAAATTAAAAAAATGCTTGTTCAAAGAGAAGATATTAATGTACTAGCGATTTATGGCGGGCAAGATGTAGCACAGCAATTGAGAAAATTAAAAGGCAATACACATATAGTTGTTGCGACACCAGGACGTTTATTAGATCATATACGTCGTGAAACAATCGATTTAAGTAATCTTTCAACGATTGTACTAGATGAAGCGGATCAAATGCTTTATTTCGGTTTCTTATATGATATTGAAGATATTTTAGATGAGACACCTGGTAGTAAACAAACGATGTTATTCTCAGCTACGATGCCTAAAGATATTAAAAAATTGGCGAAGCGATATATGGATGAACCGCAAATGGTTCAAGTACAAAGTGAAGAAGTAACGGTAAATACAATTGAGCAGCGTGTCATTGAGACGACAGATCGTGCAAAGCCAGATGCACTTCGTTTTGTTATGGACCGTGATCAGCCATTTTTAGCAGTTATTTTCTGTCGTACAAAGGCTAGAGCGAGTAAGCTTTATGATAATTTAAAAGGACTAGGTTATAATTGTGCTGAACTTCATGGTGATATACCTCAAGCGAAACGTGAAAGAGTTATGAAGAGTTTCCGCGAAGCGAAAATTCAGTACTTAATCGCGACCGATGTAGCAGCTCGTGGACTTGATGTAGATGGTGTAACGCACGTATTTAACTTTGATATCCCTGAAGATGTAGAAAGTTATATTCACCGCATTGGTCGAACAGGACGTGCAGGTGGATCAGGTCTTGCAATTACGTTCGTTGCTGCGAAAGATGAAAAACATCTAGAAGAAATTGAAAAAACGCTTGGTGCACCACTGCAAAGAGAAATAATCGAACAACCGATGATAAAACATTTTGATGAAAATGGAAAACCGGTACCAAAGCCGGCTCCAAAGAAATCAGGTCCGAATCGTCAAAGAGATAGCCGTGAAGGTTCAAGAAGTGAATCAAGACGTGATTCGAGAAATAGCTCAAGAAGTGATTCAAGAAATAGTTCAAGAAATAGTTCGAGAAATGAAAACAACCGATCATTTAATAAGCCAAGTAATAAAAAAGGTAATACAAAGCAAGGTCAGCAAAGACGTGGCCGTTAAATAGTTATAATTGTAAAGAGTCGCAAAATATTGTGGCTCTTTTTTTGTTTGTATAGAACAAGGATGATGGCAAGAAAAAATAAAAATTTTATTCACCGTATGTAAAACTTATAAAAGAGATTTTATAGTCCAAAACCAGTAGAGAAAGGGTATTACAAGCATGTTGCAATTCAAGAACAAGTGCAAATTACGTATGAACAATATTTAATTGAAAAAAATTGAGAGAAAGCAATTTATACTAGCTCCTTTGATGATGATACGAATTATGAAAAAACAATTGGTATAACGATACGAAAATATTTTTTGCAAACAAAGAATTGGACAATTTGGTGAAAGAAATTCGTAACACATACAAACGGTACGGGAATGTTATGCTGCAGCAAAAAGAGAATGGAACAAGAGAAGTTTATGAGGATTAAACTCGTATTCGGGTACGATTGTTGGAAACTTAATTTGTTAGTTTTGTTCGATGGGGAACTCGAGAAGCACAACTGCCATCCTTATTGGGAAATTGCTTATTACGATCATGAAGGTAATGCAGTGTGATGTTAACAGAAGGGATAGTATGCGAAATAAGAAAAAAGGACTAACAGTCGTACCTGCCGTCCTTTAATAGGAGAAAAAGTAATCTTGTTTAGAACTACGCATAAACAGAAAATCTGCTTGTAATTAGTTTTGCCATAAATATACGTGTCTATACAAAAAAGGGATAAGTAAAAAATACTTATCCCCGGAAGGGAAATCCGAAGCACCAAAATGGCTCGTATTGGTCTGCAGGTTCAAAAGTAGTATATGTAAAACAAAAAATCTCATACAAAAAGCAGACAACGATTTTGGTTGTCTGCCAGTGAGTTCAATGAGTTAGCTAATTTTGATAATTTGCATCCCCGTTACGAGAAGAGTGAAGCTGCTAGTTCAAACAGCTTGTTGGTATTATTTTCGATTTCTTAAAAAATATACAGAGAAAGCAGATAAGTGAAGAACCTACCTGCTTCTGCTGTAACAAAAGAAAGAAGTATTAGCCGTGGACACGGCGGCTTGAAAATAGTATGTATTTTTATTTAAAAAATATTCAAGGGGTGAAGAAACATGGAATGTTTAATAAATGGTGTTTGCGAAATTTATCAGCTAATTAGTAAAACAAAGAGAAAAACAATGAGCAAATATAACAATAAAAAAGGTAAATGTCCAAAAGAGCGATGAGTATAAAGTGATACAAAATAGTCATATTAAAACTTGATTTTCATAAAAAATAAAGCACACATATAAGTGTGCTCTTATGAACGCTTTAGATTTGTATGACTACATAGTCACCATACAATAAAATATGCTTGTTTTATATAAATGTGTGTCAAATCTATAACATATATTTTAGTGTGTAGAAGGAACATTAAATGTTAATTAGCTAAACATATTGCTTTGATTAACGAATTTGTGCAACTGTTAACGCTGCAGAACGAATATCTACTGTACCAATTACTTCAACGGGTACAATTTGAATTAAATCACCAGGGTTTAAGTTAATTAGAATGACACCACTGGATACATCGACTTCACCGGTTCCGATAATATTAGAACGGACTGCGGTTCCAGATCCTGCAATAATATTAGTTGATGTGTTTAGTGTCAAGAAAAAGCGCGCTGCTTCCGGGGCTACTGGAACGTTATCGAGGCTGATTGTTAATGTATAACTGATTTGATAAATACCAGCTACTTGAATTCTAATTCCAGTTCCAGTACTAATTGTATCATTTATTACAGGGACAGTAATATTAGGGTTTGGACCCGTACTAGGTAATAGTAATGGCGTGAATAGTGTTGCAAATTGAGGTGAAGTAGCATTGAAAGCAAAACCAAGAGCTGGTAGTGTACTAGGGGCTTGTGCTCCACAATTAAAGTTTGTGTGCTTACGACAAGATGAACGCATATTTTCACTCCTTTCTTTCATTTAGATCGCATGAGTAATAATCTCACGATTTGGACAAGCGTAATACAATATATGAAAATTAATAGTGAATAGTGCAGAGTTGTACTGTTATGGATAAAACTAGCTGTCTGTTGTACAAAAGGAAACACTACGCTTACAGAAATAGTTTGTAATCTAAAGTTGAAAAAGAGTATGAACAGGGTTAAAAATGTTATTCAGAAATGAAAGGAAACACAATAAAAAGAGCACGCATATAAGCATGCTCTTTAACAAGAAAGGTAGATTTCTAGGAGGGACGTCTCCATACAATAATGAATGCTTGTCCGGTTAAAAGTTGAAAAAATTTATAAAAAAGTTATTTAGTAAATGATTATAAAAATTTTATTTTGTTATAAATAAAAGAGCACTTTTGAACAGTGCTCTTTCTCGGAGTGAATTGTGTCAAAAACTTTCTAAAACAGAATTGAAAAGTAGAATACTCAAGCAGTGAGTCATGAGTAATAATTCTCAAATATAAGAATGATTTTGATTTTCTATGTAAAGTATGAATCACCATATATATAGGTGATAAAAGTAAAAAAGCAGTTAGCAAAAGCTAACTGCTCGCCTCTCGACCAAGAGAGCAAGAGTGGGAAGAATTAAAAACTACCTTTTAAATTCTTCTATAGTATCGGAAAGTATTTAGAATTTTATTCGTGTAAAACATAAAAAGGCAGCTAACAAAAGCTAGCCATTAAGCCCTAGGGTATGAAAGGAATAAGAAACTGTATTTGTAGAACTAACCTAATGTTTAGTTATATTCAGGTGATTACATTACATGTTTGATGATATAGTCTTTTATTAGTAAAAAAGCTGCAAGGAGAAACATTACGTCAATCGAGAACCAAAACATATCTTTTTGAGGTTTTTTAAACTCTGATATTATGGAAAACATTAAAAATAAGGCAACAGCTATTACAATACAGAGTTTAGTTATATCAGACATTTATAGCACTCCTAACATTTAATCTTTTTTATTATATAGCTATTTCCAATGTTGAGGGATTTTAAAAGTGTTTTATGAGAATTCAAACAAAATGATCCTTTTATAAGAAAGCGAGGTTAGGAGAATAGAGGATAACATAAAGCTTTTAGGTGATGATGGGATGTTAGAGATGGAGTTTAAAGAAAGTAAGGTCAATGTTTATATCGATAAAGGATATATGATGGAATTGCTTTCGACAAGAGAACAGATTAAAGAAATGATTGACTACAATTAGGTAAGCTTAGGAACGATGATTTAATAGTGCGAGAAGAGAAGTTGTTAAAATGGTTAGCTATACTTGGATTTTAAAGAAAAAACTCCTATTGAATGTAGGAGTTTTTTCTTTGTACGAAAGCCCTAAAAGATATATAATAATTTTCTGACTATTTAAAATTGGAGGGGTAAAAATGAAAAATGAAACGTTGCACACGGAAGAAGATATTATTAAAATGCTTGATTCATTATTAAGACCAGCAGAACCATTTTGGAATGAATTTTATGAAAATAGAGAAAAGGATGTTCCGTTTTTTGAAAATGTGCCAGATGAAAATCTAGTTTCATATATAGAAACAGGATGGGTTTCCAAAGGGAAAGTGCTGGAGCTTGGATGTGGTCCAGGAAGAAATGCAATTTATTTGGCGAATGAAGGATTTGAAGTAACAGCAGTGGATTTATCTATAGAAGGTATAAATTGGGCGAAAGAGAGGGCGTTAGCAAAAGGAATAGAAATTGATTTTATTTGTGATTCAATTTTTAATCTAGAGTGTCAAAATGATTTTGATTTTATATATGATTCGGGCTTGTTACATCATATTCCACCGCATAGAAGAATAAGTTATGTGAATTTAATTAAAAACTCATTGAAACCAGGTGGTTATTTTGGAATAACATGTTTTGCAGCAGGTGATTTAGATGAGCGAAATGGATCAGAAATAACTGATTGGGACGTATATAGAGGGTGGAGTCTACAAGGTGGTCTTGCATATTCTGAAGAAAAATTAAGAGGGATATTTAAAGAATTTGAAGTGATTGAAATTAGAAAGATGAAGCAAATTGATCAACCAAATACTATGTTTGGAGAATCATTTCTTTGGACAACATTATTTAAGAAGAAATAAAAAAGTATTTAATTGACAAACTCATCTTTTTTATAGACAATATATTTACGGGAATATATGTTCGTTTTTGCTTCCCGGTGTATGTTTTGCATAAATACATAACAAGGGGATGCCTCTATATGAGTACTACAAATCAAAAAATCACTACGTTTTTAATGTTCGAAGGTAAAGCTGAGGAGGCGATGAATTTTTACACGTCGCTATTCGATCGATCAGAAATTGTAAATATCTCTCGTTACGATGAAAATGGACCTGGTAAAGAGGGGTCTGTCATTCATGCAACTTTTATGTTACACGGGCAAGAGTTCATGTGCATAGATAGTTATGTAAATCATAATTTTACATTTACACCAGCTATGTCTCTTTATGTAACTTGTGATACAGAAGAAGAAATTGAAACTGCTTTTAATAAACTAGCCAAAGAGGGAGCCGTACTTATGCCTTTAGGTGCCTATCCATTTAGTAAAAAATTTGGTTGGTTAAATGATAAGTATGGTGTGTCTTGGCAGTTAACGCTTGCGGAATAGAAATAAGAAAAAGCGTAGCCCATTTATAGCTACGCTTTTTCTTATTAAGAATTTTGCAACCCGAATCTTTTCCCAAGCTTAGCTAACAATTCAGGCTGATCCCATTGGCTTATTACAACTTCAATAAAGATAAGTTGATTCGTATTTAAAGTTATATTCGTTAAGACTTCTGCTAACTCTATTTCATTTTCCACTTTATATGTTAGACTTTTTTCTTCTGATCCGAATATGTTTGCAAGTTTTGTGTAATCCCACATTTGTATGTCATTATACGGTTCGTTTTGTCCGTGAATTGCACGTTCAACAGTGTATCCATTGTTATTAATTAAAAATATAATCGGTTTTAAATTTTGCCGAAGTATAGTTGATAACTCTTGAACAGTTAATTGAAAAGAACCATCACCAATAATTAAAATGTTACGCCGCGATAAATTAGCGAGCTGTGTACCGAGTAGAGCAGGTAATGTATAACCAATTGATCCCCATAATGCTTGTGCTACATATGTAGTGCTATTTGGTAAAGGGATAGCAGCACTACCGAAGAAAGGGGTTCCTTGCTCTGTAATTAAAACATCGTTTTCTTGTAAGAAATGGTATATTTGTTGCCAAAACCGTTTTTGTGTAACCATTTGTGCTTTTGGATTGAACTCTTCTGTTATAGATAGTGATTCTGAAATAAACGGCTTAATTTCAAGTGTTTCTTCTTTGCGATGTTCAATTAAATCACTTAATTGTTGTAAAACATCTTTCATTACAACGGGTCCATATTTTTTATCTATAATTTTCACAGTATAGGGATGGATTTCTATCACTTGCTCTTTCGTAAAGCCTTGTGTAAAGCCACCAGTAATAGTATCAGTTAATTTCACGCCAATACTAATAATACAGTCAGATTCATCAATTCTTTTTCGTAAGTATGAAGAACTAACATCACCAGTATAAATTCCTATAAATTGAAGGTGTTTTTCAGGGAATATTCCTTTCCCCATACTTAATGTTGCGATAGGAAACCCAGTTTTTTCTACGAATTCATGCAAATATTCTTCAGCATGAAAACGAGCCACTTCAAAATCAGCTAAAATAACAGGTTTTTTAGCACTTTTTATTTTTGAAGTTGCATGTAGAAGCATTTTATCCAGCGCATCTTTATTACTTACAATTGGTTTATGTAAAATGGGTTCCGTAGGTTTATTAATTGGTTTATTATACACATCAATCGGTAATTGAATATGAATAGGGCGTTTCTCACTCCAACATGCACGTAATACACGGTCAATTTCTTCAGCGGCATGCTCAGGTGTTAATTTTGATTGTGCCACCGTGATTTCTCTATACATATTGGAAAAATGATCGAACTTTCCATCACCTAACGTATGATGAGCAAGTGCTCCATTTTCCATTACTGTTGTTGGTGGTGTCCCCGTGATTTTTATAACAGGTACATTTTCTGCGTATGAGCCAGCAACGCCGTTAATGGCGCTTAATTCTCCAACACCGAAAGTGGTAATAAGAGCGGCGATTCCTTTTATACGAGCATATCCATCAGCAGCATATGCTGCATTTAGTTCATTACAATTACCAATCCACTCTAACTTTTCATGTGCTACTACGTCATCTAAAAAAGCCAAAGTATAATCTCCAGGGACACCAAAAATATGCTCGATTCCTAATTCGCTTAGTCGGTCTAATAAATATGTACTTACCGTATATTGCGTTTTCAATTGAATCATCTCCTACTTATACAGTGAATATTTCAATAGACTAAAGAAGTTCCAATGCGTTCATTAAAATATTGATTACTGGATTGTGGTATAATTTACATACAGGGGGAAAGTAGATGACACAACATAAAGAAGAACAGATGAATGAAGCGTTAGCATTATTTTACTTTGCATATAAAACATTTACTGAAAAGCCAGATGAAATTATAAAAGAGTATGGCATACAACGAGTACATCACCGAATTTTATTTTTTATCGCACGCTTTCCAGGGATAAGTGTAAATGAGTTATTATCACTGCTAGAAATAAGTAAACAAGCTCTCCACGGACCACTACGACAACTTGTGGAAAAGGGCTTAATTGAGAGTAATGAAGCGACACATGACCGCCGTGTGAAACAGTTATCATTAACAGAGGAAGGTACCGATTTAGAGAAAAAATTAAGCGATGTACAAAGACAACAAATGAGTGCTATTTTTTCAAAATTTGGTGAATCGTGTGAAGAAAATTGGCATCAAGTTATGAATGAAATGGCAAATAGCCGATCAGGTTTTGATGCCTGGATGTCGAAACGGGAAGTTGCAATCGATCAAAAATGATAAGAAATACATCTGTTTTATAGTTTGAAAAACAACAAATTTTATCCGTACATTTGGCAACTATGGATTGGTCATAGAGTGAATGGATAAAAAGATACATTACTAGATACTTTATACGTGTACGCAATGGAACAATACAATTCACATTTCCGAGAGGGGAATTATTATGATAAAACTTGTACTTATTCGTCACGGACAAAGTTTATGGAATCTTGAAAATCGCTTTACAGGATGGACAGATGTAGATTTATCAGAGAATGGATTAAGTGAAGCGAGAGAAGCAGGAGCGATATTAAAGAAAAATGGATATACTTTTGATGTCGCTTATACATCTGTATTAAAACGAGCAATCCGGACGTTATGGATTGTACTTCATGAGATGGATCTTGCTTGGGTCCCAGTACATAAATGTTGGAAGCTAAATGAAAGACATTACGGTGCATTGCAAGGGTTAAATAAAGATGAAACAGCGAAAAAATATGGTGAGGAGCAAGTTTATATTTGGAGAAGAAGTATTGATGTAAGACCACCTGCTCTTACTGAAGATGATCCTAGATATGAAATGAATGATCCAAAATATAAAGCACTTAAAAAAGCTGAGTTTCCATTGACTGAATGTTTAGTGGATACGGAGAAAAGAGTACTTAATTATTGGCATTCAGAAATTGCGCCATCATTAAAAAGTGGTGAAAAGGTGATAATTTCATCGCACGGTAATACAATTCGTTCGCTAGTAAAATACTTAGATAACCTTTCAAGTGATGGTGTTGTTTCATTAAATATTCCAACAAGCATTCCGCTCGTTTATGAATTAGACGATGATTTACGTCCAATTCGTCATTATTACTTAAGTATGGACGGAGAAGTACCAGAAGGGGAAATTCCGAAACATATTTCTTTTTAACATGAAAATTTGAAACGCATGCTTGTCTACATATACAATGGAGATTCAAGATAAAAGACGTGGTACCTTCTAATGTATATGCGATATTGCTAAATTTAGAAGCTTGTCCACGTCTTTTGTCATAAAGAGAGCTGCTTGTGCATGTAATGATATCGTGAGTAGTTTTTGAATGGAGGGTGATGTCATTGGTGATCTCTAACATTCGAATCGGCTTATTTATTTTAGCAATCGTTTTTCTAGTTCTTGTTTTCTTTTACTGGAGAAATGAAGAGTTGTACGAAGAGAAGAAGCAACGGATTAGAAAGACTTGGTATGGGTTATTTATAGTATCAGTCACCGTGTATTTCATGATAAAAGGAATTGATTTAACCCTCTGGAAAAATCTTTTAATGTTCACTGCAATGGTTATTTTCGTTGATATTGCATTTATTTTAACACCTAATATTTCAGAAATATGGGGAGCGAAATTTAGCGATATCGGCAAGACTGTTCAATCG
This sequence comes from Bacillus sp. EB106-04-02-XG92, assembly GCF_058791995.1. NCBI lineage: Bacteria > Bacillati > Bacillota > Bacilli > Caryophanales > Bacillaceae > Bacillus > Bacillus sp. EB106-04-02-XG92. Next base: position 142,392 of record NZ_JBYTEA010000004.1, read on the forward strand.
ATAAAAAGATCATTAATTGCTTCTAAAGCAAGAGGAGAAATATACACAACAATTATTCAAAATGTGAATCCAGCAGTATTCGGTACGATGGAATGGCATACGGAAGAAGACTATACAAAAAGTTTAAATGCATTTTTAGATTCATACGGGGAAAAGATTGGAGCGAAAATTGTTGTATTTGAATCGGCAAAGGAATTAAATACAAACTTTCGCGGTATCCGCTCGCAATTTAGTACTATCGTTCCATTTGAACACATTGAGCAATTGAATGAGCAGAAAGCGGTGCAAGTAGAAAATGTCGGAATTATACCAGCAAAAATAGTGAGTGATGTTTTCATTGTTATTGATGGGAAGAAAAATAATCTGCAAGATCGGGATTTTGAAAATGTATATAATTTAACAATACATCATAGTTACTTTAGTAAATAAGGACAGGATTTTCTTCTGTCCTTTTCACTTATACATAAAGACAAAGTAAATTCAGACAAACTTGTATAAAATCGGACAATCATCCCTACACTAGCACGTAGAGGTGATTGTAGTGATAAAAGATTATGACAATGATTTTTTTAAAGAAGATAATGAAGATGCAACAGATTTCTCGTTAATAAAAGGAGATACATTACAGCAAGTAGAAGAATTAGAAGAAGAATTAAAAAGAAAGTGATACTTGTACACGCTGTCTACATTTGCGATATAATATAAATAGAAGATTGTATCTGTTTGAAAAGGGGGAGAAGAGATGGCTGAAGTGAATGTACAAAAATCTTCATTTTTTAAAGAGAAAAAAGAAGAACCAAATACAGATTTCTCTCTTGTGAAAGGTGCGTTAACGGAAAATATAAATCGTTTAGAGAAACTGATGAATAATAGCAGTTCAAAATATATACGAGTGAAAAAAACAAAAGAAAATGCATAGAGCATTTTCTTTTGTTTTTTATTTAGCATTTAACTTTTCTTTTACTTTTGCAGGTAACTCAGCTTCTTGAATCTCTTCATATGATTTCACTTCAATTGATGATATTTCATTTTTGCTCTTATCATCTTGATCTACATAAAGACATAAAAATGCATTTTTATTTAATTTATGTTCGTTTGATGCTTTCTTACTTCTAAATGTAATTTGTTTTTTTACTCCGTCTTCGTCATAAGCAGGCAGTGTGTAGTTTCTTAAGTTTTTACCTTCAACTTTTTCGATAGTTCCCTCGCCTTGTATCTGTACGTAATATACATCTTTACCAATTCGATTTAATGATGCTCTTTCACATCCAATAGTAAAACTAGAAAATAATAAACATAGTGTAATAATTACTAAAAACCTTTTCATTTTCTTTATCTCCTTCAATCTGTTTCTTTACACAGTATACGGCTATTATGAAATGAGAAAAATCGATTTAGAATACAACACTCTTACAGTGTTGTAAGAGTGTTGTCCATAAAATGAACACTATATTAAAAAGTTAAAAGAAAGGTAAAATAATGAATCATGGTATAATGATAAAAGACTTACATATTATTTTGTCATTTTGAGAGGAGCTTAAAAATGTATTCTACTTTAGAACAATTAACAAAGCACCCTGTATTTTATCATTTTGCAGAAATTTCAAAGATTCCTAGAGGATCAGGTAATGAAAAGGAAATTAGTGATTATTTAGTTGGCTTTGCAAAAGAGCGTAACTTAGAAGTGATTCAAGATGAAGCATTAAATGTCATTATTAAAAAAGAAGCAACTACTGGTTATGAAAATGTACCAGCTATAATCATTCAAGGTCATATGGATATGGTATGTGAAAAAAATCAAGCAACCGTACATGATTTTGAAAAAGATCCAATTGAATTACGCATCATTGGGGACATGTTATATGCAAATCAAACGACTTTAGGTGCTGATAATGGTATTGCAGTTGCGTATGCGATGGCTTTATTAGATTCAAAAGACATTCCGCATCCAGCACTTGAAGTAGTTATTACTACTGAAGAAGAAACAACAATGGGCGGGGCTTTCGCTGTTGATGCAAATCACTTTGATGGTAAGATTTTTATTAATATTGATTCTGAAGAAGATCATAAATTACTTGTAAGTAGCGCAGGTGGTGCGAAAGCTGTTGAAACAATTCCAGTTATTTGGGATGAAGCGCCAGCGAATACGGATGCATACCGTCTATATGTTGGTGGTTTAAAAGGCGGACATTCTGGTATGGAAATTGATAAACAACGTGGTAATGCAAACAAAGTATTAGGACGAGTATTACGCGATTTATCAGCAAATATTAAATTTGATATAAGTGAAGTTCACGGCGGATTAAAAACAAATGCAATTCCGCGTGAAAGTGTAGCTACAATTGTATTACGTACAGAAGATGTAGAGAAAGTAGAAGAAAAACTAGTATCTTGGACAAGAGTATTACAAGAAGAAATGCGTGCTGTTGATCCAGATGTTCACGTTACACTTACAAAATTGGATGAGAAAGTAGAAAAAGTATTTGCTAAAGAGACACAAAAGCAACTTATTTCATCATTATTCTTAATTCCAAACGGCATTCAAAGTATGAGCTTGGATATTAAAGGTCTTGTAGAAAGTTCAACAAATTTAGGCGTTATTGAAACGTTACAAAATGAAATTAAATTACGTAACGAAGTGAGAAGTTCTGTAAGAAGTTTAAAACAACATGTTGCAGATGAGATTAAATGTATCGCCGAGTTAGTTGGTGCAACATTTGAAATCGAGTCAGAGTATCCAGAATGGCCATACAATCCGAATTCACAAATTCGTAATTTGTTTGAAAAAGTGCATCAAGAAAAATACAATAAAGATGTTGAAATCTTTGCTGTACATGCAGGAATCGAATGTAGTGTATTCGTTCAAAAGATGCCTGAATTAGATGCAATTTCATTCGGTCCAGATATATTTAATGTTCACACTCCAGATGAACATATTAGTATTTCTTCTGTTGTGAATAACTGGGGATTCTTCGTTGATGTAATGAAGGGGACGAAAGAATTAGCTAAATAAGATTGCTGAAATGAAAAGTAGCCTAAAAAAGCCTAAAAACTTGATAGGCTACTTTTTTGTATAGCGTTTTATTAGAAATTCACTTTTACGTTAGTAATTAATTTTTGGTTTTATTTCTAGAGGAGATCGTACCAAAGACCGCTCCAGAAATTGCTCCAATTAAAGTCATAAAAATTGCACTCCATGCTGCAAATGACATTTTTACACCTCCAAATAATCAATTATTGTTTCTTAGTCTTTTGAATAGAAATGATAATTGCAACAACTATTAAGAAAATAAGGGGAGACCAAGAATAGAAAGACATGTAATATTCTCCTTCTAATGTTAATTTTAAATATTTTTATAGATAAATTATCTCATTTTTAAAGAGTGAACAAATAAAATATGCACTATTGCATATTTTATTTGTAGAACTTAAAGAACTCGAAATAGTTATTGAATAAAATGCTAATTTATAAAGAGAGTAAGCATTTTTTTAACCTTAAAAAGGGTGAATAATCAAAAAGCTCCGCTATCTTATATAAGGTAGCGGAGCTTTTAAAATGGTTTTTACTCAATAAAAATAGTATCCAATATTTTTTGGGGAGATTTAATTATTTTGAGATTTTAAAGCTGCCTCCATAATAATAATTTTCTCCAAGTTTCATAACAGCTACATATGTTCCAGGATTATAGGACTTAGTAATAGGTGTTACAAATCTACCATAATTATGTTTCAAACCCGAGTCATAAATAGTTTTATATCTATGCAAGTTTATTTCATCATTTTCATTTCCACTCAATTGATATATTTTTACTATACCAGTATCTTTACCACCAGTATATATAGTAACATCGAATGTATCTCCGTGTTTTAAGTCACCAACTGCTAACTCTTCTATAAAATCTGCATTATGATGTAATAAAAAGTAGTTTTGCCACTGCCAATTATCTAAAAATGGTGATACTTTTTGTGTAAGTTGTGATTGTGCAGATACAGGTGTGATTGTATAAATTGTATTCGATAATAAAACTCCTCCAACAGTCAATGCACCAATAATTGTGGATTGCCTTAAAAGTTTCATGTTCTAAACCTCCTATTTACTTAAGGATTCAGAAATCGCTGTGTGAAAAACTGGCTGTGAAATCTAATAGATGATAATATCTTCTATAATCATATTAACATTTATTGATTTATCAGACAAATTAAAATGTAATAAGACTATATCGAGGAAGTTACAGCTAATACAGGAAAGAAGTTGGATGTTTAGTTAAGAAATCTTTATCATATGTAATTGGGATTTGTTATTTGAAAACTCGATTGTTTTAATGTTTAAATTTCTATGCACACTTTAAGTTTCAGTACATCATTTTACAATTTGACTTATGTAATTTAACACGTTATGATTTTTTTATTATAACAGAAAGGCTTGAATATAATGATTCGTCGTTTGAGAAAGCTAAAAAATGTAGCAGTCGTAGTAAGCTTCTAAGTGAATGACAAAGATCTACAATACTTAGAAGCGAGGAATAAAGTTATGAAGCATCCATTATATAATCATTGGTCAGAAACGAAGTATTTAAAAGATATAGTAACAAATCCACTTATTGAGGTAGGAGAGTACTCCTATTATTCAGGTTATTATGGTCATCAAAATTTTGAAGATGGCTGTGTAAGGTATTTGTGGGGGGATGCTAAGTCCCGAGCACTTTTCAATCCAATTGAACAGATGGGATGGCATCTTGATAAACTCATTATTGGGAATTATGTTTGTATTGCCAGTGGAGTAGTCATTTTAATGGGCGGTAATCATAATCATCACTCAGAATGGATTACGGTATATCCATTCGCTGAGCAAATTGAACATTCATATGAACCGAAGGGTGATACAGTCATTAAAAGTGATGCTTGGATTGGAATGAATGCTATTATAATGCCTGGCGTTACAATTGGTGAAGGCGCAATCGTTGCAGCAGGATCTGTCGTAAGTAAAGATGTTCCGCCCTATACAATAGTTGGTGGAAATCCTGCTAAGGAAATAAAGAAACGATTCACTGACACAGAAATGAATCTGCTGATGGAAATGCGTTGGTTTGATTGGGATAGAGAATTAATTGAGAAGGCAATGCCCATATTATCTAGCTCATCTATTAAACAATTATATGATTTTTATAAAAAGGAAGTAAAAAATAGATAAGTCTGTGAAAAAACTACATTCTATATAGGATGTAGTTTTTTATTATAAAAAATTAATAGTCTAAACTAAGGAAAATTCATCTCTAGTATGAGTATAGCAAATAGCTGAATTAAATAATTTAAATCCTTGATAGGTAATAAATGAATGTTCGGTTACCGGTGTGCCACGAAAATTAATCGGGACACACTGCTTTTATTTTTTATAAATGTGGAACAAATGTATTACTTAGATTGTCTATGAAGTGTAATCCTCAAAAATATGAAAGTGCGAATCATTTTGAAAAATACAAAGGTATTAAAAAGAGGTATGTGTGTAGGAATATTAAGTATCAATAGGCCTAAAAGGGTGGGATGAGATGTTCTATATGAAAGTGGGACTAATGTCTTATATTTAGAATTTGATAACGTTGTCTATTTTTTGAAGGATTATGTTAGAATAACGTTTTTTGGGTGCAAAGATATTGGAGGTAATAGAAGTGAAAGATGTGTTGTGCAAGAGATTTATTGTAATAATAACAGTGCTTACACTATTTTGTAGCATAGTTGTTACATCTGGAAGAGCAACAGCGGAAACAGTTTCTGCTATAGAAGTAGAAGCAGGATCAGCAATTTTAGTAGAAGCAAATTCCGGAAAGATTTTATATGAAAAAAATGCAGATGAATCATTAGCAATTGCTAGTATGACAAAAATGATGAGTGAATACTTAGTTCATGAAGCGGTGGAGAACGGAAAACTTAAATGGGATCAAAAAGTTAAAATCTCTGAATATGCATATAAGATTTCACAAGATCGCTCATTATCAAACGTTCCATTAGAAAATGGTGGCTCTTATACAGTAAAAGAGTTATATGAGGCAATGGCAATTTACTCTGCAAACGGTGCAACAATTGCTTTAGTTGAAGAAATTGCTGGAAAAGAAGCCGATTTCGTGAAAATGATGAATGATAAGTCAAAAGAGTTTGGAATGAAAAATTACAAATTTGTAAACTCTACAGGCTTAACAAACTATGATTTAAAAGGACATCATCCAGAAGGGACAACTCCAGATGAGAAAAATAAAATGTCCGCAAGAGATTGTGCGATTTTAGCGCAACGTCTCGTTCAAGATTTTCCGGAAATATTAGATACAGCAAAAATCCCCAAAAAAACATTCCAAAATGGTGGCAAATATCCAATTGATATGGTGAATTTTAACATGATGTTACAAGGTTTAATTAAACAATACGAAGGTGTAGATGGGTTGAAAACAGGAACTACTCCAGAAGCTGGTGATTGCTTCACTGGTACAGTAGAAAGAAACGGTATGCGTCTAATATCTGTGGTGATAAAAGCAAACTCCCATACAGCACGTTTTGATGAAACGAAGAAATTATATGATTATGGATTTGGGAATTTTGAAATGAAGAAAGTTTATGGAAAAGATTCAGTAGTAAACGGATATGAAACAGTGCGAGTAGCAAATGCAAAAGACAAAGATGTAGTTGTTCAAACGAAGCAAGCTGTTTCACTTCCAATACCAAAGAGCAACAAAGACGTATATAAAAAAGAATTTAAAGTATTGAATGAAGAACAAGAAGCACCTATTAAAAAAGGTGTAACAATTAGTAAAATGATTATCTCGCCTAAAGACAGTACAGATCCAGGGTTCTTATTAGGTAAATCATTACAAGTAGACCTTGTAACAAAATCTGATATAGAACAAGCAAATTGGTTAACACGTTTTATGCGTAACATCGGATCTTTTTTTAGCGGTATGTGGGATAGTGCGGTTGATATAGTAAAAAGCTAATTTTATAGTCTGAAACAAAAGGTTTCAAAGTATTATAGATTTTTATGTTGATGGCTTGGAATTGAAGAGGGTATTATTTTTCAAATTTTGCCAGTCGGAACTTTTCGTATTGCTATTAAGCTAAAATAAATTTGTATCTATATAATCAAAAAACGCTATTCTTTTTGTAGAAATATACAAAAAGGATGGCGTTTATTTAAATTTAAAGCACCCTGGTACAAGGAGAGTTTAATAAAGTTACACAGGATGGAAGAAGATTCATTATTCAATTAAATTGCAATGGAAATAGATATGCGCTGTGAACTATTATATAGTGTAGATATGGATAACAAAAAGGGGGAGTACATATGTGGAAGCGATTTGTAGCGATTGGTGATAGTTTTACAGAGGGGATAGGGGATGAAGTTGAGGGAATTGCATTAAAAAGCTGTGTAGAACATTTTGTTCAACTTTGTGTCAACGATATAGAATATGCTAATTTTGCAAAACGTGGGTTAGTAACTAAAGAAATTCGCTCGCAGCAATTGGAAAAAGCATTAACGTTTAATCCAGATTTGGTAAGTCTAATCGCAGGTGCAAACGATGTATTAAAAGGACGTTGGAATCATCAAGAATATAAGAACGATATGGAAATTATAATAGATACATTAAGTAAAACAGATGCTGATATTATTATAGGAAACCTTCCAGATTTTACAGTTAGGCTTCCTTTTGCTTCTGAAAAAAAAGAAGTTTTAAAAGAACAGTTATTAGAGGCAAACGAAGTTATATTTTCAGTGAGTAGGGAGTATAAGCTTCATCATATTGACTTTTGGAATCATCCACTAGTTAATGATAATACGGTTTGGTCTAAGGATTTAATTCACCCAAACTCAAAAGGATATGTAAAAGTTGCTGAATTAATTCATAGTAGTTTACCTGTACATGACTCTTCTAAATAAGCTTTAGAGTGAACGAATCCCCAGTCGCATACAGCATATGGGTTTCGATGCGGAATAGAAGATATATAGCGTCTATAAATTAAACTTTAAGTATTTTTTTGTTGAAGGCCTCTTAGAATAAGGGGCCTTTTTTGTATTAAATATCTACAAAAAAGGATAAGAGCTGGGAATCTAAACAAAAAGATATTTTAATTAATAGTGTTAAATAGATACGCTCCTTTTGTTTGTAAAAATATTAATATCTTCTCCTTTGAATGGAACTTAATCATAAATTATTTTTTTGTAAATGTGGAACAATTTCATTACTTACACTGTCTATTAAGAGTTACAACATTTTTTATTTAATTTATTAAGAAAGGAATAAACATTTTTAACTAAGGGAGAAGATTGAATTGAAAAAATTATGTATGCTGCTTTTCTTTTGTTTTGCAGTTATGTTGGTAGGATGTAATAAAAACGATTCGCCAAAACAAGCATTTGAAGAATATATAAATTTATGGAATGATAGAGAATTTGCAAATATGTATGATCATTTATCAGAACATGCCCAAAAAACGATTTCTAAAAAGGAATTCACAGAGAAATATCAAAAAATTTATGAGGGCATTGGCGTTAAGAATTTAAAAGTTAAAACGAAAGGAGAGAATGCTAAAGATAAAGAACTTTTTCTTTTTGAAGTTAAGATGGATACGGATGGAGGAACAGCTTCATTTATCCATGAAGCAAAACTTGTGAAAGATAAAGATGCTTGGAAAATAGATTGGACACCAGATTTCATTTTTCCAGGTATGAAAAAAGATTACAAAGTACGTATGCAAACAGAATATGGAAAACGAGGAGAAATATACGATCGAAATGGGAAAGGTCTTGCAACGAATGGTAAAGCGACTGAAGTTGGAATTATTCCGGAGAAACTAGGTGAAACGGCAGCGCAAACAAAAGAAATAGTAGCACAGTTACTGGATATGTCTATAGAAGAGGTCGATCAGAAGCTTACAGCGAAATGGATAAAACCGGACTCCTTTGTACCAATTGGTATTTTAAAAGAGGGAACTAGACAGAATGATTATATTGAATTAGAAGGAGTATCATCTCGCCCAGTAAATATTCGTACGTATTCATTAGGAGAAGCAGCGGCACACTTAACTGGCTATATAGGAAATGTGAATGCAGAGGAGTTAAAATCGCTTCAAAAAAGAGGTTATCAAGCTGATGATTTAATAGGTAAGACAGGTTTAGAGAAAGTACTGGAGAATAAATTGCGTGGTGAAAAGGGTGGACGCGTATTTATAGAAGATGAGAATGGGAAAGAGATTAAAAACGTAGCAAAAAAAGAAGCGAAAGCAGGGGGAAATGTTACGTTAACAATTGATGCTGCAATTCAAGAAAAAATCTATAATGAGATGAAAAATGAAGCAGGCTCTAGTGCAGCAATCAATCCTAAAACAGGTGAAACAATCGCACTAGTAAGTAGCCCTGCTTATAACCCAAATACAATAGTTAGAGGAGCATCAAAGGCCCAACGAGAAGCATGGAATAACGACTTGAAACTACCAATGATGAATCGTTTCACACAAGCATTTGTACCAGGTTCCGTATTTAAAACGATTACAGGTGCAATTGGTTTGGAAACAAACACAATAAAACCTAAGGAAGAATTTAATATTCAAGGATTAAAGTGGACAAAAGATTCCTCTTGGGGAAATTATTATGTAACACGTGTGAAGGATGCAAGTCCAATTGATTTTGACAAGGCAATGAAATACTCTGATAATATTTATTTTGCTCAACAAGCCTTGAAGATGGGAAAAGATAAGTATGTAAATGAATTTAAGAAATACGGATTTCATGAAAAATTACCAATCGAATACGAATTTCCTATTTCAATCATTGCAAGAGATGGGATAAAAAATGATATTCAACTAGCAGACACGGGATACGGACAAGGACAAGTATTAATGACACCACTTCATTTAGCGTTAACATATGCACCGATTGTAAATGAAGGGAATATTCCCTCGCCTCATCTTTTAAAAGAAGCAAAAGTAGAAGGGAATTGGAAAGAAAATGTGGTTTCTAAAAAGAATCAAGAGATATTAAAAAGTGCATTAATAAAAGTCATTAATGATCCTGATGGTGCGGGGAGAATTGCTAAGGTTGATGGTATAACTCTTGCTGGTAAAACCGGTACAGCAGAACTGAAAGATTCGAAAGAAGCAGAAGGAAAAGAACTTGGATGGTTTGCAGCTTTTGATGAAAATGAGCCGAACATGATTGTTACCATGATGATCGAAGATGTAAAAGGAAGAGGGGGGAGTAACGTACCAGGTGAAAAAATAAAACATATTTTCCAAAAATAATAATTAATTATAAAGTAAAATCTTTTACTACATTTATTTTTTGATTAACACAAAGGTATAAATCATGCAAAAGAAAGTATAATTAAGCTTCGAAAAAGCATTCTTCTTAATCGAGAATGCTTTTTGTTGTGTGTGTAGAAAGTTGATATCCCATCTTTATTTTCATTTTTGAAAGGGTGACATTGCTGATAGTAAATAGAAGAGGTGAACAAATTGAAATGGACAAGTTTTAAACTAAAAAAATCAGTTATTTAGTAAAACATAAATAGAGCACACAAATAAGTATGCTCTAAGAAAAATAGGTGATACAACTAGAGTGTTGTGTGAAATTCAAAATAATAATCAGATTTTTATGAGTGTATTTCTAACATTGTATGTGTTACTTGTTTTTTTAGGAGCCTGTCATGTGAGAAAATATATATTTGATTATTTTATGAAAGTAATTGCACACCTTTACATTTTTAGGAGGATTTTTTTATCAAAAAAGATAAGCAATGGAACAAATGCAACTTGTATCTTGTCTATATATTGAAACCATAATAAAAGTGAGGGTAGTTTTATGTTTATTCAAATAAGTTCGAGGTGTGGAAATGGAACAGAAGTTTATTGAAAAATGTAATCATGATGAGCTTGACTATGTTATAAACGATTATTGGCAAGATGTATGGAATTATTCATTTATTATTACGAAAGATCCACACTTATCAGATGATATCACGCAAGATGTATTTATAAAGGTATTTAAAAACTGGAATTCATTTCGAAAGGAGTCATCTATTAAAACGTGGATATTAAAAATTACAAGAAATACGGCAATAAACTATTTGAAATCCTCCTATTTTAAAAGGATATCTTTAGTAGGATTTTTTATTGATGATAAACAATCTCCATCGGCAGAAAAAGAATTTTTTAATCAAGAGGAAATGAATGAAGTTTGGGATGTTGTATTAAAACTACCTAAAAAACATCGTGAAATAATAATTTTAGACGCGAAATATGAATTATCTTATGAAGAAATGGCTGAAACACTAGGAGTATCTATTGGAACTGTAAAATCTAGATTAAGCCGAGCGAGAAGTAAGGTTTCAAAATTAATTGGGGAGGGTAGTAGTGATGAACAATAAACAAAATCCCGACTGGTATAGTAAATTAAAAAAAGGTCCCATGGAGAAGCGTAAAGATGAAGAAGAGTTTATTTTTAAAATAAAGCAGTCTATATATGAAAATAATGAAGCGGATCTTGTAAAACATAAAAAACCGTTTCGTAAAAAAGCGCTGCCTATTGTAGTTGTTTTCGTTTGTACAATGTTATTTGTTATTGTTCAACAACCTTGGCTTAATGATAATAAATCACCGGTCCAAAGCAGCACTCAAATTAAGCCTAAAACGAAAGACGAGTCTGCTCAAGATCCAACATTAAAACAATTTATGAATGATTTATATCAAAGTACAAATGCAAAAAATGAAAACGACTTGAATAGAGCGTTAAATGATGAAGTTTTATTTAAAGGGAAGAGTTATAAGAAGGATGAATTGAAGTTTGATGAAGATATTTTTCATGAGTTGCAAGTTGCCCTTACAATGGGGGGGGAATTTACAAATGATACAAAGCAAGCGTACAAAGTACCAAGTGGATTGACAGAAAGTAACGAACGAAAGCAAGTGCATTTTATATATGCAACAGTTACTGGAAATAAAACGAAAATATTAGCTGAACCAAAGCGAGAATCACGAGTTTTATATGAAGTATCTAATGAAATGGTAAAAGCTTGGATTCCAGAAAAAGTGAAAAATGATGAATATATAAAAGTATCGACAATTAGCGGTAATACTGGATATGTACAAAAAGAGTATGTATTAACTGATATTAAATATTCATTTATGTTCGAAAAGGATCGTGAAGGTAAATGGAAAATAACGAATATAGATTCTATATGGTAAAAGAGGAAGGTTCACTTTAATGAACCTTCCTCTTTATTTTTATTTTCTTTTTGAAGTGTATTCCAGTACTCTAAAATTTCTGATGTAACGAGAGCAGCAATGTTTTTTTCTGAATTACTACCAGGAATAACGACAGAAACGGCAATTTGTGGATCTTCGGTAGGAGCATATGCAATGAAAAGAGAATGATTGATCATCCTTGCTTGCTCATTCGGAAAACCTGTAATTCCTGTTTTGCCTGCGACGTCAAAAGGTAGCTTTTTAATCTCCTCTATATTTTGGCTCATTCCGCCTTGCACGACATTCCAAAAGTCCATCGGATAATGATTTGAACTTTCTAAAATTGGTTTGAAATTTTTCGTTTCCTTACCATTTGGACCAATAATAGCACTTATGATTTGAGGTTTATATTTATCACCTTTACTTGCCAAAGTTGCTGCATATTGAGCAAGTTGAAGAGGAGTGTGTACTTCATTTCCTCCCCAAGAGGCATTTAATAAAGCTGAGATTCCATTTTCAAATTTATTAGATGGATGAAGCTCATATTGTCCGTCTTCTTCAAAGGGTAAATCAATCCCCGTTTTAGAACGAAGGCCGAATTGCATTAAATAATCGGTCCAAATGTTTGCCACTTTTTCTATATTGCCATTATTTTGGTTGAATAAGGGCAGAGCTATTTTTGCTGTCATAAATGTATTAGATGAATTAATGATAGCCTGCCGCGGTGTAATCTCACCTGTTGGCGTTCCAGGTGCATTCATAATGTTATTTTGATTATCATACTGAAAAGTACCTTTATCAAAGTAAGTATCTTTAGGTTGAAAAAGCTTTTCGTTTAATCCAATTAAAATAGTAAGTGGCTTTATAGTAGAGGCCATATTTACATAAGATTCACCATACTTTAATTTTTGAATTGCTTTATTTTGCGAAAGTGATTTAATGTTTTCTTTTTCAGGTGATGTATGTAATATATTTGGATCAAATACTGCTGAGTTGGCCATAGTTAAAATTGCGCCAGTTTTTGCATCGCTCACTACAGCATAACCAGCTTTAGCATCAGGTGTTTTCTTAATTTGAGATCTTAATGCTTCTTCTGCCTTTTGCTGCAACTCAGAGTCTAAAGCTAGCCGTACATCTTTACCTTTTTGTACTTTTTGAATGTTCCACAAGAACTTTTTATTATTCAATTTAAAAATAAGAGTTTTACCTGGTTTTCCTTTTAAATCATTTTCATATTGAAGCTCAACCCCACTTTTTCCAACAGGCATATTCTCTGAATTAAGGTCATTTTCTACATAACCAATTACTTGTGAACCAATTTCATGCTTGGGATAATATCGGATCACTTCATCTTTAATTATTACATTATTGGGTTTGTTCCTATTTACGAATGTAAGTTCACTCTCATTAATGTCAGAGTATAACGGTATATCATTCATAGTTTGCTTTTTACAAGATTGTTGTAAGTGTAATTTTATGTCTTTTGCAGAAATGTCATGTTGAAACTCGCTTGAAAATTGATTGAAAAAAGCTAATGTGTTTGATGTATCTAGTTTCGATATCTTTTCATCATTAAAAGTGCAATATAGAGACTTAACTTTCTTATTTGTAGCTAGTATTACACCATTTTGATCAAGTATTTGTCCTCTTTCGGCTGAAGAGGTTTCGATAGTAATTGAAAAGAAATGGCTTTTAAACAAAATTATTAATATAAAACCTACAATAGAAAGAATCGCTATAAATCTCCATCTTTTTATTTTTGTATGTAACATAAAACCCTCCCTTTTTAGCTTATTCCATATTATAGTTAATTATTTTTTTTGTAAATGTGGAACAACTTTATTATTTAGGTTGTCTATTAAGTATTACAGCATGAAGAAAGGAATAAATAGTATGAAATTTTACTTTTAAGATGGGTCGTATTTCTAATGCAAGCGACAAAAAGTAGAGAGAAAACAAGACAGGAGAGTTTTGAATTACGTAGCAAAACGAAAAGAAATGGATGCTTACAATGGTTTAGTGAAAAAGTCGAATCGATATTTATAATCGGCCATCGCTATGTAATATATAAGCAAATAAATGGAGGATTTATGGAAAAGCAAAAAGGAAATAAGAAGACATATATATCTATTCGATTAAATATAATGTTCCTTTGCATATTTTTATTATTTTCAGCTATTATTATGCAGCTTGGAAAAGTGCAAATCGTAGAGGGAGAGGCTTATAAGAATCAAGTGGAAAACAGTCAAAATGCAACAACTAGCATTCCAGTTCCACGTGGACAAATACTAGATCGCGAAGGGAAAACAGTTGTTAATAATAAATCTCTTCGTACGATTACGTATACAAGGGCAAAGGGAATTACTAGTGAAGATATTTTAAAAACTGCAAAAGACTTGGCAAAAGTACTTGAAATGCCTGAACAAGATATAAACAAATTAACAGATATCGATAAAAAAGATTTTTGGATGCAGTTGAATACGAAACGTGCGGAGACAAAGATTACGAAAAAAGATATAGAGAAGTTTAAAGAAAAAGGTATAGAGGGAAAAGAGTTAGATAAAAAAATAGAAGACTTAAGACGAAGTCGTATTAAAGAAGCAGAATTGGCAGAATTAACAGCACAAGATTTAAAGGTGTTAGCGATTAAAAGTAAAATGAGCTCAGGTTATCAACTGACACCCCAAATTATAAAAAAAGATGTAACAGATCAAGAGTATGCGCAAATCAGTGAAAATCTTGCGGAGTTTCCTGGGGTAGATGCAACAGTTGATTGGGAGCGCAATTATGTAAATGGTGATTTATTTCGTTCCGTGTTAGGTAATATTACGAGTAGTGAAGAAGGTCTGCCAAAAGAAAATTTAGATTCTTATTTAGTACGCGGATATAACCGTAATGATCGTGTTGGAAAAAGTTATATTGAACAACGATATGAAGATGTGTTACACGGTACAAAAGAAGAAGTGAAAAATATTACAGATAAATCAGGAAATATTATAAACACAGAAATAATTTCTAAAGGAAAAAGTGGTAATAGTTTAACATTAACGATTGATATGGAATTACAAAAGAAAGTGGAAGAAAGTTTAGAGAAAAATTTGAGAGCTTTTAAGAGTTCAGAGACACTATTGGACCGAGCTTTTGTTGTTATGACGAATCCGAATAACGGACAGATTCTATCTATGGCAGGCAAAAGGATTGTAGAAAAAGAAGGGAAAATGGAAATCGAGGATTTGGCATTAGGTAATATGACAACTTCGTATGAACTAGGATCAGCTGTAAAAGGTGCAACTTTATTAACTGGATATGAGACAGGGGCAATACAACCAGGAGATCAATTTTATGATGCACCGATGAAATTTAAAGGTACACAAGCTAAGAAATCGTGGAATGTATCCGGATTTGGTAATATTAATGATTTACGAGCTCTACAAGTATCTTCGAATGTATACATGTTCCAAACAGCTTTAAAAATTGCGGGCGTTAATTACGTACCAAATGGTTCATTGGATATAAAACAAGAAGCATTTAATACGATGCGCTATTATTTTAAGCAATTTGGGTTAGGCGTGCCAACAGGTATTGATTTACCGAATGAAATAATTGGACAAACTAGAAAAGTAGATAGTCAGCCTGGTTTTTTACTAGATTTTTCTATCGGCCAGTATGATACGTATACGCCATTGCAATTAGCACAATATATTTCAACGATTGCTAATGGCGGTTATAGAATGCAACCTCAAATTGTACAAGAAATACGAGAGCAATCAATAAAAGAAGAGGTTGGCAAAGTTATTCGTTCTATAGATCCTGTCGTATTAAATCGGATTGATATGAAGACAGAGCATATTGATCGAATAAAAGAAGGCTTTAGATGGGTATTCCAAGAAGGTGATGGAACTGGTGTGAAGTATTTCAAAAATGCTCAGTACAAGCCAGCAGGAAAGACCGGGACGGCTCAAACTGTGTATGGTGGAGATGATCCGATTGGTAGAAATGCGAAAGGAGAACGTATGGAATGTTACAACTTAACGTTAGTTGGGTATGCTCCTTATGATAATCCAGAAGTAGCATTCTCTGTAGTAGTTCCGTGGCTTCATAACGATAAAAGTGGTATTAATTCTATAATTGGAAAAGAAGTTTTAGATGTATACTTTGATTTGAAAAAGGAACGTATACATGGTGAAGCTACTAGTACAGATAGTTCTAATCAAAATTAGTAAAATGTGAGTACTTTTCTCAGGGGAAGAGACTCTGTTTATATAAAAGACTTTAAAAGTTAAAAGAAGATTTGAAATAAGAGATAACAGTTATCCTAGTTGATATCTTTTATTTTGTTAATAATACCGATATTAATTATAAAGTTTTTTTAGTTTATGGAACAAACTTGTTTCGGTGATTGTCTATTATGTGTAAGTAAAAAAGTATTAAGATCTTGAAAGGAATGATGATTTTGAAAAACAAGAGGATGCTAAAGATAGGAATATGCGTTGGTATATTAGGTTTAAGTATTACAAGTCTACATGCTTTTACAGGAGGGGTGTTCCAAGTTGAAGCGAAAGAAAAGACAGCACCAGTTAAACATAATAATCATGGGACGTATAAAGAATTCTCTCAACTTGAGAAAAAATATGATGCTCGATTAGGTGTGTATGCTATTGATACTGGTACAAATGAAACAATCTCTTATCGACCTAACGAAAGGTTTGCTTTTGCATCAACCTACAAGGCGTTAGCGGCAGGGGTATTACTTCAGCAAAACTCTACTGAGAAATTAAATGAAGTTATTACTTATACGAAAGAAGACTTAGTGGATTATTCACCTGTTACCGAGAAACATGTAGACACTGGAATGACGCTAGGAGAAATTGCTGAGGCTGCTGTTCGTTATAGTGATAATACTGCCGGGAACATTTTATTTCATAAAATAGGCGGACCGAAAGGATATGAAAAAGCACTTAGACAGATGGGGGATCGGGTTACTATGTCTGATCGCTTTGAAACAGAATTAAACGAGGCAATTCCAGGAGACATTCGTGATACTAGTACAGCGAAAGCAATTGCTACAAATCTTAAAGCTTTTACGGTTGGAAATGCACTTCCAGATCATAAACGTAACATTTTTACAGAGTGGATGAAAGGAAATGCAACTGGAGACAAACTTATTCGTGCGGGCGTACCAACTAACTGGGTAGTTGGAGATAAATCAGGAGCAGGAAGTTATGGGACACGAAATGATATTGCTATCGTTTGGCCACCAAATAGAGCACCAATTATTATCGCAATTTTATCCAGTAAAGATGAGAAAGAAGCTACCTATGATAATCAACTTATTGCAGAGGCAGCTAAAGTTATAGTTAATGCTTTAATGTGATAGTATATGAATTTTACATTTGTAAAAATAATGTTATTGAAAGAATAAAGTTAGAAAACGATTCTTTTTCATGTGAAAAGAATCGTTTTTGTATTCTTATTATGAAAAAGATAAAAGTAAAAAACTTCAAATAGTTATTACGTATTTCATCTGGAATTTCAAATACTGCATTTTATTAACGTAAACAATTTTGAAAATATATAATATAATTCAGTTAAAATAAGTGTTTTATAAAAATATAAGGAGAGAATATGAACAAAAAGACTAAAAGAATCATATTATTTATTGTGACTTTAATAGGTATGAGTGTTTTTTTATATGTACAGAATAATTTAATTAGCATAACGAGAGTTGATATAACATCTAGTAAAATTCCTTCTACATTTAAAGGCTTTAAAATTCTACAAATTTCAGATTTACATAATAAAAAATTTGGCAACAATCAAGAAACTTTAATTCAAAAAGTAAAAGGTGAAAATCCAGATGTTATTGTTATTACAGGTGATCTAATTGACAGTAAATCATACGATGCAGAAGTAAGTATGGAATTAATACGAGAACTTGTAAAGAAGTATCCTATATATTATGTGACAGGAAACCATGAAAAATGGTCAGGAAAATATAATGATTTAGAGAAAGAATTAAAGAAACACCATGTTACTGTTTTAAGAAATGAACATGTAACGATTCATAAAGGGGAACAAAAAATAAATTTACTTGGAATTGATGATCCGGCATTTGTAGCTGGAAACCGTGATGAAGGAAATGTTGTAAAAGATGAAATTTTAAAAGCAAAATTTGAAATGAAGCCACATGCATATAACGTATTACTATCCCATAGACCTGAATTTCTGGCAGAGTATGCTAATGAGAAAATAGATTTAGTGTTATCAGGGCATGCTCATGGAGGTCAAGTTAGATTGCCATTTATCGGAGGATTAGTTGCTCCAAATCAAGGTATATTCCCTACATATACAGCCGGTTTATATGAAAAACAAAATACATCTATG
Source organism: Bacillus sp. EB106-04-02-XG92 (assembly GCF_058791995.1). Classification (NCBI taxonomy): domain Bacteria; kingdom Bacillati; phylum Bacillota; class Bacilli; order Caryophanales; family Bacillaceae; genus Bacillus; species Bacillus sp. EB106-04-02-XG92. Next base: position 160,998 of record NZ_JBYTEA010000004.1, read on the forward strand.
GTAGTGAGTAGAGGCTTAGGTAATAGTGTCATTCCGCAAAGAATTTTCAATAGGCCAGAACTTGTAGTCGTACAGTTAAATTGAACTGTACGATTTTTTGTATATAAAAATAAATAGGCGATATGCATTTTATATAAGTTAACATTACAATTTTGTTAAAAATTTTCTTCGTTACATAAAGTAACAAAATTTGACCCGAAGAGTTTGTTATAGTGTAAATAATCAAAAAACTTAAAAATTAGTCGAGTGAAAAGTGTGATAAAGAATCTGTATAAAAACATAAAGGGGTGTACACATGCATAAAGAATATGAAATTGAAGAGTATACGGCGATTGAGGAACAAATACATTATTATTGTAAATGCTTATTAGTAAGTCATCCTGATCAAATTATAAAGTATTTAGAAAGAAGGTTAGAAAAATATGCAGAAACGTTACAATATGCCCATTTATATCCCGACACGGTTATATTACCGTTACAGCAGTTAGTTATCGAATATTCTTTAGATGTTGCTAGAATTAGGAAATATATGAATTTAAAAACGTAAAGTAAAATATATAATTTAAATGAAACAGAGTCGACTTTAAGAAATGATATTCTAATGTCGACTCTGTTTCATTGTTTAAGACTGAAAATACATACTAATCAATGAAGTTTGACATATAATTACGCAAGAGTAAAATAAAAGTGAGTACTCACTCATTTTTAAAAAGGGGGAAGAAAACGTGCAGCAACCTGCAATTATTTTACGAACCGTTTCAAAAAGTTTTGGAAAAAAAGAAGTGTTACACAATCTTGCATTGCAAGTTGAAAAAGCTGAGATATTTGGTTTAGTTGGGCCTTCTGGTTCAGGGAAAACGACACTTATTAAATTGATTGCTGGTATTAATGAGCCGACTAAAGGTGAAGTGTTTGTTTACAACACGAACATGCCTAATTTAAATGAAATGAAAAGAATTGGCTATATGGCTCAGGCGGATGCATTATACGAAGAATTATCAGCATATGAAAATGCAGATTTTATGGCAACAATGTATGGATTAAAGGGAAAGCATAAAAAAGAAAGAATACAAGAGGTTTTTGAACTTGTTCAATTATCACAACATATGAAAAAGCAAGTACAGCATTTTTCAGGCGGGATGAAGAAGCGTTTATCATTAGCGATAGCACTCCTTCATGAACCTGAAATATTAATTTTAGATGAACCGACAGTCGGGATAGATCCGATTCTTAGAAAAACAATCTGGGAAAAATTTTATGATCTTAAAAAGAAAGGTACTACCATTATTGTAACAACGCACATTATGGATGAAGCTGAGTTTTGTGAACGATTAGGGTTAATTAGAGAAGGAAAGTTAGTTGCGATTGGAACACCTGAAGAATTGAAAAAGCGAGTATCTTCAGGACGGATTGAAGATGTCTTTTTGTTTGATGAGGAGGTCCTATCATGAGAGTTACTGGTGTAATCATTCGTATTATTCGTCAATTTTTTCGGGATAAGCGTTCGTTAGCGATGATGTTTGGGGCACCTATGTTATTACTTTGGTTATTATCGCTAGTGTTTACACAAAAAGACTATGTACCGCATATCGCTGTTGTTGATATGCCCGCTCGGGTAGTAAAAATGATGAAAAATCAGGAAGCGTCAATTTATGAATATAGTAAAGAAAAGGCAATGTCTGAGCTGGAAAATCAAAAGTTAGATGCAGTAATTCGTTTGGAAAACGGAAAAATGAATATTGTATTAGAAGGTAGTGATTCGTCAAAAAATCGTGCTGTCCTTCAAATATTACAAAAAAGTACAGAGAAGAACGATGTATCAATTATGAAAACTGAAGTGAATTATTTACATGGTTCTAAAGATTTTACAATGTTTGATGGGCTTGGTCCTGTATTAATCGGTTTCTTTACATTTTTCTTTGTATTTATTCTATCAGGGGTCTCTTTTGTAAGAGAACGTTTAAGTGGTACTTTAGAAAGGTTATTATCGACTCCAATTAAAAGATGGGAAATAGTTGTAGGATATATTATTGGTTTTGGGATCTTTGCATTTATACAATCCATTATAATTGTAAGTTTTTCAGTTTATATTTTAGACTTGTATGTAGCTGGCTCCATATGGCTAACGCTACTTATTACATGCATGCTTTCTTTAACAGCATTAACGTTAGGGACGTTTTTATCAGCATACGCAAACAATGAATTTCAAATGATTCAGTTTATACCGCTTGTCATCGTGCCACAAATTTTCTTTTCTGGGTTGTTTCCAATTGAATCTATGAATAAGTGGCTTCAAATGTTAGGGAAATTATTTCCGCTCACATATGGCGCTGACGCAATGAGACAAGTGATGATTCGAAATCAAGGTTTTACAGAGATTGCATTAGATTTAACTGTTTTACTATTTTTCTCAGTATTATTTGCAATAGGAAATGTATTTGCATTAAAGAAACATCGGAAAATATAATGATGATACAAAGGGGCATTATAGATGAAGAAAGATTGGCTAGAAGAATTAATTGCCGCAACAAATACGGATAAACGAAATGAACGTCAAATGCGTATACTAGAGGCAGCTGTTGATATGTTTGGAGAAAAAGGATATGCTTCCACTTCAACAAGTGAAATTGCAAAGCGTGCTGGTGTAGCGGAAGGAACAATCTTTCGCTACTATAAAACGAAAAAAGATTTATTGTTAGCAGTCGTCATGCCAACATTAACAAAGTTTGCTGCGCCATTTTTCGTACAAGCCTTTGCAAAGGAAGTATTTAAGTCGGAATATAAATCATATGAAGCGTTTCTAAGAGTTGTTATTCATAATAGATTTGAATTTGCAAAAAAGCATTTTCCAATGATAAAAATATTAATTCAAGAAGTGCCATTTCAGCCAGAACTAAAAAATGAAATACAACATTTAGTAGAAACAGAGTTATTTTCACATTTTAAAAAGTTGATTGTAAAGTTTCAAGAAGACGGGGAAATTATTGAAATGCCGCCATCTTCTGTATTAAGACTTACTTTATCAGCTGTATTAGGTTTATTATTAACAAGATTTTTATTATTGCCAGAAGAAAAATGGAATGATGAAGTGGAAATTGAAAATACGATTCAATTTATATTGTATGGAGTAACGCCACGAAATTAATCATCGAAGTATGAATTATATATGTTACATTTAAGCAAAATAATAAATCGCCTTTAAAAAGGCGATTTATATTTGTTATATTTTTGATAAATAAGTACTTGTTTACGAAAAACATTCTAGATTAACGTACTTCTTTGTCTCTTCTTCTAAGACCTAATAATCCTGCTAGTCCTAATAAACCAAGCCAAGCCCAATTATTATTTCTATCACGATTATCATTTAAATCATTTGTCGTATTTACATTTCGAGTTCTCACATCATTATTAACTCTGTCTAAGTTATTGTCATTAACTCGAGTTGAAATATCAGTGTTATTAACTCTATTCATATGATTTCCATCGTATTCAGCTTGAGCAGATGTGCCTAAAAACATAATAGATAGTGCTAAAACACTTAAAATAGATGATAATTTTTTCTTCATAAATTCCCCTCCTTTCTTACGTATTAAATTCTCCAACTCTTTTGTGCATTATTCATATGACAGTATCAAACCATATTTATAAAGTGAACATCTTTACGTCGTAGAGTTAAATAACTGTTAAAATGTCATTGGAAATGTTTGTTAAAATATAAATAAAACAAACTTTGATTATGATACTAAACTTAGTACAATTTATATGGTAAGGACTAGTACAAAGGAGGTAATGAAATGCGACAATTTGCGAAACCAACAATTGTTGTAAGTAAATGTTTAGAATTTGAAGCTTGTCGTTATAATGGCGAGATGATTCCAGATGTAACAATACGAAATTTGCAGCCATTTGTTACATTTATACCTGTTTGTCCAGAAGTCGAGATCGGATTGGGGACTCCTCGTGAAACGATACGAATTGTAGAAGAAAATGGTGTGAATAAGCTTGTACAGCCGTCGACGCGGGAAGATGTAACTAAAAAAATGGAGCAATTTTCAAATGACTTTTTACAAACGATACCTGATGTGGATGGTTTTATTTTAAAGAATCGTTCGCCAAGTTGTGGTACCCGTGATGTGAAAATTTATTCTGGTTTTGAAAAAGCGCCAGCAAGAGGAAAGGGCTCTGGTTTATTTGGCGGAGCAGTAATAAAAAATTTTTCGCATCTTCCAATTGAAGAAGAAGGTAGATTGTCGAATTTTATTATTAGAGAACATTTCTTTACAAAGTTATTTACAATCGCATATTACAAAATGATCAAACATAATAAAAATATGAAAGATCTTGTATCCTTTCAGTCTGATAATAAATATTTATTTATGGCATATAATCAGGTAAAACAAAAGGAATTGGGGCGAATAATTGCAAATCACAAAAATGAAAAGATTGAAGTAGTATTTGAAAATTATGAGAAAACTTTATATGAATTATTTATGCGCACACCCCGTTATACATCGAATGTAAATGTATGTGAACATATTTTTGGATATTTTAAAACAAAATTGAAAAAACAAGAAAAAGATCATTTTTTAGATCTGATACAAAAATATAAAGAAAAGAAAAGCCCGCTTAGTAGTATACTTGCAATTTTAAAATCATGGGCTCTTCGATTTGATGAAAAGTATTTATTACGACAAACATATTTCGAACCATACCCTGAAGCTTTAGTAGAGATTTCAGATTCGGGTAAAGGTAGAGATTATTAAACAATAAATTACATATTTCGACAATAAAACTCCTATGTTGTTGTAGAACAATGTAGGAATTTTTTTGTGCATTAGTACAGGATCTGTTTTAAAATTAGATTATGACAGAATTATAACAATTATCTAACTAATATTCTTGTCTTTTAATCTGTAGTGTTTGCAGTAGAAACTCGCACGCTGTCGAAACTCAATATTCGATAAGGGGTGTGTAGCGGAATGGAATTTACTCTAACTCGCGAAAAACAAATGATTAAAGAAATGGTACGTGACTTTGCTGAAAAGGAAATCGCACCGAAAGCTGTGTATTATGACAAAACTGCGGAATTTCCATATGAAACATTTCAAAAAATGGGCGAACTAGGATTATTAGGCATCCCATTCCCTGAAGAGTATGGAGGTTCAGGTGGCGATACTGTATCGTACGCGTTAGCAGTTGAAGAAATTGGTCGTGCTTGTGGTGGAACAGGATTAAGTTACGCTGCAACAATTTCATTAGGTGCTTCTCCAATTTATTATTTCGGTACAGAAGAACAGAAAAAGAAATATTTAGTTCCAATGGCATCAGGTAAAACGTTAGGTGCTTTCGGATTAACTGAGCCGAATGCTGGATCTGATGCAGGTGGTACACAAACGAAAGCTGTATTAGATGGCGATGAATATGTAATTAGTGGTGAAAAGTGTTGGATTACAAATGCAGAGTATGCAAATACAATTATTGTAACCGCTGTCAACGGTGTTGAAGACAATGGTAGAAAACGCATTTCGGCATTTATTGTACCGACTACTAGTGAAGGATTAACGATCTCAAGTCCTTACGATAAAATGGGTGTCCGTGCTTCTAATACATGTGAAATCGTACTTGATGGTGTACGTGTACCGAAAGAAAATATTCTTGGTGATGTAAATAAAGGATTTAAACAATTCTTATATACACTTGATGGAGGACGTATTTCAATCGCAGCATTAGCTGTTGGTATTGCACAATCTGCATTTGAACGTGCGCTGCAATACGCGAAAGAACGTCAACAATTTGGAAAGTCAATCTCTAATTTCCAAGCGATTCAATTTAAATTAGCTGATATGGCGACTGAAGTAGAGCTAGCGCGTAATTTAGTACATAAAGCAGCTTGGTTAAAAGATAACGATAAACCTTTCGGTAAAGAAGCGGCTATGGCAAAGTTATTTGCATCTGAAGCAGCAAGCCGTATTGCAAATCAAGCAGTACAAATTCACGGTGGATACGGTTATATGCGTGAATATGAAGTGGAACGACATATTCGTGATGCGAAACTATTAGAAATTGGTGAAGGAACTTCTGAAATTCAACGTCTCGTAATTGCTAGACATTTAGGATGTAGATAAAAGGGAGGAATCACTATGTTTCAAAAAATATTAATTGCTAATCGCGGGGAAATCGCAGTTCGTATTATGAAAACTTGTCAAAAACTTGGCATTCGCACTGTTGCTATTTATTCTGAGGCTGATGAAAACGCCCTACATGTAAAAATGGCAAATGAAGCTTACTTAGTAGGTGGGTCGCGTGTCCAAGAAAGCTATTTAAACCTTGAAAAAATTATTGAGATAGCTAAGAAGACAAATGCTGAAGCAATCCATCCGGGATATGGATTATTATCTGAGAATCCGTCTTTTCCGGTTCGCTGTAAAGAAGAAGGAATTGTATTTATCGGACCGTCAGAAGAAATCATTACGAAGATGGGAAGTAAAATTGAATCACGTATTGCAATGCAAGCTGCAGATGTCCCAGTAGTTCCAGGTATTACTACAAATATTGAAACTGCTGAAGAAGCAATTGAAATTGCAAAACAGATTGGTTATCCATTAATGTTGAAGGCATCCGCAGGCGGCGGAGGCATTGGAATGCAGTTGATGGAAACTGAGCAAACGCTCACCAAAGCATTTGAAAGTAACAAAACAAGAGCGCAAAACTTCTTCGGTAACGGAGAAATGTATTTAGAACGCTATATAGCAGATGCGCACCATATTGAAATTCAGCTTTTAGCAGATACACATGGTAATACAGTGTATTTATGGGAGCGTGAATGTTCAGTACAACGCCGAAATCAGAAAGTAATTGAAGAAGCACCTTCACCATTTTTAGATGAAGGTACACGAAAAGCGATGGGTGAAGTTGCTGTACAAGCTGCCAAAGCTCTAGGATATACAAATGCTGGTACAGTTGAGTTTCTAGTTGATGATCAGAAAAACTTCTATTTCTTAGAGATGAATACGAGATTACAAGTAGAGCATCCAGTTACAGAAGAAATTACTGGTTTAGATCTTGTAGAACAACAACTTCTAATTGCATATGGTGAGAAATTATCGTTTACACAAGATGATGTAAAACGTAGTGGTCATGCCATTGAGGCACGTATTTATGCAGAAGATCCGAAGACTTTCTTCCCATCACCTGGGAAAATTACAGATTTAACGCTTCCAACAAATGTACGTATTGATCACTTTTTAGAGAATCAAGTAACGATTACACCTTTCTATGATCCAATGATTGCGAAAGTCATTGCTCATGGTGAAACTCGTGAAGAAGCAATTTTGAAATTACATGATGCTTTAGAAGAATTAAAGGTAGAAGGCATTAAAACGAACACGCCAATGTTAATTCAAGTTTTAGAAGATGATGTGTTCAAAAGCGGTATTTATACGACGGGTTTTGTAACGAAACAACTTGTTAAAAAATAAGATTTAACAATATTAAGGGGGAAAAAATGATGACGAAAGTATATGCATCGATGGCGGGAAATGTATGGAAGATTGTTGTAGGAGTAGGAGATACAGTAGAGGAAGAGCAGGATGTCGTCATTTTGGAATCTATGAAAATGGAAATTCCAATCGTTTCAGAAGAAGCTGGCACAGTTATGAAAATTAATGTGCAAGAAGGCGATTTTGTAAATGAAGGAGATGTATTGCTAGAAATTGAATAGGGAGATATAGGGGGAAGCGAATTGAAACTACCTAATTTTGCTGTCATTAAAGAAGTCGGGCCACGTGATGGCTTACAAAATGAAAAAAAGATTGTTGGCACAAAAGATAAAGTAAAATGGATTCAACTACTTACAGAGGCGGGATTATCGTACGTTGAAGTTTCCTCATTCGTTCACCCTAAATGGGTTCCTGCATTAGCTGATGCAAATGATGTGTTTTCTGAGCTGAAAAGGGATCCAAATGTTACATATGCAGCGCTTGTTCCAAATCAAAATGGTTTGGAACGAGCTTTTTTGCAAAATGTAGATGAGGTGAATGTTTTTTTATCAGCAAGTGAATCTCATAATAAAAGTAATATTAATAAATCAATTAAAGAAGCATTAGCTGTAATTGAAGATATAACAAAACAGGCATTATTCGAAGGGAAAAAGGTAAGGGGCTATGTTTCTACTGTATTTGGATGTCCTTATGAAGGAGATATAAGCGTCGTAGCAGTTGACGAATTATGTAATCAACTATTTTCATATGGCATTTATGAAGTATCTCTTGGTGACACGATCGGTGTAGCGAATCCGTTACAAGTAGAGAAAGTATTAGAACATTTATTAAAGAAATATGATGCTTCGCAGTTTGCAATGCACTTCCATAATACGTATGGAATGGCTCTGGCGAATGTAGTTAAGTCATTGGAATATGGTATTACAACATTTGATAGTTCTTGTGGTGGTCTTGGGGGATGCCCATATGCACCAGGAGCATCAGGCAATGTTGCAACAGATGACTTAGTTCATATGCTCCATAAGTTAGGAGTCCAAACGAACATTGATGAAGAGAAGTTATTGAGAGCAAGTCAATTTATTCAAAGTAAATTAAATATCCAATTACCGAGTCATGTGTATAGAGCGCTTCAACATAAAACGATAAGTAGGTGAGAAGATGCTACAATTACAAAACATTTCAGTTGATTATGTAACACCTCACGTTGTAAAGATTTCATTATATCGTGAAAGACAAGCTAACTCATTATCTTTAGCGTTATTAGAAGAGTTACAAAACATATTAACTCAAATAAATGAAGAGTCAAATACTCGTGTAGTTATTCTAACAGGTGCTGGTGAAAAAGCATTTTGTGCCGGAGCTGATTTAAAAGAACGTGCTGGCATGAATGAAGAACAAGTTCGTCATGCTGTTAGTATGATTCGTTCTACTATGGAAATGGTTGAACAATTACCACAGCCAGTTATTGCTGCTATAAATGGAATCGCACTTGGTGGTGGTACGGAATTAAGTTTAGCTTGTGATTTTAGAATTGCTTCAGACACTGCAAGTCTTGGTCTTACTGAAACGACTCTTGCAATTATACCAGGAGCAGGTGGTACGCAGCGTTTACCAAGATTAATTGGTGTTGGTAGAGCGAAAGAATTAATTTATACAGGCAGACGCATTTCGGCGCAAGAAGCGAAAGAATATGGTCTAGTAGAGTTCGTTGTACCAGCTCACTCACTTGAAGAGAAAGCAATTGAAATGGCAGAGAGAATTGCTAGTAATGGTCCAATTGCTGTTCGATTAGCAAAAGAAGCAATTTCAAACGGTATTCAAGTTGATTTACATACCGGATTACAAATGGAAAAACAAGCGTATGAAGGTGTAATCCATACGAAAGATAGATTAGAAGGATTACAAGCATTCAAGGAAAAACGCATACCAATGTATAAGGGGGAGTAAATATGTTAGACCAAAAACAACAATCGAATACATTTGAAGAACGAGTTGAAACGATTAAACAAGGCGGCGCACCAAAATATCATGAACAAAACAAAGCAAAAGGAAAACTATTCGTTCGAGATCGCTTAGCTCTTTTATTTGATAATGGTGAATATGTAGAAGATGCATTATTTGCAAATTGTGAACAAACAGGATTACCTGCTGATGGTGTTGTAACAGCAACAGGTAAAATACATGGTCGTACGGCATGCGTAATGGCAAATGATTCAACAGTAAAGGCTGGATCATGGGGCGCACGTACAGTTGAAAAGATTTTACGTATTCAAGAAACGGCGGAAAAATTACGTGTTCCATTATTTTATTTAGTTGACTCTGCTGGAGCGCGTATTACTGATCAAGTTGAAATGTTCCCAGGGCGCCGCGGTGCAGGAAGAATCTTCTATAATCAAGTGAAATTATCAGGTAAAGTTCCGCAAGTATGTTTATTATTTGGTCCTTCTGCAGCTGGTGGTGCATATATTCCAGCCTTTTGTGACGTTGTCATGATGGTAGAAGGTAACGCATCTATGTATTTAGGATCTCCTCGTATGGCTGAGATGGTTATCGGTGAGAAGGTAACGTTAGAAGAGATGGGCGGAGCTCGTATGCATTGCTCTGTATCAGGATGCGGAGATGTTTTATGTAAAACTGAAGAAGATGCGATTACACAAGCAAGACAATACATTTCATATTTTCCAAACAACTACTTAGAAAAGACTCCATTGGTTATACCTCAAGAACCGAAACAATTCGAAAAAACGTTAGAACAAATCATTCCAGAAAATCAAAATGCTCCTTTCAATATGAAAGATCTCATTAATAGAGTTATTGATGAAGGTTCTTTCTATGAAGTGAAAAAATTATTTGCTCAAGAACTCATTACAGGTTTAGCACGTATTGATGGTAAGCCAGTGGGTATTATTGCAAATCAACCGCGTATGAAAGGCGGCGTATTATTCCACGATTCAGCTGATAAAGCAGCAAAGTTTATTAATTTATGCGATGCATATCATATTCCATTATTATTCCTTGCAGATGTACCTGGATTTATGATTGGTACAAAAGTAGAGCGTGCTGGTATTATTCGCCACGGCGCAAAAATGATTTCTGCAATGAGTGAAGCAACAGTGCCGAAAATTTCTATCGTTGTTCGTAAAGCATATGGTGCTGGTTTATATGCGATGGCGGGTCCAGCCTTTGAACCAGATTGCTGCTTAGCGTTACCAACAGCTTCTATCGCAGTAATGGGTCCAGAAGCCGCGGTCAATGCTGTATATGCAAATAAGATTGCAGCTTTACCAGAAGAAGAGCGTGATAGCTTCATTGCTGAAAAACGAGAAGAGTATAAGCAAGATATTGATATTTACCATTTAGCATCAGAGATGGTCATTGATGGTATTGTTCATCCAAACAATTTAAGAGAAGAGTTAAAAGGACGATTCGAAATGTATATGAGTAAATATCAAGTATTTACGGATCGTAAACATCCTGTTTATCCAGTTTAAAAGCCCTAATTAGGGCTTTCTTGCTCAAAAAGTCAAGGAGGGGAAAACATTGAAACAAGCAGTTTGGTTTCCAACAGAAGAGTATAAAGAAAAAACGCGTTTATATGGTTGGATGAAATCATTGGGCTATGAAGATTATGAAACGTTTTATAATAAATCTATTGAAGAAACAGCTTGGTTTTGGGGAGAAGCTGAGAAAGCGGTTGGCTATCAGTGGATGAAACCTTATACAGAAGTGCTAGATTTAGAAAATGGTACGCCGTTTGCACAGTGGTATAATGGCGGAACATGTAACGTTGTAGAATCAGTTTTATCACGCTGGCTTGCAGATGATGAAACAAGAACACAACCAGCACTTCAGTATGAGGGGGAAAATGGAACTTCAAAATCATTTACATATGAAGAACTTGACAGCTGGGTAAGTTGTGTTGCAAACGGTTTGAAACATGCGGGTATTGAAAAAGGTGACCGTGTAACAATTTATATGCCGATGATTCCAGAAACAGTTGTTGCAATGCTAGCTGTTATGAAAATTGGAGCAATTATTTCACCAATATTCTCAGGATTTGCGTCTGATGCAGTCATGACACGTGTGCAAGCTGCAGGGTCGAAAATGATCATTACTGTAGATGGTTTTTCACGCCGAGGTAAAGTTGTTTCATTAAAAGACGAAGTAGATAAGACGTGTGAACATTGTCCAACTGTTGAAAAAGTTGTTATTGTTCGTCATGCAGGAAATGACTTTACACCGCATAATTATGATTTCTCATGGAGCACGTTAGAAAAAGAAAAGCCATTTGTACATGCTGAAGAAATGCATAGTGATGATCCATTAATGCTCATTTATACATCAGGTACAACTGGGAAACCGAAAGGAACAGTACATACACATGCTGGTTTTCCTTTGAAAGCTGCATTTGATGCAGGATTTGGAATGAATATCAAACAAGGTGACCGCGTATTATGGGTAACTGATATGGGCTGGATGATGGGACCATTTCTACTATTCGGCTCTCTCATTAATGGAGCAACGATGGTTATGTACGAAGGTGTACCTGACTTCCCAGAGGCGGATCGTTTATGGGAAACAGTTGATAAATATGAAATTACACATCTTGGTATATCACCAACATTAATTCGTGCGTTAATGGCAAAAGGTGATGAGTATGTAAATAAACATTCGCTTAAGAGTTTAGAAGTATTCGCCTCAACAGGCGAGCCTTGGAATCCGGACCCTTGGATGTGGCTATTTGAAACAGTTGGAAAAAGCAATGTACCAATTTGTAACTATTCAGGCGGAACTGAAATTTCTGGTGGGATTTTCGGAAACGTCCTTATTAAACCAATTGCACCGATTAGTTTTAATGCATCTTTACCAGGAATGGCAGCGGTTGTGCTCGATGATCAAGGTAATCCAATTCGTGATGAAGTTGGAGAATTATGTTTAGAGAAACCGTGGGTTGGTATGACGAAGAGCTTCTGGGAAGACGATGAGCGTTATGTGAACACATATTGGTCACGTTTTGAAAATAAATGGGTTCATGGTGACTGGGTAATTTATGATGGTGAGCAGTATATTATTACAGGACGCTCAGATGATACGTTAAACATTGCTGGAAAACGTATTGGACCTGCTGAATATGAATCAATTCTTGTAAAGCATAATGATGTCATAGAAGCTGCTGCAATTGGTGTACCTGATGAAGTAAAAGGTGAAGTTTGTCATTGTTTTGTAGTATTAAGGGACAATATAACATTCACAGGAGAGTTAAAGAAAGAATTAATGAGTTTAGTAAGCTCTCATATCGGAAAAGCATTATGTCCAAAAGATATTCACGTTGTAGAAGATTTACCGAAAACACGTAATTCTAAAGTCATGCGACGCGTCATTAAAGCTGCTTACTTAGGAAAAGAATTAGGTGATTTATCATCACTTGTGAATCCTGAGGTAGTTCCGTTTATTCAGGGGTTACAGTCTAGTAAATTATAAAATTAAAGCATGTATAATGTGAACTGACCTCTAATTGTTAGAGGTCAGTTTTTATTTTTTCTTGTATTAAACTAAATAGAAAAAGAGATTTTTTATTATTAAGGTTCGGATTGCAAATAAATACAATGGAAGTTCATACAACAATATATTTGTTTTTTATGTATACAGGATAATTTAGTGCATGTGTTTGTTTTTTCTTTTCTATGTTTTTGCCTCGTACACTTTGAAGCTAGTGGACATACTATATTAATAGAAATGATTAGGGGGTGAGATTTTGGGATATCGTTATAGTAATTCTAGAAAAAAGTGTTCATGTAAACAGGATGATTGTTGGGACGTTTTTGAAGAGTGTAAAAAAGAACATGAAGAGCAAAATAAGGCATGTGACTGTTGCTGTGTACAAGGAATTAGAGATGAGCTGAGAAAGTTAGTAAACAGATCAGTGCGCATTACAACAGGAAGTAATAATTATGCAGGAACTGTTTCTTCAGTCACTTGTGATGTTGTAAAGCTTGCTAATAGTGCTGGGGTAGTTACAGTAATTATTTCAGTTTGCAAAATTGAAGCGATTGAGCCATTGTTGACATAGGGAAAAAGGGTAATTTCGCGTTTTGGTAAAGCCATTCTTAAGAATGGCTTTATTTTAATTTCATATAAAGGAGAATATATTCTTTATATAGAAATAGGTTTGGGGCTATAAAATATGATGTACGAAAGGAGCATAAAAGTGATTAAACTAGAAACCTTTAAAAAGTCTGATTTCAAACAATTAATAGGTTGGATTGGCTCCGAAGAGTTTTTAATACAATGGTCAGGAAATGCATTTACATACCCGTTAAATGAACAGCAATTAGAAAAGTATATAGAAAGCGAAAATACGCTTGCATTTAAAGTAATAGATGAGGATTCTAAGAATGTAGTTGGTCATATTTCACTTGGGCAAATAGACAATATTAATAAGTCTGCAAGGATTGGAAAAGTGCTAGTTGGTGATACGAAAATGAGAGGGCGATCTATAGGGAAACATATGATGAACGCAGTACTACAAGTTGCATTTGAAGAATTAAAACTACATAGAGTAACCCTTGGTGTTTATGATTTTAATAATTCTGCCATCTCATGTTATGAAAAAACAGGATTTGTAAAAGAAGGTTTATTACGAGAGTCAAAAAAAGTAGGAGAAACGTATTGGAATTTATGGGAAATGAGTATGTTAGAATATGAATGGAGCGATAAAGAATTATAGTTATCTGTAATTATATTATGTTAATTAAAAGGGGTATGGTGGGGATTGTGAATAATAAAACGAAAATCATTACAATTGCAGCTGTTTCAGGAGGAGGTAAAACTACTGTCACAGAAAAATTAACTCAAAAGCTAACAAATTCAAAAGCACTATATTTTGATAGCTATCACTTTGAAAATTGTCCTACTGATATTTGTAAATGGATTGATGATGGAGCAAATTATGATGAATGGGTACTTACGCCATTAATTCATGATATTCAGCATCTTATACGAGAGGGTAATGTAGATTATATTATTGTAGATTATCCTTTTGCATACTTAAATAGTGAAATGCGAGAATTTATTGATGTAACTATATTTATCGATACGCCTTTAGATATTGCGATGGCTAGAAGAATCTTGCGAGATTTTAAAGAAGATACAATAGATGAAATACATAATGATTTGAAACATTATATGACATTTGCGAGAAAAGCTTATTTAGAAGCAATTCATACTGTTAAGCCGAATTCGGATATTGTATTGGATGGCTCCTTATCTGTAAGTGAAATAATTAATCATGCTGTAGAGGAACTTGGCCTGAGAGAAGTGATTGTCAATGATTAAATGTATAGAGGAATATGTACAAGTTGACGATTTTAAAATGTATACGAAAAAGTTCCAAGGAAAGAAGCTGCAGCCAGTTATTATAATGGAGGCAGGTTATGGCGATTATTCAAAGACATGGGATCATATTGCTGAAGAGTTGACGGAATATGGGACGGTACTTACATATGATCGAGCGGGATTAGGGAAAAGTAGGAAGAGTTCCAAGAGACGTATTAGTTCTGAAATGGTAAAAGGTTTAAGGTGTTGTTTGACGCAATTACAATTGAAACCACCTTATATTTTTGTAGGACATTCTTTCGGCGGTATAAATGCACGTTTATTTGCGAATTTTTATCCTGAAGATATGTTGGGAATCGTTTTGGTGGATTCGACACCAGAAAATTATAAAGAAGCATTTTTACCAATCATGTCTACTGAATTTCAAGAAGCTTACTATAAACAGTTTGTATATGAAAGTTCATATGAAGAGTTTACATTTAGTTTAAGTGAAGTAGATAGGTATTGTAAATCAATGAATGATATTCCACTTGTCGTGTTAGCTGCGGGTAAAAAAGCTTTTTATTCGCCAGATGCACAAATGAAATGGTTACAATTGCAAGAAGAATTATTACGATTATCAAGCAATAATAAATTTGTAATTGCAGAACGAAGTGGTCACTATATTCAAAAAGACGAGCCTCAATATATAACAGATGCTGTTAAATGGATTATTGGGTAGGGGAGAGATAAATATGCACACTATATTTCAATATAATTGGCAAGTAAGAGATGATTGGTTTAAGTGGTGTGAACAACTTTCAGAGGAAGAATTACTTCGCAATCGTATTGGTGGTGTTGGAAGTATTTTAGAAACATTATTTCATATTGTCGATGTTGAATATAGCTGGATTAGTGCACTTCAAGGAAAAGAAGATAATGAACCGCAGTTTCAAGATTATCAATCAATCCAAAAAGTAAAAGCGTTATCTGATTTATATAAACGAGAATTAGATGATTTTTTGCAGTTGTGGTCATCTAGCCTAGAATGTAAAATATTAAAAGCTTCGTGGACAGATAAAACATATACATACGGTGAAGTGTTAAGACATGTAATTGTACATGAAATTCATCACATTGGTCAGCTATCTATATGGGCGAGAGAACTAAATCTTCAGCCTGTTTCAGCGAATTTAATTGGAAGAGGGCTATAGTTAAAAAAACGGCTTGTACTGTAAATGCAAGCCGTTTTATATATATAAGAAGATTTCCTAATTGAAATCCTCGGATTTTTTCTGACGTATATGTAAAAACATTAAAATTGTAATAATGAAGAAAATCAATAATGTTTGTATGATTAAATTTTTAAACTGAAGCAAAACTGTCCAAGATGTAACAGCATCTTTAAAAGCTTGGAGTGCAGAATAAGAGGATGGATCAAAACCGTACTGTAGTAGCTTTTTTGTTTCAATAAAGGTACTGTTTTCTTCATTTGAGTCTAATATTACAGAAATAAGTCTAGTATCTCCTCGATGTGCTGTACTTACAAAACTATAATTACCATTAGTTGAAAAACTAGTTTGTAAGCCGTCAACACCTTGGAGATTAATGTTTTTATTAAGGGAATAAATCATTTTATTTGTGTTGAAAACTTTTGAATCTTTGAAGGTAAATTGGTAAGAGGTTAGTTTCGTAATATTCAATACATCTGGAAAGTCTTTTACTAATTGTGTCGCTAGTTTCGCTACATCTATGGCTGTTGTATTTGTTTGCTTATTTGTATCGTTATTCATACCAGTAGCATTTAGAAACGGGGATGGTTGTGATAACTTTAGTTGTTTTGCTTTTTCATTCATTAAAAGTGTAAAGTTATCTTCGTTTCCAGCAATGTGTTCTGCAAGGGCAAGTGCGGAACGATTATTCCCTGTCAAAAACAATGCATGAAGTAAATCACGAACTGTCGTTTTATCTTTCGAAGTTACTTGTATAGGATTTGTTTCTGCTCGAAAAACTTCGTTACTTATTTTTACTAATTCGTCTAATTGTATTTTTCCTTCATGCAGTTGTTCCATTGCGATATACTCTGTCATTAATTTAGATAAAGTAGCTGACTGTATAGAAATATCTTCATTTTTTTTAAAAACAACTTCACCTGAATTAGCATCTATTAAAATAGCTGATTTAGCTTGAATAATTGGACCATTTACATAAAGATAAAAATATAAAACGATAAGTGCTGTAATAACAAAAGATAACAATAAAATTGTGAATTTTTTCAGGAATTGCATAAGCGATCCTCCTATTATGACATCGATAATAATATTGTAAAAAGGAATGCTTAATTAGGATGAAAGAAAAGGTAAAGAATTTCTAAAGAATTATAAAGGATTATTAAATTTTGGATGTTAATGGAAAATAAAAGGTCCAATTCCTTTTATGATAAGGAATTGGACCTAAAGTTAAGCTCTATTAACATTTATATTGTTGTAGTTTTACAGTGAAAGTTGTTTTTTTATCATCACTATATACTTCAATTGTTCCTTTATGCAATTCAACAATACTTTTTGCAATTGCTAATCCGAGACCAGATCCACCAGTGTTCGTAGAGCGAGATTTTTCAACGCGATAAAAACGTTCAAAAATATGAGGTAAATCCGTACTAGGAATAGGTTGGCCGTAATTTGTTATATCTATAGTAATCATATTATTGCTTTCATAGGCTGCAAAATCAATATAATCACCGTCGTTTCCATAAGCGATAGCATTAATAATTAGATTTTCAAATACGCGTACTAATTTGTCTCCATCAGCTAATACCATCAGTTTTTGAGATGGGAAAGAAGGGCGACATTCTATATTCGCTTCTTGAAATTGTATTCGAAATTGAACAGTTAATTGTCCAAGAAGTTCTACAATATCAATGGGGACAGAATATAAACTTAACTCTTTATTTTGAACACGTGTATATTCAAACAAGTCATTCATTAATGCATTAAGACGGGTTACTTTATCATAAATGACTTGTATATAATGGCGTAATTCCACTTCATCTCTATAATTATCATGGTGGATTAAATTCACGTATCCAACTATTGAGGTAAGAGGAGTACGTAAATCATGCGATACATTTGTAATCAATTCACTTTTTGCTTGTTCTGCCTGTCTTTCTTCATCAATCGAGACTTTCAATTGTTCAACAATGTGATTAACCCCAGTTGCTAATTCTTCCAGGTAATTATGATGTACGATAGAAACTTTATGATTAAAGTTTCCATTTGAAATATACCGAATCTCTTCTATCATTTTTTTAATGCAAGTTTCATAGTAAAGCTTTCTTTCATGACGGTAAAAAATGTATAGGTAAGATGAGAAAATCGAAAATAAAAATAAATAAGAGACGATCATCATCCAAAGAGATTCCTTTATTCCTTTATATTTTTCATAACCAAAAATTCTAATGAATTCTTTGCCGAGTTCGCTTAATGTAAGTGAACTTTCAATTACACTTGTAACAAGGCGATATATAATTAATTCAGTAATAGGGGTAAGTGTGATAGCTAACATGAACCAAAAAATTAACTTCCACTTTGGGATATCTTTTAATATATCAAATGCTTCATTTCTCAATTTTATAGCCTACTCCCCAAACAGTATGAATAAACTTCTCTCCATTCATTCCTGTTTCAAGTTTATCTCGTAAATTACTAATGTGAACCATTACAGTTTTATTTGAGCCATAACCATCTTCATTCCAAACGCGTTCAAAAATTTCTTCGGAACTAAATACTCTCCCCGTATTACTCGCAAGTAAATATAAAATATCAAATTCAATAGAAGTAAGCTTAATATATTCTCCATTTACTTTAACTGTATGATTATGTTTGTGTATTTCAGCGGAACGAATATGAATAATACCATCTTCATTTTTAGAGGAAATGGCATTTTGGAAAGATGATCTTCGTAGTAAAGCTTTCACTCTAGCTACTAATTCTAATGGATTGAATGGTTTAATCATATAATCATCTGCACCAGTCATAAGACCTAATATTTTATTCATATCTTCGGCTTTTGCACTTAGCATAAGAATGGGTACAGTATTATTCTCACGAACCTCTTGGCAAACTTCTAATCCGTTTCGTTTTGGCATCATAATATCCAAAACCATAAGGTCAACTTCATATGTAGAAATCATTTGTAATGCTTCATCACCATCGTATGCTTTATAAATGTTATAACCTTCATTTCGCAAATAAACAGCAAGTAATTCAACAATTTCTTTATCATCATCAATAATTAATATGTTTTTATTCATTATGTAGTTCCTTTCCTTACAAATCATTAACATTACTATAATATCAAACATTTATGTATTTTGTAGCAATGATTCCACATAAAATTTCATGTAACGTATAAAAAAGGGATTAAAACATTCTTAACGAATACAATTAAAAAGGATATTTAAATACAACGTTATACTCAAAATTAGGAAGAAGGGGACATACGATGTTATATAAGGATATATATTCATTTACTCCAACTGGAAAAATTGAAAATGATATAAAAGATTTTCTATTAAAATACAATAAAGAAATTACATATAAACATTCAATTCGAGTGGCAAATGAATCTCGTAAAATTGGGATTATGTATCATGTAAATGAAGAAAAGGCAGCAATTGCAGGATATTTACATGATATTAGTGCAATCTTTCCGAATGAAGATCGGATTGTAGTTGCTGAAGAATTTGGAATAGAGATATTACAAGAAGAACGGAAATTTCCAATGATTATTCATCAAAAACTTTCGAGAGTAATCGCAAAAGAGATATTTAAAGTGGATGATGAAGAAATTTTGAATGCAATTTGTTGCCATACTACACTACGTAAACATGCAACGAAAATGGATTTAGTGTTATTTGTTGCTGATAAAATAGAATGGGATCAAAATGGAGCGCCACCATATTTAGTAGAAGTAAAAAAAGAATTAGAAAAATCTTTAGAACATGCTGCTTTTGCATATATTTCATATTTGTGGGATAGAAAAGATAAGTTGAAAGTTTTGCATCCTTGGTTAGAAGAATCATATTGGCAGTTAAAAGAAATTATAGGGTAGAAAGGGTATAAGAATGCAATTAAAAGAATATATGAATCAAACATTTCCTGGGGTTACATTAGTACCACATATATACTTTCAATGGGAAAATCATTTGCATTTTCATTTTGGGAAAGGCAAATGTCCAAATGTCGAAAGAACCGATGATTTAAATATGAAGTATTTCTCTCAACTTTATATATATAATAAACACTTATTTGAAGATATATTTTCTAAAGAAGATGAAGTCTTTTTAGTAACAAATGATTATCGATTTAAAAAGGAAAATATGAAAAATTCGCAGAAAATTAATCTATATAGACGTTTTATTCATAATAGAGATTTAAAGTATCATATAAGGCAAGAAACAATACCTTTTGTATTTGAAGAAGAAGCTGACTTGTATTGTACTTATCAATTTTCACTAAAATGTTTTGCTTGCGATATAAAATATATGCCGCTTATTCAAGCTGCGAATCATGAAGATTTTCCGGGTCTTTAGCCTCGTTTTGGGCGCAAAAAAGAAATTTCTTATCCAGATGTGTTTCTTATAAATGTAACGAAAGATATTATCATGTTTATTTATGATGATAGAGGATGTGAAGTAATTACGAAGAATAAAGAAACAATACGAAATGTATATGAGAAATATAAAGAGTGGATTCCATATTATGAACGAGAGAGTATAGATAAAGTATTTACATGATAACAATAGGGGAAGTGAAGCGTGTTATGAAACGTATTGCAATCGTATCTGCATGGGAACCAGAACTCACGTATTTACATCAATATTATCCAAGTGAACGTATTGAAAAACGAGCAGCTTGGGAATTTCATTTTCATACTATAAATGATCTGGAAATTATTTCAGTTATAACTGGTGTTGGTAAGGTAAGCTGTGCTAGTTGTGTACAATTATTAATTAGCGAGTTTCAGCCTGATGAGTTGTTTATGACAGGGATATGCGGAAGCTTATCAAATAAGGTGAAAAATGGTCATATTGTAGTAGCTCTTAATGCAATACAACACGACGTTACTGCTGCGGGTTCGGGGGAAGATGTTTTCAATTTATATAATGGTAGAACAGCACCTATTGAAACAACAAAGTCACTTGTAAGAAGAATTAAAAAGGTACGATCTTATGATCCGATTCATTTTGGTACATTTTTATCTGGAGATCAACGTATTCGTAGTTCAGAAATGAGGTATTTACTTCATACTGTATATGGAGCATTAGCGGTTGATCAAGAAGTGGCAGCTTTTGCTTATGTTTGTCAAATCAATAACAAACCTTTTCTCAGTTTAAAAGCTGCATCAGATCAAGCGAATGATAAAACGAAAGAGGAACAAAAAATCTTTAAAATGTTAGCGTGTGAACGAGCGTGTGAGCATTTAATTGCTTTTTTACGAGTGTATGAGATTAATGTAGTAAATAATAGATAGTAAGAGGGGTTAATATTGGAAAGTACAAATAAAATAGCTATTTTGGGTGCAAACGGAAAAGCCGGGAAATTCCTTGTAAAAGAAGCGCTAGATAAGGGGTATCAAGTAAAAATATTAACAAGAACTTCTAATAATATCAAAATAACAAATGAAAATTTAGAGATTATTAATGGAGATGCACGTGATTTTGCTTCAATACGCAAATTACTTAAAGGGTGTCGAGCTGTAATTAATGCAGTAGGTCAACCAAAAAATGAATCTTATATTTTTAGCACAGTAACGAAGCATATTTTAGAAGCAATGAAAGAATTTGAAATAAAAAGATATATTGTAATTTCTGGAGGTTCTTTAAATGTTACAGGAGATCAAAAGGGAATTGTAAATAAGATAGGGGCTACCTTATTTAAAGTTTTTTTATCAAAAATGATGCAAAATAAATATAGAGAATTACAAATTATCCAAAGTAGTGAAGTAGATTGGACAATTGTTAGATTACCATTCGTTATAGAGGGAAATGGTAATGGAAATATAAAAGAGAGTTTAGTATATATGCCAGGAATCAAAATACAAAATGGGGATATAGCACCATTTGTTATAAAACAGATTAATAGTAACAGATATGTAAGGAAGTGCCCGTTTATTTCAAATTAACTAGTAGAATTAAAAATTAATGAATGATGGGTAGAGTGAAACTAGTATATTTTATGTATTTGAATGTTTAGTTTAACACGAGTGAGCGGGGGATAATTTTATATGATTCAATACAAAAGATGCAGTGAAGTAAGTATAGATTTAGTATATGAAGCTTTTAAAGATGGATTTTCAGATTATATTATTAAAATGGAAGTTTCAAAAGAAGATTTTATAAAAAAGTTTTTGGGGCCAGAAGGGAATTCACTTAAACATTCCTTTCTTGCTTTAGACGGTAACAAATCTGTTGGTGTAATACTTGGCGGGATAAAGGATTACGAAAACATAAAAACAATGCGCTGTGGAACATTAGCGATTCATCCTAATTACCGTGGTATTGGTGTGAGTCAAAAGTTATTTGAACTACATAAAGAAGAGGCGGTTCAAAATGAGTGTAAGCAACTTTTTCTTGAAGTCATTGTAGGCAATGACCGAGCGATTCATTTTTATACGAAATTAGGCTATGAAAAAGTGTACGATCTATCTTATTATCATTTAAAAGATATGACTAAAATAATAAATAAAGAGTGTAAGGGAATTGAAGTAAAACAATTAGATTTTTCATCGTTTAAACTTGAAATTCAGAAATGGTTGCACTTCCATATAAATTGGCAAAATGATATGGATTATATCGAAAAATCAAATAATACATTTTACGGGGCATATGTCGATAATGATTTAAAAGGTTCAATATGTATGAATGAACAAGGTAAAATTAGTTTTCTTTTCGTAGACAAAGACTATAGAAATCGTGGTATTGGATCAAATTTATTACAAGTGGCAAGAGAAAACTTAAATGTATCAAGTTTATCAATTGGGTTTCCAAACAACAATTTACTAGAAGGATTTTTCAAGAAAACTGGATTTGAAAAGAATTCGTTAGCACAATATGAAATGTATGTATTGCTGTAAAAAACGGAAGGAGTTATTCTTTCGCTTTTTATTTTTGTACTATATTGATATTTTACTTTGTATAATATTCTATTTTTTTGTAGAATAGATAGGATGGGAGGGGATGAAATGAATAATGGATTAAAAGTTAAGATTTTTGAATTGCATTGTTTCGTTCAAAAGACTTATTCTGATATTAAAATAGCATGTGATATTGCTATTTATCAAGAAAACACTTCTAAATATTTAATTTCATTAGGGTTTCTAAATAAATCATATATGACTTATTTAGAAGCAAAAAGATTTTATCGTGAAAATGAAGAACTCATAAGTGTAGAATTTGATAATTTCTTTCATACATATGATAAATTAGAACAGGAATTAAAACTAGTTATTTCAACTGAAGATAAAAATCCTTTATTACTACATAGTAGTTTTGATCAGTTTCAGCAGAAAGTTGAAAATATAAATGACCTAATAAAAGTATTGCAAAATGCTCGTTAATGAATTTTTTTCTTTTTATGTAGAAATTATGTATTAAAAATATATTAGGGATATTACATATTGAACGGATGACTTTTGTTGGTTACAGAAGTCATCTTTTTATAATACGGTTTTGCGTAAAGTGTTGTAATTTTTATTTTTCTATTTTTGATAAGAATACATTTAAGTAGTTTCATATTTTAGTAAATAATACGAGGGAAATAACATGAATAATAAAAAAGAAATAGCTATAGTTGCTTTAACAACAGGATTGGCCTTAACAACTGTGACACCATATGGAGTAGGTTATGCAGAGGAAAAGAGTCAAATGCAAGTTGAAATTCAAGGGGATTCGTTCCGTTCAGGTGAACTGACACAACCATCACAAAAGATGCCTGAGAACGTAGTGAAAGATGCACTTAAGGAAAAGACGGAGCATGCTTTGTCTCCAAAACAAGTGAGTGGAGACGAAGGGGTAGATTACAAAGTTATTCAAAAACGTGGTTCTTATGATGGGACTACACTTGTACGTATGCAACAAATATATGAAGGTAAAGAAGTATACGGACACCAATTGACTGCTCATGTAGATAAAAAGGGTATTATTAAAAGTGTTTCAGGAGAAAGTGCACAAAATTTAACTCAAGAAAATGTAAAGAATGTAAAAAATTTATCAAAAGAAGAAGCAAAGCAATATATTTATACGAAGTACGGAAACGATGTTAAATTTATTTCTGAACCAGAAGTTAAGGAAGTTATTTTTGTTAATGAAAATAATGGGCAGGCTAGCAATGCATATCAAGTTACATTTGCTGCTGCAACACCAAACTATGTATCTGGAACTTATTTAGTGGATGCTCATAATGGGAATATGTTGAAAAACATGGTGAAAGAGTCAGATTTAAAAGTAAGTGAAGAGCATGTTGAAGCTATTAAGGAGAGTAAAAAAAGTAATTTTAAATCATTAACCGGCACTGGAAAAGATGATTTTGGAATAACTCGTACATTCGGTATTTCTGAACAAAGTAACGGGAAATATGCGCTTGCTGATTACACAAGGGGGCAAGGAATTGAGACGTACGATGTGAATTATAGAGATATTACTTTTGAAGATAAATATTATCCTGGTATATTAGCGACTAGCACATCAACAACATTTAATGATCCAAAAGCGGTAAGTGCTCATTTCTTAGCAACAAACGTATATGATTTTTATAAAGATAAATATAAGCGTAATAGTTTTGATAATAAGGGGAAAAAAGTAGTTTCAGTTGTGCATGCATGGGATTCTGGAGAAACAAATGATCCTAAAAATTGGGCAAATGCATTTAGTGCTAATATTAACAATGTTAGTATGCTTATATATGGTGATCCGATGGTTAGAGCGTTTGACATAGCGGGTCATGAATTTACACATGCGGTTACATCTAGCGAATCTAATCTTGAATTTTTCGGGGAATCTGGGGCAATTAATGAGGCATTATCTGATATTATGGGAACGGCTATTGAGAAATATATAAATAATGGGGAATTTAATTGGACAATAGGAGAACAAAGCGGATCAGTTCTCCGTAATATGAAAAATCCATCTTCAGTCAAATTTTTTAATGGAGTATCGTATCCAGATGATTATAGCAAATACAGTGATTTAAACGGAGAAGATAATGAGGGCGTCCATTTCAACTCAAGTATTATTAATAAAATCGCGTATTTAATTGCACAAGGTGGAACTCATAACGGTGTAACTGTAAATGGTATTGGTGAAGATAAAATGTTTGATATTTTCTATTATGCAAATACTGATGAATTGAACATGACATCTAATTTCACTGAATTAAGATTAGCGTGTCTTAAAGTTGCAACGAACAAATATGGTGCGAATTCAATTGAGGTTGAAGCGGTTCAAAAAGCATTTGATGCAGCGAAAATTAAAGGAACCGTGAAAGAAAACGAAAAAACTGAGGCCAATCAAGTCCCAGAGTTATCAGTACCGCCAACAATTACACTACGTGTCGGTGATAAATTTGACCCAATGAGCAATATAAAAGCTATTGATAAAGAAGATGGTAATTTAACAAATCGAGTAGAACATAAAGGTGATGTAGATACTTCTAAACCTGGAAAATACATTGTGGAATACTCTGTTGTTGATTCTCAAGGGGGCAATGTAACGGCTACGCAGACGGTAATTGTAGAGGGGAATGAAGAAACATTAGATTTAAACCCTACATTAACAGTGCCTACTGCAACGACGATTCATTTAGGCGATTCATTCGAACCAATGGCAAAAGTATTAGCTATTGATAAAGAAGATGGCGATCTTACTTCTAAAGTAAAAGTTAATGGTGAAATAAATACCTCTAAAGCTGGTACTTACGTATTAATGTATACAGTGACAGATTCTAAAGGACATGAAGTTTCTGCAAAACAAACTGTAACGGTCAAAGTTAGAGAAGAAGTTAAAAATGAAATACCAATACTAAAAGTACCTGCTACAACTACAATTACTGAAGGAGACCATTTCAACCCAATGGTAGGTGTATCAGTTACTGATAAAGAAGACGGGGATCTTACTTCTAAAGTAGCATATGAAGGTATTGGAGATACTACTAAAGCTGGTACTTTTGAAATAATATATAGTGTCACAGATTCTGTAGGTAATGAGGTACATGCAATACAAAAAGTATTAGTGAAGGATAAAGACACTAGCAAAGCTAAAGGTCTTGCTAATAACAGTGATAACGGTAATATCCCGAACAACAGTAATTCCGATAAAAAAGAAACTACATATAAAGAACTTCCAAATACGGGTGCAAGTACAACTAATAGTGCAACAATGGGCATATGGATGGTTGTTGCAGGTACAGTGCTCACTTTAGTTCGCAAATTTAGAAGGATACAAAAATAATAGTAGGAATTATTTCTCACACAATAATTATTAGAAAAATTTTTTACTTAATAAGATTTTAGTATTTAAGTGGTGTATTTTGCTTCTATAAAACTTTGCGTTCGGACGCTATTTTGCCTACAGACCTACATTACATATAAAACACGTTACTATTCTCATTCAAATAAAAGAATAGTAACGTGTTTTTTGATTTAAAAATAGCCTAAATTCAAAAGGTCATGAATGTGGAAGAAATTTTAATCTGCCATTGATAAGTTACTAAAAACACTTTGTTTTAATGAAAGTTTAACTCTATATGACAACATGAGATTTTCGGTATTTACCAGGTGTTTCGTTAGTGAATTTTTTAAAAATTTTAGTGAAATAGCTTTGATCACTAAAGTTGAGCGAAGCACATATGTCTGATAAGGGATAGGTTGTGAAAGTTAATAATTTTTTTGCTTCTTCAATTCGTTCACGTTGAATGTACTCAATTAATGAAATACCGACTTCTTTTTTGAATAATATAGATAAATAATCTGAATTTACGTTTGCAAATTTAGCAAGTTGTTTAACAGATATTTGATTGTAAATATTTTTAAAAATATAGTTTTTGCAAATAGCGATAGTCTTTGAGTGTTTCTGTACTTTTTGTGCTTTTACACAGTCTGCAAAAGTACAGAAAACATCTCTTAATAAATCCCAAACAGATTCTGTGTCTTTTAAATCCTCTGTCTTTTGGATGTGTAGATCGTAAATCTTGTAAGCTATCGCGGAAGGGAGTCCTCCTTTTATAGCATATCTAGTAGCAAGTGTGATGGATGAAATACAAATGTTTTTATGACGTCTTAATTGATGGAATGAAGATAAGGATGAAAGAGTCACTTGTTGGAATTCGTAATAATATTTGAGTACGCTTTCTTTATCCCCGTTTTCTATAGCTCCAAGTAGTTGGTTCTCTATATACAAATTATGACAGATAGATTCATTTTTTTGCATTGAAATATATACATCCTCGTTTAAGATACTGCTATGACTTACATGAAATGAGTCACTGTTATTTGAAAAGATACTTACATCTGAATTTTTTTTATAGAGAATGTTATAGAACAATATTGCTATATTTACAAAGAAATTTTGATCTTTGACTGACAATGAAAAATAATGATCTCTTGTTCTTTTATAATTCGAAATAAAATTAGGGTTACTATCCACTTTACTTGTAGAAAAATTTACATGTGTCAAAGGCCCAATAATAATAGTACCGTTCACCATATAATGGCTCTTTATGTGAATTAAAATGAAGTGTCCTAAATATTGGTGAGTTCTGAAGATAGGTGAATTATTTGAATCATTTTTTTGAAAAAGCACATGTAACTGTTCTATTCTTGATTTATAGAACGAATGTGAATCATCTTTTGATGTAAACTCTAAAAGAATATTTTTGTTGCAATCTAAAAAACAAACTGGAATTTCAAAAGATTGGAAAAACATATTACAAATGTACTCTATCTCAACTAGACTGAGCTTTTTAGTCATATTATTCCTCCTTACAGTTGTGCGTAATAGTTGAATGTTTATATATTCCTTTTTTATAAGTAGAAACGGAAAAACTTTATCTATAAAAATTATAAACTTCTAAGAATAATACCATAATTTAACATGAATATCACATATTATTTGAATATACAGGTAATAGTTTTAGGGAGTAACGTAACATATGAATTGTCACACTTATTCGTTGTTCATTGCTTATATGTATCAAAAATGATTAAGATTAGATTTTAAATAGGGATAAGAAGGGAGAGATTAATGAATTAAAGTTAAGTTAAGTAATTAATGAAAATTAGCGATAGAAGTTAATATGTAACTATTTTTGAAGTAGAGATATAAGTGTAATTAAGGGGGAAAACTACATATATCATACGGAGAGACAACGTAATAATAGAAAATAAGAAGAGTGAATAAGTGATTGTAAAAAATGGATTGTTGGACGACTATGTTTTAGGTTACTCGTTTAAATCTGGTACTTGGCACACTGTTACTTTTAAGAGGGTAATAGTAATAAAGAGATTTTTAAAATGATAGAAGTAGTAAAGGAGATAAGAGAAATGAAAAAAATATTTAGTGTGCTTTTAGTATTTTTCTTAACATTTTCTACATGGTCTAGTGTATTAATAAAGGCAGCTTCACCATCTAAAGGTACTTTAACGATTCATAAATATGAACAAGAAAAAGATAGCGCACCGGGTCTAGAAGGTGATGGCTCTGCAAATCAAGAGGTACCAACAAATGCGAAACGGTTAAAAGGTGTAACGTTTGAAGTAAAAAGGGTTGCGTCGTTTGAAAAAATTTCAAACGATGGGAAAATCGTAAAAGAAGATGTGAAGCCTGTAATGGGAGCAACTCCAACTCAAGTAGTAACAGATGATAATGGACAAGCTGTATTAAAAGATCTTCCGCTAGGACGTTATGAAGTGAAAGAAGTGGCAGGACCTCCGTATGTTAACCTAAATGCAAATACGTATACGGTGGATATTCCATTAACGAATAAAGAGGGTAAGGTGCTAAACTATGATGTTCATATGTATCCGAAAAATGAGATTAAACGTGGTGCAGTTGATTTAGTAAAGACTGGTGCAAATGAAAAAGCATTAGCAGGTGCAGTATTCTCTTTATATAAAAAAGATGGTACAGAAGTGAAAAAAGAGTTAGTAACAGATGGTAATGGGCATATTCGCGTGCAAGGATTAAAGTATGGGGAATACTATTTCCAAGAGACAAAAGCGCCGAAAGGGTATGTAATAAATCCGACTAAACGCGAGTTTTTTATCAAGACCTCCGGAACTATTAACGAAGATGGAACAATTACTTCTGGTACAGTAGTTAAAGTAAAAGTGCAAAACTATGAAGAACCAAATATTGATAAAAAGATTAACGGTGTTTTGGAAGCGTTACCAATCAATCCGTTAACTAATTACAATTATGATATCAAAACATTAATTCCAGAAGACATTAAAGAATACAAAAAATATGTAGTAACAGATACTTTGGACAATCGTTTAATGATTCAAGGAAAACCAGTCGTGAAAATTGATGGAGCGGACGTAAATGCAAGCATTGTAGAGGTAGCTGTAGAAGGCCAAAAAGTAACAGCTACAGTAAAAGATTTCACAAAGTTAGATGGTAAAAAAGAATTTCATTTACAAATTAAATCACAAGTAAAAGAAGGAGTACTATCTGGTTCGGAAATTTTAAATACAGCAAAAATTGATTTTATAAATAAAAATGATGTAATTGGAGAAAAGGAATCTAAACCTGTAGTTGTTGTTCCGACAACTGGAATTATCGAGTTAACAAAAGTTGATGGTGCTGATAAGAAGAAATTAAAAGGTGCAGAGTTTGTACTTAAAGATAAAAATGGAAAAATAGTTGTTGTGGCAGGTAAAGAAGTCACAGGTGTATCAGATGAAAATGGTGTTATTAAATGGACTAACATTCCGTATGGAGACTATCAAATTTTTGAAACGAAAGCACCAATTTATACAAAAGAAGATGGTACAACAGCTTCATATCAATTATTAAAGGACCCTATTGATGTAAAGATTAGCGAAAATAATCAAACGGTTAAATTATCGATAGAAAATAATAAAAGTGGATGGATTCTTCCAGTAACGGGTGGTATCGGAACGACTCTTTTTACTGTACTAGGCCTTGCGTTAATGGTTACAGCGGCATTTGTTTTCTTTAGAAAAAAGTTTGCTAATAATTAAGGTTTAAGGAACATGTAAGCAAGTGATGTGAAAAGGGGAGAAGCAAAATGCTTCCCTCTTTTCAATATTATAGTATATACAGAGGTGGAAATATGAAACGAAATCTTGTTTTAGGAGGTATTTTTTTATTTGGATTAGGTATTTTTTTATATCCTACTATTAGTAATTGGTTGGCGACTCGTGCACATTATTCTGAAATTAGCTCCTACGATAAGAAGATTAAAACACTACAAAAGAAAGAAGTTGAGCGTAGGGAAAAAGAAGCAGCCGAATATAATAAACAAGTTCAAACTTCCACGAAAACATTTGCAGATCCATTTTCTGAAGAAAAAAATAATCATCAAGCGTATGCCGATGCATTAAATTTAGGTGATGTAATGGGGTATATTGAAATATTGAAAATTAATATAAAACTGCCAATCTATCAAGGGACCTCTGAGGAAGTATTGAGTCGCGGGGTAGGTCATTTAGATTATTCTTCACTTCCGGTAGGTGGAGAAAATACGCACACTATTTTAACAGGGCATCGTGGTTTACCATCAGCAAAATTATTTACAGATTTAGATAAGTTGAGTGAAGGAGATCTTTTTTATATTCATTCTTTAGACAAAGTTCTTGCTTATAAAGTAGATCAAATTAAAGTAGTGTTACCACACGAAACAGACGATTTAAAAATTGTGGAAAATAAAGATTATGTAACATTAATTACATGTACGCCTTATGGAGTAAATACAAATAGATTACTGGTTCGAGGTGAGCGTGTGGAATTTAATGAGAAAGAAAAACAAAAAATGCGTAAAGAGATATTTATGTTTAATAAGTGGACTGTAGTAGTCTTAATCCTATTATTATGTTTGTTTCTAGTCGTAATTTATAAGAAAAAATTAACTCGATAGAATGAATTTATTTATTTATTCTGTATTAATGGGCAGTGAGACCGAAAATCCAGAGATAAGTAAAAAAGGTATATAGAGGGTAAACTAAATCCTCACTGAAAAAAGTTTCACTTTATGCGACTGTAGAAAAAATACGGTAAAGGTGGGAACAAAGGAATTGAGGTTACAATTAAAGTTGGTAAGTATTCATTTTATGGTTTTGTTAATGTTATGTGTAAGTTTTGTCGTATATGCACCAAAAGAAGCATATGGATCCACGACTAACTTAGAAGGTCTAGGGGATATATCGCGTTATAATGCTGTTGTCTTCGGTAACCATAAAGCAGTAGGTGGCGACATTGAAGGAGCAATTGCAGTTCAAGGTGATATGGATGCATCTGGTTATACGATTGTAGGTGCAGCAGCGGGAACATCTAATATAGTTGGGGAAAAATGGGATGATGAGAGATATCCATCCTTGTTATTGTCTGGAAAATTTAAAAAATCAAGAGAGGAATCTTTTATCATTCAAAACGGAATAGTCGTAATGACAAAAGAGAGTGATCCAGATCGTATCATACAATCTTCTTATGATCGTATCGTTTATAAAGAAAAACTAGAGATTGACGCGAAATTTAATGAATTTCAAAACATAGTTAGCCAAGTCAGTAAAAATGCAGGTCAATATAAAACGAATACCCCAATTCCAAATATGAGTTACGGAATCGGAAAAGATATAAACAATCCTAATATTTATATTTCATCAGAATTGATAGGGAAAATCAATTTAGATATAAGAGATGTCTTTTTACCTAATGCTAAAGGAAAAGATTTTATTGTTATGTATTCGGATGCAATAGAGGTTACATTTAAAAATGGGTCTATTCTATATGACACGAACAATATTGGTAGGGCTACAGATATAATTCCCACATCACAACCCTATTCTCCTAATTCACCGTTCACTGAGTTATACGGGAAGGTGATTTGGGTTTTTCCTAATGCGAAAAAGATCACAACAGAGGGGTATGGTGTCGTTGGGAGTGTGTTTGCTCCAAATGCTGTATTAGAAACAAAAGGCGGTTCGATTAATGGACAAGCATTTGTCGGCGCGGTACAACAAACTGGTGGATTTGAATTTCACAATTTCAAATTTAACTGGAAACATTGGAACAAGCCTAGTACAGGAAAAGTAAAGATAAAAAAAGTAGATAGTAATAA
This sequence comes from Bacillus sp. EB106-04-02-XG92, assembly GCF_058791995.1. NCBI lineage: Bacteria > Bacillati > Bacillota > Bacilli > Caryophanales > Bacillaceae > Bacillus > Bacillus sp. EB106-04-02-XG92. The sequence continues at coordinate 193,165 of NZ_JBYTEA010000004.1, forward strand.
TGATAATAAAGAATTGATGGGAGCAAAGTTTCATATTGAAGATTCAAATAAAAAAGTAGTTGGTGAGTTAGTAACAGATGAAAAAGGAGAAGCGATATCAAAAGAATTACCAATAGGAAACTATACCTTAGTAGAAGTAGAAGCACCTAAAGGTTACGAATTATTAAAAGATAAAATAGCTGTAAAAGTAGAAAAAGATGCAGTGGTAGAAATTAAAATAGGAAATAAGAAATCACCAGATCCGCTTGGGAAAATGAAGATAGTGAAAGTAGATACGGGAGATAAAAATAAAAAGCTAGCAGGAGCAAA
>NZ_JBYTEA010000004.1:193572-456283 GCF_058791995.1 Bacillus sp. EB106-04-02-XG92
AGTTTAAAATTGAAGATTCAAAAGGAAAAATAGTTGGAGAACTAGTAACAAATGAAGAAGGAGAAGCGATATCAAAAAACTTACCAATAGGAAACTATACCCTTGTAGAAATAGAAGCGCCAAAAGGCTATGAATTATTAAAAGATAAAATAACTGTAAAAATAGAAAAAGATGCAGTAGTAGAAATTAAAATAGGAAATAAGAAATTGCCCGATCCAATGGGAAAAATGAAGCTTGTGAAAGTAGACATAAATGATAAAAATAAAAAACTAGCAGGAGCAAAGTTTAAAATTGAAGATTCAAAAGGAAAAATAGTTGGAGAACTAGTAACAAATGAAGAAGGAGAAGCGATATCAAAAGAATTGCCAATAGGAAACTATACTCTAGTGGAAGTAGAAGCACCTAAAGGTTACGAATTATTAAAAGATAAAATAGCTGTAAAAATAGAAAAAGATACAGTAGTAGAAATTAAAATAGAGAATAAGAAATTACCAGATCTGACTGGGCAATTTGAAATTGAGAAAGTTGATGATAAGGATATTAATTTAAAACTAAAAGGTGCTGTATTTCAAGTCTTAGATAAAGAAGGTAAAGAAGTTACTAGATTAACAACGGATGAAAAAGGAAAGGTGATTTCCGACCAGTTAGTACTTGGAAAGTATACGATTAAAGAAATAAAAGCGCCAAACGGATATATGTTACTTAGAGATTCAATAGAAATAGAAATTACAGAAGCGGTGAGGACACAAAAACTAACAGTGAAAAATGTGAAAAATAATTGGGTAATTCCTAATACTGGTGGTAGCGGAACAACAAGTTTTTACGTGACTGGTTTTGTGCTAATGTTAGGTGTATTATGTTTATGTAAGAAAAATCGTATATAAATAGTATAAAAACAGTTGTGTATTATGAACAGATTCCATAAAGTTAGAAAATCGTAGTGTTAGAAAAATTTCCAGCATGAGGTCGGTATTGTACTGGACTCATGATATTAAAATTGTTGAAGAAGGTAGAATAATAGTAAACCTAGAATATATTAATAATTAATATGTTTACGAGGTGAAAGTAGTGGCAATAAAACAAGACGAAATTAAAGTAGTAGTCGGAGCTGGAGTGTTTAATAATAATCCAGGCTGGATACAAACACAAAAAGATGAACTTAACTTATTAGATAAAGCTACGTGGGAAGAAAGATTTGAATACAACTCTATTTCAGTTGTTTTAGCTGAGCATGTATGGGAACACCTTACATTTGAAGAAGGTGTAAGAGCAGCAAAAATTTGTTATGAATTTTTAAAGCTAACAGGGCACATACGTTGCGGCGTTCCTGATGCATTTTTCCGAGACGAAGCATACCAAAATATAGTTCAAATAGGCGGACCTGGTCCGAAAGTGCTGGATTTGAGGTAGTTTTACTTGAATATTGTGATGAAAAGGGTCTTTTTTATTACAACGAATGGGATGCAAACGAAGATGTTATTTTCCGTTCGAAAAGATATGATTCTAGAAATAAAGGTGATAAGCTTGGCTTTCCATCGTTAATAGTCGATGCGATTAAGCGGTAAGTCATTCAATAAAAGCAAGAGGTAATACTATAATTTCATGAGTCGCAATTGCGGCTTTTTTTTTATGGGTATGTAATATGGAAGAGGCTATTTATAATAATTTAAAGATTTATTTTATATATAAAATCGGGTAAAATAAAATAAGAACGTATATTCTGTTTGGAGGTAGGAGGCAATATATATGATAGCTGAAATTCAAAAAGTAACCGATGGATATATTGTAAAATTTGAACGCCAATTTCCATATAAGATAGAGGAAGTTTGGTCTGTATTAACAGAAAACAGTAAGCTTAAAAAATGGATGTCTAATTTACAGATTGAAAGCCTTAAAACAGGTGGAGTAATCAAGTTTGACATGATGGATGGATCATTTATAAATATTGATATTTTAGAGTGTCAAATAAACAAAGTGCTTGAATTTACTTGGGATAAAGATCGTGTCCGATTTGAAATACATAAAGAAGAAAATGGTTCTATTTTATTTTTTAAAGAATTTATTCATGAGTTAACAGATCATACACCGAAAGATATAGCTGGTTGGCATATTTGTTTAGAGCTTTTTTCTGCCGTTCTAGAAGGCGAAGAAAAAGAATTTTCTACAGATAAATGGCAACAATGGTTTGAAATATATAAGGAAAAGGTTATTGAAGTGAGAGGATAATTACGTAAGAGAATATATTTATTGTGTAATTATTATATTTTAAAAATGGTTTTGATGAAAAATAAGAATAGAGGTTAATATGAAAGTAAATCAATTAATTGCTAATAACATTAATAAATTAGATACAGATATTCCATTTAATAAGTCGTTTGGAATCGCTGGTTTATCAGGATCGGGTAAAACAACTTTTTGTCAAACGATTGGCGAAGAATCAAAAAAACGATTAGTTTCTTTATTACCAAAGGCTGAATATCAATATTTATTTCCTAATATTATGGAAACGAATTTTAGTGCAATTAAGATGGAGGATATGCCTTTAGTACTTTTTCTAGGAAAATCATCGATTTCTTCCAACCCACGTTCAACGATAGGTACTCATACTGGTGTATTTACTGAAGTCCGCGAAAAACTTGCAGAAGTATTTCATCTTTCCCCTGAGGTTTTTTCATTTAATAATCAGTTAGGTTGGTGTACTGGTTGTAAAGGCCGAGGCACTACTAAAAATATTGAGTGTAAAAAATGTAAGGGAAAGCGTTATAGCGAAGAAATCGAACAACATACTATAGATTTATTTGCTAAACCACATACAATTTCAAATATTAATGATTTGAGTGTTGAGTCTATTCTTTCGTTAGCAGAAGTGTTAAATATTAGTGAAGCAAAACAACATATACTGCAAAATATTATTAACATGAACATTGGTTATTTAACATTAAATCGAATTATGGGTACGTTGTCAGGTGGAGAGTTAACACGACTTTACTTGGCGGAATTCATGGCAGTAAGTGAAAATGCTGTCATTATTATTGATGAGATTTTAGTTGGACTTGATCATGAAACATTGTTACAAATATTAGAAGAGATCAAGCAGTTAGGGTGTAAAAATCAAATTTGGCTCATTGATCATTCAGATACAGTATTGGATACAACAGATAAACAATTGTTCTTTGGACCTGGTAGCGGAAAATATGGTGGAAAAATTGTGAAAGAATCACCAAGACCAAAACCAAAACTGTGGGATCTAAATAAAGAAGTACCAACAGAATATTATACCTTCCAAGAATTATATTGTCGTAATATCCAAATGGCGGAGTTTCAAATTCCTAAAAATAGGCTTGTAGCGGTTACAGGAGAATTTGGATGCGGGAAATCTACACTTGTTAACGAATGTTTAGCTACAGATTTCATGAAACGATATCCAAAAGATAAATTAGTTATGGTAGGACAAGATCGAAATCAATCCATTACAAGTCGATCAACTGTAGCCACTTTCCTAGATATTAAAAAGAAGTTAACAAAGTATAGCGAAGAAATTGATGATATTTTTGAGCGTTCGATTGAGGATATTATAGATGAACTTCCCAATGAAGATATAGCGTATAAACGCTTGAGTCTACTCATTAAATTAGGACTTGGTTATTTAACGTTACAACGAAAAACACAAACATTATCAACAGGTGAGTTTCAATGTGTTCATTTAGTTTCGGAGTTATTTGCAAACACTAGAAATCCACATATATTATTTATTTTTGATGAGCCTTCAAAAGGTTTATCACAAAATATTTTAAATCAATTTATTGATAGTGTTAGAGGGATATTGCAAGATGAATCAGTTTCTATCATTATGATTGAACATAATAGTTACATGTTAGAAAGCTCTGATTATATTGTAGATTTCGGGAAAAGACAGCTTGAAGCTATAAATCATCTTGATGTAGTAAGTCATGAAGATTATTATCGTCAAAAAAGCAGTGTGAATACTGCTGAGCAAATTCATATTTCTTCAGCGCTTAAGCAGAAGGAAGGCGTCCACTATTTAGAAGAAAATCATATTAACTATTTTAAAAATGCCGAAAACATTTATAAGGGTGGTATTTTAAAAAGTTTATCATCAATGGCGCGATTAATTTATGGTGAATATGAATCGGATACAATTGCACCTGTTATTGCTATTGATCTTGAAAGACATTTATATAGTCAATATAGTTTCTTATATGAGATTGGTGGACTAATTAATCATATTGCAGCTGCTCATCCAACTAATAAAGATACGAGAAGTTTTGATTTCTATTCCCAGGACAATCATTGTCCATCTTGTTCTGGACGTCTTCAAATTGAAGTTTTCGATAAAGATATTACAATTCAAGATAAAAACGTTCCATTTTGGGATGGCTTATTCGATCCGGAAATCATGAAAGTATTAAAATTTTATCAATATGAAAAAATAGAATTTTTATTTGAAGAAATTAAAAATGAGCTTGGTCACGATTTATCAAAGAGCTATAACGATATGTCAGAAGAAGAAAAGCATACGTTTTGGTACGGATATTTTGAAAAATCATTTTATGATAAAAAAGGAAAGACACGCAGAACATGGGTAGGATTTAATACAATTATTGGTGGATATATTGTTATTTCAAAAGCAGCCATTAAAGAAGAAATTAAGTCTTCTAAAGAAATGATGACATGTCCAATTTGTGAGGGAATGGTATTAAATCATCATAAACCGCTTAAATTTGGTAACTTCGATATTCGTGAGATTATCAATCAACCCGTTGATGATGTGTTGAAAGTAGTCCGTGATTTACCTGCACTTCATAAATTAAAGTCTATAGTTGGTGGCGATATGAGATTGACAGAAGATGTTTCTTTATTGCCAAGAAAAGCACAAGTTGCTCTGAAAATGTTTGAATTAGAACAGGCAAGCTTTTCAAACTATGAAATGGTGTTACAAAATGTTTTACCATTCTGGGACGAAATAAAAGGAAATATTGAATCCATTAGTGTTAATAATCAAGTAACTGTTTGTGATTTTCTTAATGTTTATGAAACGAGAGAAAACATTATAGATAAGTATTTCACAAATGGTAAATATAAAAAACTTACGTATGTATACGAAGCGTTTGGATACAAAAAGTTAATTACCCAAATTAATAAAATTAAAAAAAGTAATCTATGTCCATTTTGTAAAGGAAAGAAAGTTATAACAGAAGATAATCTACATGATGGTGTGTTTAAACTAACAATTCCATGTGTAACTTGTACTGCAACTGGTATTAATGACGAAGGACTAAAAGAAGTTGTTGAGGGTGTGGATGTACAAACATGGTTAACTGGAAAAGTTAGTGATATTGTGGATGAAAGCTTATTAACAGAAGCTGTTGCGCAAATACCAATTTTTAATCGCATTCGTGAATTGGATAAACGAGATATGATGGCGGTTTATGAATGTTTGGAGAGTAATCAGTAAAGTTTTATTAGTTTATGTGTTATTAACATAACTTATATAAAACATATATTCTTTATAATGTTCATATTAACGCAGTATGAATATTACAGAGTAATGAAAGAAAATCCAATTTCTTAATGTGAAAATTAAGAAATTGGATTTTTTAGTATTTTATGTCCTGTATAATTCATTTCAACTAAGATAATATCGAAAGAGATATAAAAATAAAAAGGATCAATAGTTAATATATTATATAATTATTATACAATAAAAGTAATTGTCAAGGATGATAACAGTTCGTAAGTGATGTTATTGCTTATTTAATATCTTTGTTATTTTGTCTGATTATTTAAATTTAACAGAAATATATACTTGAATGAAGTATATATTTCTGTTAAATTTATCCTATGGATAGAACAAGTTTAATTAAAGGTCATTTAGAAATGTGTGTATTGTCTATTTTGTCGAAAAAGAAAAGTTATGGTTATGAGATTATGAAAGAACTTGAAGTAAACAATTTAAAATTGAAAGGAGTAGGAAGTATTTACCCCATTTTAACTAAGTTGAAAAATCAAGATTGGGTTAATACTTATCAAGTAGTAACAGACAGTGGTAAAATTAGGATTTATTATGAAATTAATGAAAACGGGAAAATACGTCTTGAGAATAAAATTAATGAGTGGTTAGAATTGCAATCGGATATTCAAACATTATTAAAAAGCGGTTTGAAAGGAGAACTTCTGAAATGAGGAATAGATTGATAGGTAAAGAAAAGCAATTTTTAATAGACGTACTTAAGGAATTAAAGCAATACGACATTAGTTTAGAAGAAAGGGAAAATATTAAGCGACAAATATTAGAACATATTCAAGAATGTCGTGAACATGGTGAAGATAGTATAGATGATTTAGGTACACCTCAATTATTTGTTCAAGATTATTTAGAAATAAATGAGATTGATTTACAAGTTAAAAGGAAGCAATTAAAAAATGAAAAGGGGAAATTAAACAAATCTATCTTAAACGGCATATTCATCGCAGTTAGTACTTACCTCATCTCGCAAACTACATTTACAATATTTTTAACTACATCATTTAATCCAACTAATAGTAAAAATACATTTCAGTATAATCTTTTATATCGTATTTCAGAAAATCAATGGTGGAATTCATTATTAATAATGATTAGTTTTATGCTCTCTTTAGTAGTATTTATTAGTTTAGTAAGTTATAAAAAAAGAAAGCTGTCTAAAGCATAATGAAGAATACGATCTATAAAATGTCTCTAATTTATATTCTTTGTAATGTATTAATGTTATGTATTATAGATTCAAAAGTTTATGCTCAGCAAAATATTGAAATTGCATTAGATAAGTATGTTGAAAAATTTATAAAGGAGCAGAACATTCCAGGAGCTTCTGTTGCAATTGTACATAATAAAGATGTATTTTTCACAAAAACGATAGGAATTACTGGAGAATCTGAAAAAAAAGTAAATAGTAAAACCCCATTTGCAATCGGCTCAATAAGTAAATCTTTAACAGCTTTAGCTATAGTAAAATTAATAGAAGATAAAAAATTAAAATTAGAGGATCCAGTTCAACGATACCTTCCCTGGTTTAAACTAAAAGATTCTCAAATATCCTCAACTATAACAATCCAACATCTACTAACTCATACAAGCGGAATCAGTACATATGAGGGCTTAGCATTATCAGATAAGCAATCCGAAAATACTACAGCATTAAAAGAAAATGTAATGAAACTTTCAAATGTAAAATTAACTGCTCCACCAGGTGGAAAATATCAATATAGTAATGCGAATTATATTGTATTAGGTGCAATTATTGAAGGAGTCACAAATGATACATATTCATCATATATGGAAAAGCATATTTTTCAGCCATTAAATATGAATGGCGCGGCAGCAAGTAAAGAAACTGCATATGAAAAAGGCTATTTAACAGGTTATCAGTCTTGGTTTGGCATTCCAAGAAAAAGTGTAGTGTCCTATGATAATGCCGGGGCACCGTATGGCTATATTACTGCAAATTTAGAAGATATGATTCAATATATTATGTTTTTGAATCGGCCAGAGGATGCTCAATTTTTAAAGCAAGAAAACATGGATCTTTATCTTTCACCACTTTATAAAATAAATTCAGAAAAAAGTTATGGTTTTGGGTTAAGAACAACAAATATAAATGAAAGCGAAATGATGATTTGGCATTCAGGATCCACGCCCGATGCTCGTGCAGAAATTTTTATTTTAAATAAAAGTGGCTGGGGTGGAGTGATTTTAACAAATAAAAATCATGTTTTAGAAGAACAAGCACTATCGGTATTGAAAAATGGGATTATTAGTATTTTGAATGGGGAAGAACCGGTTGATATCCCTAAAAATATACCATTAACACAAATTATTTTGTTGATAGTTACACTTATACTTTTCATAATATCATTTATGTTAATTAAAAAGTATAAGCATATGAAAACTGCAAAAAAGGTAATTTGGTTATCCATAGGGAGTCTATCCCTACTATTATTTATTACGTTCATCCCAATTCTTACTTATAGTACAAGATCACCATGGGGTGCGATTAAAATATTTGCGCCAGACGTAGCCTTATTTACAAGTATTATTGTAACTTTATTAGCTGTGAACGGGCTAATTTCAATCTTTATAGCCTTAAGAAGGAAAAAGGTATAAAGGTAAATAATTAAAGAAATATAATTTAAGCGTTATAAACAGTTGACTCTCACACGATGTCATTGTTTAAGATAAAGTTGAGCTTCGAAGTAGATGTGAATTTTAGGAGGAAATCATGTTTAAAATAGGAGATTTTTCAAAGTTATCTTCCATTAGTATACGTATGTTGAGACACTACGATAAAGTGGAATTATTACAACCAGTAAAAGTCGATGAACAAAGTGGATATCGATACTATTCAGCGGCCCAATTAAAGAAAGTAAATCAAATTCAAACATTAAAAGATATGGGATTTAATATTGCAACTATTAAAGAAATAGTTGCAAGTGAAAATATGGAAGTAATAAAATCACAATTTGAAAATCGTAGTGCTCAAATAAAGGATGAAATGGATGACCTCCAAAAACAATTACTTCTTCTTGAAGCCTCAATGAAATCGATGAGAGAGGACGTAGTTGAGATGAACTATCATGTTTCAATAAAAGAAATTCCAGAAAGAAATGTAGCTAGTGTTAGAAAGATTATTCCATCTTATAATCGTGAAGGGGATTTGTGGGGTATATTGATGCAAGAAATACAAATGAAAGATATTAGTATTGCCCATCCGAGTTATAGTATTGCGGTTTTCCATGATCGTGAATACAAAGAAACTGATGTAGATGTAGAAATACAGCTAAGTATTTTAGGTAATCAAGAACATACAAAAGATGTTACATTTAAAAATATAAAATCAACTAATGTAGCTTCCGTAACGGTTAATGGAAGTTATGAACAAATGACAGCTGTAAATGAAGCTGCGGCAAAATGGATTGAGACAGAAGGTTACGAATTAGCAGGCCCGATGTTTAATATTTATCATGTGAGCCCAGCGATGGAATCGGATCCTAATAAGTGGGTTACAGAAGTTTGTTATCCAGTTAAATGATGATAAAGAAAAAAGGCATTAATTATATGCCTTTTTTCTTTATGGTGTAGCGTCACGGAAATGTGGATTTACAATGCTTAACCTATTTTCCTGAAGATTCTCCCGTTTTTAACAACGTTAAGAAAGTTTCAGTGGTCTTAAAGAATCTAATAAGATCACTTTCTCCGAATTAAAAGGGTATTCTCCTAGCAAATTAATATGTTCCCAGCCTAAAGGTGAAATATGCTGCAATATTACGGTTATGGCGGGTGTAAAACAGTAAAACGTGATCTTATCCATATGCGGCAGCGTGAAGGAATTGAATTGGCTAAGAATGAAGGAAAGTGTAAAGGTGGGTTAAAGAAATACCATAAAAATCATGTAGGAATGAATTATGTAGTAAAGCTTTATAAAGAGGGAGATAGGGCTATAAATCAAATTTGTGAAATTACAAATGTGTCTAGGTTCTCATTATATAGAAAGCTATCGGAAAGGAACAGTTGATGAGTTATACTAAAAATAGGAAATATACAATAGAAAATAAATTTCATATAGAGGTGGAATTATATGCCTAAAATTGACAATATGTTAGCAATTTTATGGATGCTTCGTTCAGGTGAAAAAATTACTGCAAAACAAATTTCAGAAAAGTTAGAGATGAATATAAGGACTGTGTATCGTTATATTGATACAATTTCAACAAGTGGCGTACCTATAATTTCAGAACCAGGACATAACGGTGGATACACTTTATTGAACAATTTTATTGAGGCTCCTCTTTTTTTTGATTTTGAGGAGCAAACTGCATTATTTCACGCTGCTGTTTTTGCAGAAGAAGCGGGATATTATGGAGGTGAAGCACTAAATAGGGCTATTTCAAAACTAAGTAAATACTCAAATCAAGAGCAGGAAACAAAGATAAACCAACATTTAGCTAGTCTTGAAGTAATAAGTCGATTAAATTCACTCTCTATGGAACCTTTTTTGAAGGATTTGGAGCAGGCCGTAGCTGACGGGTACTCAGTAAAAATTCTTTACCTTAAAAGTGGCGAAAAGCAATTAAATTATAGATTAATCGATCCGTACAGAATTATCTATTGGAATAATAAGTGGTATGTGATTGGATTTTGTCATCTTAGGAATGATATCCGTAGTTTTAGAGTAGATAGAATTGAAAGTCGAATGCTAACAGAAAATAAGTTTAAGCGGCCAGAAAATTTTTCCGCACGTGACTTTTTTATAAAAGGTCTTCTTCCACCTATAGAAGATAAGGAAGGGATTATTTCTTTGGTTATTAATGGGGATAAAAATGTAATGGCTGATATTTGCCAACATTGGTTTTTAGGACATTATTTACAAGAACGGACTTCAAATCAAGCAGTTTTTCTTCTTGAAAAAGATATAATACATACATATGTACCTTATTTACTTTTACCGTACAATAAATCTATTAAAGTTATTGAGCCAATAAGTCTTAAGAAAAGACTTATTGAAGTTCTGTCGGAATTAATAAAATTTCATCAAATATGATAACTTCCCTGACGTTAACTGTCAGGGAAGTTATATTATAATAGCTATATAAATTGTGATTGGAGTGTTATTGGATGCAAACAAAAAAAGCTTTTCTATATGTATTTAATACAATGTCGGACTGGGAATATGGATATTTAATTGCTGAACTAAACTCAGGAAGATATTTCAAAAAAGAGTTAGCACCTTTAAAAGTAATTACAGTAGGAGCTAATGAAGAAATGATTACTACTATGGGAGGACTGAGCATAAAACCAGATATTTCCCTTGATGAATGTACTCTTGAAAATAAAGATCTTTTAATTTTACCAGGAGGGACTACTTGGAGTGAAGAAGTTCATCAACCCATCTTGGAAAGAATTGGCCAAGCTTTAAAACTTGGTACTATTGTTGCTGCAATTTGTGGTGCAACTGAGGGCCTCGCGAATATGGGATACTTAGATACTAGAAAGCATACAAGTAATAACTTAGAATATACTAAAATGGTATGTCCTAACTATAAAGGAGAAAAGTTCTATGAGTTGGCATCTGCGGTATCTGATGCGAATTTAGTTACTGCATCAGGAATAGCTCCTCTGGAATTTGCAATGGAGGTACTGAAAAAAATAGATGTATTTACACCAGATGCATTACATTCATGGTATAACCTAAATAAGACTCATAAACCTGAATACTTCTTCCAGTTAATGAATTCAATAAATAAATGAAGTAACTGAAAAGCTCAATTTCTCTATTTTGATTTGTAGAGAAGTTGGGCTTTTTAATTTGGAATTTTCTTATCGTTGTAAATCCGCATTTTCCTGACGCTACCCATTTATCAACTTATCCGTAAATATCAAGAGAAATCACTTCTTGATTCGATTCGTCAACTACTAGCACAATTTCATTTGCAAATTTATAAAATGAGCGGAGTGTGATGGATATTTCCTTTCTTCAATTAACCAATCATACATAATTATCTTTCCGTCCATAGTAACTTTTTTCGATCGTATCGATCAATCATTACACCAACTAAAGGGCCAAATAAAACAATTGGCAATACATTAATAGCAAATAAAGAACTCATAATTACAGCTGAACCGGTTAATTGATAGGCAATCCAAGGCAACGCAAAAGTATAGAGTGAATCCCCAATTCGTGAAATGAGTAAACCAAAAATAAAAATCTTGTATTCTTTAGAGAAAGTTGTCTTTACGATAAGTTTTTGTTCTTGTTTAAGTTTCACACTATTTATACCACCTTTATTATAGAGGAATTTGAAAATCATCCGTCTAATACTTGTTATATATAGAATTCTGTAATTTTTTGGTGAATTCTACTTTTTAGAGGTATTTTAAAATCTAAAGGAGGATATAAAAATGAAGGCAGTATTATGAAAAAGATTTTAGTGAAAACAGGATGGAGATAAAGTTCATTAGCAAAGTATAGAAATTTGTGGGAAGAAGCGGTACCTCATTATATAGCGCCAAATTTACTTGATGCTGTGGATTGGATTGAAGATCATTTAAAAACATAATAAAATTATAGTAAACTATCTTATTGAAAGATTCCTTAGGAGGGAGAATATTGATACATATAGATAAGAGTGTAAGAACATCTGGTGCGTATGTAATGTATAAAAATTTATTTGTTTTTCAAGTTGGTCCAACGAGTAAAGGGGATACATTAGGTGTAGTAAGGCTGGGGGGACATAAAGAAGCCGATGAAACAGCAGTAGAAACTGCTAAAAGAGAGGTGAAAGAAGAAGCTGCTATCGATATTACTATTTTGAGTTCACCAATTACATATTATAAAGAGAATTGGAATGCACAATCAAAGAAAGTAAAAATAGAAAATGAAGTCAATCCAATATTAATTATTGATAGTCCAGGTGAAAGCTTATCTATTATGTATATGGGACATTCAGAAAATGAACCAACTCCATCTTCCGAAACGAATGGGCTCTTATTACTTTCAGTAAGTGATATTAAGCTAATTTGTAGTAAGGATATAACACTAAATGGTTATATTAAGCAAGGTGGAACTGCTATATTGAAAGAAAAAATGGATAAAGAGTTAATCTTACAACCTTTTCCGCAACTTAAGTTTTTAGAAGAACTTTTAAAAGAGGATCCTGTATTGTTTCAGCAGTTTCTAAATTAGCTGCAAAAGCCACCTTTATAAGGGGATTTTTAATCCTAGATATATCTTAAGGAACTAAGGAGTTAGAACAAGTTTAAATAGTAAACGGGAAATTTATCAAAAAATAGTACCTAAAGTGGAATATAGTTTATCCGAAGATGGAAGATCAGTAAGTGCTGTTTTGGATAGTTTTTTGCGGTTGTGGGGAAGGAAGCATTTAGAATAAAATTGTTATGTAAACTAAAATGCAGTATATGGAATATTTTTCTGATAATTTTTATTTTGTAATATATAATTAAATAATAAGTTTATGATTACAGATCAACAAAGGGGAACAAATAAAATGAACGAATTAGAGTACAAAAACTTTTATGATACAGTAGGAAGATTAAATGGATGGGATTTTAGTAAAGTAAAATGTGAAACTGTAGGAGATTCATGGGACTTTTATGGTGAGGTAAAAGAAAGGTGCAAGCCATCACATATTTTACTAGATGTTGGTACAGGTGGAGGAGAAAATGTACTTAACATAGCATCTGCGGCTAAATTGTTAGTTGGAATAGATAAATTCTAACGGAATGATTGAAAAAGCACATTCCAATTTGAGAAAATCAGATATACAAAATGTTGAGTTTCTTCAAATGGATTCTGAAGCTTTAATGTTTCCACATGAGCATTTTAATATTGCTTCTAGTTGTCACGCACCGTTTATAGCATCCGAATTGGCAAAAGTAATGAAAAAAGGTGCTTTGTTTTTAACACAACAAGTTAGTGAACATGATAAATTGAACTTGAAAGAGGCATTTGGAAGAGGACAATGCTTTGGTGAAAGAGATGGAACTTTAAAAGAAAAGTATATGGGTGAACTTAGTAGTGCGGGATTTGAACTCGTACAAGTACGTGAATATAATATTACTGATTATTACAATTCGCCTGAAGATCTTATTTTCTTGTTAAAACATACACCTATTATTCCTAGATTTGGAGAAGAGGAAGAGGATTTTACTATTTTACAAAAGTTCATTGATGCAAATAGTTTTGAAAAAGGGATTCGTACAAATTCAAAAAGGTTTATGATTATTGCTGTAAAATCATAATGTGTTTTATTGTAAAAGTTGCTTTTCGTTTAAGGAAAGGCAGCTTTTTTGTATGGAAACAATACTATATTAACAATGAAAGAAGCTAACATATTATTCATACTAAAGTTGTAGTTTTTATTTAAAAAATCAATCCTTACGTTTGATTTTATCTGTTTATAATTGTAATACAATACGAATAGATAATAAGAACCAAGGGGGAATGTAACGTGATTACACATATATCAGACATAAAACTACAAACGGTTTCCATAGAAGGGGTAAAACAAGTTTATAAAGACATATTATCTTTTCCAATAAAAAAAGAAACAGCATCGTTTATTCAATTTGAAGTAACGCCATACACAACAATTAGCTTTCAAGAAGTGTATGAACCAATTGCACCTGCACATTTCGCTTTTGAGATTCCATATTCAAAATTTCATGAAACAGCAAGATGGCTAAAGGATTCTGGATTACTCATTGTGAAATGGAAAAATGGAAATATAATTGGTAAAGAGGATGGTTTATTCAATGTATACTTTAAAGACGGTGATGGAAACCTTCTCGAAATTATCGCACATAGTTATGTTAAAGAAGGTGTATTAGTACCGCATTCGCCTTTAAACATTTTATATGTAAGAGAAATCGGACTTCCCGTTAAAAGTGTACCTGTATTTACAGAATGGTTGAAATCAAATCTAAATATGAAAACGATGGAAGATGGGGATATTTTTAACTTTGTTATAGGTGGCACTGCTTATATTGTTGCGACTTGGTGGCAGCGACCTTGGATCCCAATTGCGATGAAAGCTTTACAACCGAAAGTACACGTTTCTTTTGGAACACCGGACCCTGCATTTTTACAGCAAATTCAAATTAACTTTAAGAAAAATAGTGTACCATTTGAATGTAAGCATAATGAAGTGTCATTTATTGAGCAGGGATATGCATTTTCAATTATTCATACACCCCATTTTCCTTACGATATTCCTAGTAAATTAAACTTACCACTTTCTATTTAAGGATAGAAAGTGGTTTCCATGTAGTTATACAACACCATTTTTAAACATTAATATAGGTATATTTAGTTTCGATCTTCATCCTATAAAGATTTATTATCCGTACTTGTTCCTCAGTTAATTCTTCTTTATCCCAATACATATGCATTAAGCTATATTCAAAAATTCCCTTTAATTTTATAAACAATGGAAATTTTTCAATCATCTCTTTAGGGAGTTCATTTTCTTCTTGATATCCTTCAAATAGTGCTTTTGTAATAGAATGCTCATAGTCAACGATATTCCCATTTCCAGCAAATGAATATTCTATCGCGCTATAAATAGGAACTGCTAAATCGAATAGGTAAAAATGTTTTTCGCAGTCTTGAAAATCAATCATTGTTATGCTTGAATTGTTTTCAACTAATATATTTTCTAACCATAGATCTCCGTGAATTAAGACGTAATTGGAAGTGGATTTTTGTAGCTCTTTTATAGAAATTAAAACGTCAGACGCAATTTTTCTTATAATAGTTTCTTCTTTAGGGATATACTTAAGAAAATTATATTCTTCATTTTCATACCAATCGTTTATATGTTTAACCGACTTAATCTGTTCAAAGCTTTTAGAAATACGATGTAATTTTCCAATTTGTTTCCCAAGATTTTTAAATATATTAGAATTCCATTCGCACTTTGGTAAATGTATACCAGGTGCAGCTTTATATAATACAGCAAATAGCTCTTTGCCTAATGTTAATTTCTCTACTAAATTCCCATTAAGAGAAGGTAATATTGGAGGAACTGCTAAACCATTTTCATATAAAAAGTTCGTATATGTAACTTCTTCTAACTGTTCTTCATATGTTTTGTAGTTTGTAATTCTAATGAAGTATGTATCTAGTTCTGTAAGACATTGATACATTTCGTTTGTTATTGGTTTAATGTTAATAAAATTTAATGGATATCGTTCATTTATGAATTGAAGTATTTCTTTTTCTAGCTCGTCCATCGTAACGTCCTTTCCAAACTTTTATTTTTTACTAGAGAACGAAAAGAATCTTAATTTACAACATTCGTGTTTTATTTTTGATATCCTTTAAAATAAAGCATGATGTCATGAATGGCTCATGTTATAAAACACAAGAAATATCAAAAGAAAGAAACGAACCTCTTTTATACTAATAAATAAGGATTGAAGGAAATGAATGAACATATACAGCAAATGATTGATTGGATTGAGAGCAATTTAAAAGAAGTATTTTCATTAAATGAATTATCGCGTTATATGGGTTATTCTCCGTATTACTGTTCTTTTAGATTTCACCAAGTAGCAGGCATTAGTATAAGGCGCTATATTCTTTTACGAAGACTGTATTTATCTACGGAGGATTTGAAGAATGATAGAAAAATAATAGATATTGCATTGGATTATAATTACTCTTCGCAAGAGGCTTATAGTAGAGCTTTCAAGACTGTTTTTGGAATGAATCCAAGAGAATACCAACGTAACAACATGCCTATTCAATCATTTGTTAAACTTAATATAAATAAAGAAGGGAAGTTTAAAATGAACGTTTCTAGAAAATTAGAGGTTGAGCAGTTACGAAATGCGAAAAGAGAGCTGTTTGATAAAGATGTACTAAACATATTAAATGGTCAAATGATGTATGAAGAATTTAAAAATGAAAAGCTAATGGGTAATTCTGAATATGCACCATTTAATGAGGCAATGTGTGTAAATAGTGCTACTGCACAAGTTTTTAATGATGAGTTTATTAAAACAAGAGCAGATGGACATAACAGTTCAGTAGAAAATTATACAATAAAGGTTATAGATCCGTTAAAAAATCTATTTACGAAAAAGTATAAATGTATTGTTTTATGGTTTGGTGAAGATATGTTTTGCCAAATGAATCTACTTACTATACTTTCATATCTTGAACAGTCTTGCTATGAAGGGAAAGTATACTTAAATAGTTTCAGGGAGGATGAATTTAAAGTAAATCAAATTGAACTTGAATTGGGAGATTATTCTACTATATACAATGAAGTATTAGTAAACCATAAAAAGACTTATTATAAAGTACCACCTGTAATGTATCAGGCTATAGACTTATATTTAGAAATGCTAAAAGAAGATAATATCGTAATGAAATTCATCTCTAAAAATAAAGATTTATCAACTCAAGAATTATTAACAAAGTTGCTTCAAATTTTTCCAACAATCGGATATGGTGATACTCAGTACATAGAATTGATAAATAAAATAAAGAAGAAAGCTGAACCTAAAATATAGGAACAGCTTCCTTCTTACACTTGTTCAAGTGACTCTAATTCACCCTCTACAAATAACATTAGTTCTTTAATCGTTTCTCCAGAAAAATCAAAACGAATGCCAGCTGCTTCATATACTTCAGTTAAGGATCTAGAGCTACCTAATGATAAAGCTTTTTTATAGTTTTCTATTGCTTGTTTAGGATTTTCTTTATATTGTTTATACATTTGTAATGCACCAAGTTGGGCAATCGCGTATTCAATATAATAAAATGGTACTTCAAAAATATGGAGTACAGGTAACCAGCCAGTTGCAATCCAATTTTCATATCCTTCAATATTTACGACGTTTGATTGGTAAGTGTTATGTAATTCTAAATATTTTTCGTTTCTTTCCTTAGCAGTATGATTAGGATTTTCATACATCCAATGTTGAAATTGATCAACGATAAGCATTGCTGGTAAATACTTAACAATATCTTTAAAGAAATCTAATTTTGCTTTTATAAATTCTTCTGTATTCTCATAAAATGTATCCCAATACTCCATCGAAAATAATTCCATTGTCATGCTAGCGAGTTCTGCTGATTCTGAAGGGATTTCTACAAATTTTTGAAGTTCTAACTGCTTCATACATTCATTATGAATACTATGGCCCATTTCATGGAGGAATGTAGTAACGTCATAATGTGTGTGATTGAGATTCATGAAAATAAAAGATAGTTGCGAAGCAGGTAAGTATTCGCAAAATCCTCCAGGTCCTTTTCCTTTACGACTTTCTAAATCTAAACAATTATTTTTATGCATACGGCTTAATAATGCAGAAAATTTCGGGTCTAGTTTGTGTAAAATGCGAAAACTTTTTTCGACTAAATCACTCGCATCTTCGATAGGTTTTAATACTTTTTGATTTGGTGCAGTTGCTTTTAAATCCCATGGACGAAGGAAATCTACTTGAAGTTCAGATTTTTTCTCATTAAATATTTTATCGATAAGTGGTACAACGTATTTACGAATAGATTCAGCAAGCTCATAGCAATCATCAGGCGTATAATCAAATCGCTCATGTTTTTTAAACATATAATCACAATAATTATCTAATTGGATATTTTTAGCCTTTTGATGACGGATTGCGATTAATTCATTTAATATATGTTGTAATGTATCTTCAACAGATAAGAATGTTTCAGAAATGAGCGTTTTTGCTTTTTTTCGTATATGACGATCCGGATCTTGTAAGTAAGACTGTAGTTCAGTAATTGTTTTTTCTTCACCGTCCCATTGTGCAGTTAAACCACCTGTAATTTCGAAGTACTCGGTTATTAGTTTGTCTTCGCTTATTTCTAAATCAATGTTCTTTTCGCAAAATAAAGTTTGCGCATTCTTAATTTTTTTATCTAGTAAGCTATACGTTTTTGGATCAAGTTCCATTCGAAAAGGGGACTCTAAATATTTATTATCAAATAAATTTTGATAACGTTTCAAAAGAGGCCTTACAAATTGTTGGTCATATTCAAAAGTATCTTTTATTTTTTTATTATCTGTATTACATTGAAAGGCGATATAGTGCGATCTTAATTGTTCTTCAATTTCCCAAATGACTGTAGATTGTTTTTTTAACCAGTTTTCAAGCTCTAGCTTTGAAGAAATTTCTTTATTTAATAAAGTAGAAAGAGTCTTTTCTAATTCTAGAACGTTACTAATATCAATTGTATTTAAGCGCTGCATGACATATCCCTCACTTTTTATTTACTTAAGGAAGTATTCTTCTTCTTTACTACAATCCCTTTTTTTCCTAAGAAGTTTGTGCCCACTACTCCAAGAACAATCAAAATTGTTCCGATGATGTGATAGTATGCGATTTGTTCATGTAAGAATACAACACCCGCGATAATTGTAATAAGTGTAGATAAGTTGCTGAAAACACTTATTTTAGCTGCTTCAATATAAGATAAGGAATAGTTTAATAGCAATGCCGTCAGCAAGGACGATAGTAACCCTAAATATAAAATTGAGATAAGAAATGTTCCATTCGTAAAAGGTTTAAAGTATACCGTTATTGTACCTTTACTTATATGGCTGGCGATTGCGATTAAATTAAAGCTAATAAAGCCGATTACTGTCATAGTGTAAGTTAAATCCATTAGTTTGAATTTCTTCGTCATTTTTCGAGCTAACACATTATAGAAAGCAGATGATAATGCCGATAGCAAAATAAGAATAACACCTATGAAACTAGTTTCATGAGTCCCTATACCATTCATGATAAATATATAAATGACACCGATGACAGAAATGAGTGCAGATATTTTTTGCCATGTATTTGTATACTCTTTTAAAAAATAGGAAGCTAACATCATCGTAAATATAGGAATCGCCGCTTGTATAATTCCCGCCTCAGAGGAACTTGTATACACTAAGCCAAAAGCTTGAAAAGCAAAAAAAAGTGCTGGATAAAAAAACGCAATTGGTAAAAGAGAAAGTATGTTTTTTAATGATATATTTAACTTTACGAATCCAAAAATAATCGGAATATTTGCTGCTATGAAAGCAACTGTAAAACGATGAGCCAGAGTATCAAGAGGGCTTGTAATGGTTAGTGTTAGTTTCACGAATAAAAAGGAAAATCCAATAATAAATGAATAGAGTAAAGCTGATAAATATGCCTTTGTTGTAAGTTTCATAATTTCACCTCATAGTAACTGATTTTTTACTGGCCAGTATACGTACATATTAATCTTTCTGATCTAGTGCTACAATGTGAATAAATACAAACTGTACCGGTACAAAATAAACGTAAGAGGTGTCATAATGTATAAGTATTTACATGTTTTAAATGATTTAGAAAACATGATTCAATATGGAGAGATAAAAGAAGGAAAGAAATTACCGTCTATACGGTCACTCGTTATGCAATATAAGTGTAATAAGGCAACAGTTATACGTGCACTTCACGAATTAGAAAAGCGTCATATTATTTATTCCGTGCCTCAGAGTGGATACTACGTTGTTAAAAAATCAGGGAGTACCATAGAAAGTAACGAGATAATTGACTTTGCCTCTTCAGCACCAGATCCAGATGTTTTTCCATATTTAGATTTTCAACATTGTATTAATAAAGCCATTGATACGTATAAAAATGACTTGTTCGTATATGGAACGCCGAAAGGTTTACCGTCTTTAATTCCGGTCATTCAAAAACAACTAGCAAATTATCAAGTCTTCACTAAAGAAGAAAATATTTTTATAACGTCAGGTGTACAACAAGCTCTTGCAATCTTAACTTCTATACCATTTCCAAATGAAAATGAAACGATTTTAATTGAACAACCAACATATCATTTATATATTGAATATCTAGAAATAAACAAAATTCCTGTAATCGGTATTAAACGTACGAATGAAGGGATTGACTTAAATGAATTGGAACGTATTTTTCGAACAGGAAAAATAAAATTCTTTTATACGATACCGAGATATCATCATCCGCTTGGAACTTCTTATTCTAAAGATGAGAAAGAAAAAATCGTATTAATGGCTAAGAAATATAATGTATTTATAGTGGAGGATGATTATTTAGCGGATTTAGAAACTGATTCAAAAGCAGATCCGTTATATAGCTTAGATAATTGTCATCATGTAATATATTTAAAAAGTTACTCGAAGATTATTTTTCCAGGCTTACGGGTTGGAGTTGCGGTCATTCCGCCATCCATCGCAAATGATTTCCATACATATAAAAAGATATTAGATATTGATAGTCCGATGATTTCTCAGGCGGCTTTAGAAATTTATATAAAGAGCGGTATGTTTGAACGTCATAAGAATAAAATTAAATCTTCCTACTATAATAGATCAATAAAGTTAGCGGGAACATTAGAAAAATTGCAAAATGAAAATCCATCATTATTTACATATAATAGACAAAACACATTGGGAATACACACTTGTTTAGAAATACAGAAAAACATCGTTATAGAAACATTCATAAAAAAATTAAGAGAAAATCAAATAAATATCGATTCAGTTGATAGAAATTATTTAAATGATTTTCATAAAGAAAAGTTACTAAAATTAAACGTATCGAATGTAAAAGAAGATAAAATTGAAGAAGGTATTCGTAAAGTAATTGAGGAAATCAAACAATCAGGACAGTTGAATTTTCAGTTTAGAAAAGAATAATTTGAATTAGGAGGTTTGTTGTGAGGCGCAAAATAATTCTCTTGTTTGTGTGTATCGTTATAATAATTGGAGCTTTCGTTGTGACTAAATATTATAAAAAAAATGATCAATGCATTGCGGTTGGTAAGTATTCAAGAGGTATTATCGTAGATCAAAATAACGAACCTATATCTAATGTGAAAATTCATGAAAATTCTATTGAGGGTAAGGTGCGCAGTATTTCAAATACACAAGGTGAATTTGAAATACCACATGGTGTTTGTGGTGAGATTGTATTACAATTTGTTACTCCAGACGGAGAAATCTATACGAGGAAATATGATAGTAAGCATATACCGGAAGTTATAAAATTGAATTATAAAAATGAAGATAAATAAAATGAAATTATTATAAGGAAAAATAGTAGTTGTGGCCGGAGCTTCTGTATATGTAACAGGAAGAATTATTGTCTTGTATGGGGAGAACCGAGACGATTGAAGAAACTACAGAGGTTGTTACAAAGCAAGATGGTATCGAAATTGCAGTTCGTATTTTGGAAGTGGGAGATTCTTGTGAACAGGGATAAAACCAACAGTAATCTCAACAAGTGTTTCCCATAAAGGTCAGGGGCAAAATCAAATTTTTCAAGGACAGTGGCACAGAGGATATAGTGATTAAAAATGTTAAAAAGAGTTTAAGTGTAGCTTGGAATGTGGTGTGTAATTTGATACAAAATAGTAAAACCCAAACTAATATTGCAGCTAAATATTAGTTTGGGTTTTTATGAATTTATATTGAGAGAGCCAATCTAATTACATACTTATATTGCCTTATATAAATAAATTTCCCAAGCGGATGTCTTTGATACAAATGTTTTCTCAAGGTATAAATTGTTTTTCACTGCATTTTCAATAGGGACAGCAGAAAAAATGTACCGACCACCCATTTTTTTAAAATGTTCTATATTTAGCTCTACATTTTTCAAGTGTTTTTTCGAACCTTTCTTAAACATATAGTGTTTTCCAAGTTCATCGGTGAAAATATAACAGCGGCCACCCCATTCGTCAAAATACGTACGAATCGTTTTATTTTTCGCTAATTCCTTCTCAATTATTTTTCGGAATTCATATTTGTAAGATAGAGGATAAAAATTGTTGTATGTGTCAAGTGTATAGAAACCATTGTACTGAGCGATAGCTGGATGTAAACCAATATTAGCGATACGGTACTGTTCCAAAGGTAAACCGATATACTCTTTTATCTCCTGAAATTGTTTTTCTGCAAAAAATTCCTTTACTGAAGGTTTATTTTGATAAATAATTTCTTCATTATAAAAGCATAACAAAATAATTTGAGCAATCATAAAACTTGTTGCAGCGTATCTCCATACTTTCCCTTGTAACCATAATATTTTTAATCCAAGAGCGAATAAAACATAAATAACTAACGGGCGCAAAAAATGATAACGTGCAAAATTAAATGTATCTAAAATGTGAAGCCGTTTTGTTAATGGAAGCCAACCTTTATAAAACCAAAAAGCATACCAAATGGACAAAACTATGTTAAAACAGAACAAAAAAATAAAGACTTTTTCTCGCTTCCATCGTTTTGTAGTAATGATGAAATACAACGCAATAAGTATGGCAGGTAAAATAATAAATGTATGGACTGTCATGACATGGGTATGTCCTAAAAGAAAGTTTTTCACTGTAAGTCGGAGGGAACGCCATAACGATAATCTCGCATGAAAATATTCATCTCTACTGTTAGGTGCAGTTGATAAAAAAAAGGAAGATACTAAGCGATATTCTACAACCATGTATATGAGCGTCAAATAAATAATTGAAAAAAGAAAACGAAAGTTCCATTCTTTTTTTACTACTAAGTCCACTAACCAGAGCACCCCTATACTACTTAAAAAAAAGAAAAAGCCTAAAACAAAACTTGAATATAGAGGAATTAGAGTAAGTACGAAATAGTTCTTCCAGAATTTTTCCCCTTTTCGAATATTTAAAAATGCCCAAAGTGCAAGAGGCATTCCCAGAGTACTAAGCATTCCTGATGGCCAAAAAGGGGTAAGAGCAAAAGCTAATGAAACTCCCATTGAAATGACCATCCATTCCTCTCTCGGTAAAAAATGATGTTTTAAAAGTACATACATACCTATAAAAGCAACCACTCTTGTAATCGTCTGACTTAATACATAAGCAACCATATTTGGAAAAAAAGCATACAACCAAACAATGCAACTAAATTCCGTACTAAATGTGTTTCTTGATAATTGATTATTTATCACCTGTGGAATTGTACCATTAATCGAACCTCTTATCTCTCCACTCGATGTCAAAACCTTGTACCATGACAAATTGGAATCAAGATTATCATGAATGCGAATATGCGCATTTTCTCCAAGAATAAATAAAGGAGACAAATAAAGAATGAGTATAATTGTTGCAAAAACAAGTAACTTTCTTTCGTTTTTATTCTGGTTTAAAAACATTGATCGCACCTCAAGAAATTCTCAAAAAGTTTACTTATAAAATTTCCAAAATGAAAGAAATTATCCCTGGTTGATCAAGGTGCTATAAATGTAAGTGTTAGATTGAAGAGGAAAACGGCAGATGAAAATGGTATTGTTTTATAATCTTGATTAGTTTAAAAAAAGTATATCCAAATTGTTAAAGTAAGGATATATATTACGGAGAAGATTTTTCTGTATAACTGAATACTAACTATCAGTTTGCATAACTCCTACTTTTTTAGTAGCATTTTTTTCGTGGAGAAAAAAATATAATGACTGGGAATAGTGATACTATGCAACAATCTATAAAAATTAAAAAGTAAGTTAACAATTAAGTGGCTCAAAGATTAGATTGCAGTCATTATTTAATCTAGCTCTTGAAAACTACATGATATTTGAGTGTATATCTCTTATTATTTTGTGAGTTCAATGAAAAAATACCATTTATTACCGTTTGTTGATACCATTATTTTGTAGAGTACTCTTCATTAACAGCTCGTAAAAGCCGGATTGGTTCAACTAATAATCAGGTGGGATGGCCTCTTTTAATTATATTTTCATTTTATATTTTAAATTAGGAGGATGATAAAGTTTATGGGGGTACGTATAGTCGATGATTTACAGCAATTATCGCTATTACTAATGTTTTTAAGTACATGTATATTTTACAGATACTTAAAGAAAGTGAAACGAGAGAGGAAATTGACTGGTTTTGAATGGACAATGTATTTTGTCACTCAATTTGCGACATTAATTTGGGCATTTACTTATTTTATTAAACACTTAGCTGAATCGTAATTTCTATTCAATTCGTCTAGTTTACGGTTATCTATTAGGAACATAAATATAGTCCGTATCTAAATCAATGACAACATCGCTCGTGACGTCTTCTCGTAGTAATTTTGGGATTTTTTCATAATGGTAATGTACACAAAATAAGCTTAGAAGATCTTCGTTAGATATCTCTTCATTTTTCACATTTAAATACATTGTTCTTAATTCGTTTAGAGAACAGTTAAAGCCAATAACATACTCATTTATTCTATATCCATCAAATTCAATTATCATATTATCACTGTTGGTTGCTAGGCAACTTTATAGCTTAAATTTTAGATGAATCTATTATACATTGTTTAAAATCTAGTGAGAATATATTTTTATAAAATGTGAGGGTCATAGATGGAACAAAATAAATTAGTTTTAGAAGGACCAAAACGTCTTAATTGGGAAACATGTAAAATTAAGTCCATACAGGATGAGGAAATTATCGTTAAAACAATTGCAGGTGCAATAAGTATTGGAGCAGAGTTACCGCAGTATAAAGAATCGGATGTTACAGATACAAATCCTATTTATCCAAGAAAAACTGGATATGAAAGTTATGGGGAAGTTATTCAAGTTGGTAATAAAGTAACAAATTTAAACGTAGGTGATAAAGTAGTCTCTTTTTATGGACATGAGAAGGTAGGAATAGTTAAGGGAGATAAAGTAATTCGAGTGCCTAGTTATATAAAATCTAAAGTTGCTTTATTATCTATTCTTTCGTGTGATGCTGCTAAAGGTGTATTGAAACTAAATCTGCAAAAGGATACAAAGGTACTAATAACTGGAATGGGAGTGATTGGTTTACTCACTTGTTATTTTTTAAAATACTATGTAGGTGAAGAGCGAGTGGATGTTGTGGAGCCTAATAAAAATAGAAGAAAATTTGCAAAGAAGTTTGGTGCAAAAAACCTCTTTGATTCGGAAGCGAAAATTATAGATACGTATAATTACGGTTTCGAATGTTCTGCTACAAATAGAGGGTTTCACACATTGCAAAAGGCTATTAATAGTAATGGGACGATATGTATTCTTTCTGATGGTAATATAGAAGACTTAACATTAATCACCGATTTTTATCGAAAAGAATTGCAAATCATTGGTTCAAGTGATGGATATGATTATCAAAAACATGCAGACTGGTTTTTTAGTCAAATAGAAAAGACGCCATGGATAGAAGAGATTTTTCAACATGAAATTCATTATACTGCACTTAAAAAATCTTTTGAGCAATTAAGTAAAGGAATAATTCATCCTTTAAAAGTATTTGTCTCATATGAATAAAATGACAACGTACTTGTCACGTAGCTCACATATATTTTGTCATTAATATGATAATAAAACGAGGAGTAGCATGTACGTGTTAATTTTTAATAGGTACAACAGGTTGTTACTCTTTCATACAAATAGTATATTATCTTTCTCAATGTACATATTAAGTAAAGTATTTAATATCACGTACATAAAAGGCGGGGTAATATGGATGAAAATAAGAAAAATGAAGAATTGAGTAAATTTAAGAAACAATGGTTTAATGAAGATAATCAACCAGTAGCTGGTATAGAGTTAGCTTTACCACCTAATACAGGCAGCATGTTAGACTCGAAATCAGTTGATGATAAAAGTGAAGAAAGTAATAATGAATAAGTTTAACCTATGCATCCATTCGGGTGCTTTTTATTTTTTCTAAATGTAAAAGTTAATATTTAGAATTGATATTCAGCCAATCTTTAAAATAGATATAGTCGTATTTATATGCTATATTCAATGGACCCATAGTGACTGTGGTGAAAAAAGCACCGTTAAAATGAATATGGCTTTCATCTGGTATTAAACATGAGATTAAGAATAAGGAGATAAAAATATAATGGAATTTTGGGAATCAAGCTTTATTGAAAAACAAACAATGTGGGGATTTGAACCTACAGAATCGGCAATTTTGACAAAAGATTTTTTTGTGGAAAACAATGTTAAAGATATATTAGTTCCAGGTATTGGATATGGCAGGAACGCAAAAGTGTTTCTCGAAAATGGTATAAATGTAACAGGTATTGAAATTTCGAAAACAGCGATCGATTTAGCAAGAGAAAACGGACTAGAAGATGTTAGTATGTATCACGGTTCGGTAAACGAAATGCCTTTTGATAATAAACTGTATGATGGGATATTTAGTCATGCACTTTTTCATTTGTTGAATGAACAGGAAAGAGAGAAATTTATTAAAGATTGTTATAATCAGTTAAAACCAGGCGGATATCTGGTTTTTACAACTGTTTCTAAAAAAGCTCCCATGTACGGAAAAGGAAAACAGTTGGATAAAGATTATTTTGAGATAATGGAAGACGTAAACATGTTCTTCTATGATTCTGAATCTATAAAACAAGATTTTAATAAATATGGACTAGTACAAGTTTCGGAAATTGATGAACCAAATAAAAACATGGCAAATAAACCTTCAATCAATTTCTTAATGATAAAATGCAAGAAAGAACTATAAATAAAAGTTATTAACAATTATTAAAGATGTTTATATATTGATTATGCACAAATAAAAAGGACAAGCATATAATAGAATTACCTATTAACTTTAAGTAACCTTAACTTTCTTTAATAGGGTATCTCAAAATCCCCAAAAAGGGCACTTGCGGAAACAAGTGCTCTTTTATTTTTTTGTTTATTAAATGTGATTAATTTTGTTCGACTAATATGGAATTTTAAACCATTATTTTATATAAAGTGGTAAGATAAATAGGGAAATGTGTAAGGGGGCGGTGGATTTGAAATTAAAAGAGCTGGCGAATTTTTTATTAATTAAAGAAACCATTGGGGATATGAATGTAGAAATTACGGGATTAGAAATGGATTCCAGAAAGATCACTAGCGGAAATCTTTTTATATGTGTATCAGGTATAGATGGTTTTCTTGAAGATCGACATCAATTTGTTGGAGATGCAGTAAAAAATGGAGCTGTGGCGTTAATTGTAGAAAGAGATGTAAACATTGAAATACCTAAAATAATTGTTAAAGATGCTAGGTATGCTATGGCAGTTATTGCATCACATTTCTATGGTTATCCATCCAATAAAATGAAGCTAATTGGAATTACAGGAACGAATGGTAAAACAACGACTTCCTATTTACTTGAAAAGATTTTGACTGATTATGGATTTCATACAGGGCTTATGGGGAATAACGGAGTGAAAGTTGGTTCGAAATGGTATCCTACTGATATTAATACGCAAGAACCACCGATACTTCAGAGGAATTTGCAAATGATGAAAAATCAAAATGCAGATTATTGTGTTATGGAAGTTACGTCACAAGGTTTGCATATGGAGAGAGTTAAAGGATGTAACTTTAAAACTGCTGTTTTTACAAATTTAACGCAAGATCATTTGGATTATCACGGAACATTTGAGGAATATAAACACGTAAAAGGTCTTCTTTTTTCAAGATTAGGAAATGATTTTTCTGCTCCAAATAAAAAAATTGCTATTTTGAATGCAGACGATCCATCGGTAGAATACTTTAAAAAAATTACTTCTGCTGAAGTGATTACATATGGGATAAATAATGGTGCAGATGTTCAAGCGAAGAACATAACTTTAAGTTCAAAAGGAATTCAGTTTTTAGTTTCTTCCTTTAATGGAGAAATAGAAATCAATCTAAATCTAATAGGCCGATTTAATGTTTATAATGCATTAGCAGCAATAACAGCTGCAATGGTTGAAGGTATTCCACTTACAAACATTAGTGACAGCTTATCTAACTTAAAGAGCATTGAAGGTAGAATGGAAATCATAGATGAAAACCAAGATTTCCTTGTAATAGTGGACTATGCACACACACCTGACGCGTTAGAAAATGTCCTTTCAACAATTAGCGAGTTTTCAAATGGGAAAATCATTACTGTTTTCGGTTGTGGTGGAGATAGAGATGCGAAAAAACGACCTATAATGGGTGAAATTGCTGGAAGTTATAGCGATTTTGTTTTTATTACTTCTGACAATCCACGTTCGGAAGATCCACAGGCAATAATGAAAGATATTGAAAAAGGATTTTCACAAAATAATAATTTGAATTATAAAGTAGAAGTTGATCGTGAACTAGCTATAAATCATGCAATAAACA
Source organism: Bacillus sp. EB106-04-02-XG92 (assembly GCF_058791995.1). Taxonomy (NCBI): domain Bacteria; kingdom Bacillati; phylum Bacillota; class Bacilli; order Caryophanales; family Bacillaceae; genus Bacillus; species Bacillus sp. EB106-04-02-XG92. Next base: position 222,281 of record NZ_JBYTEA010000004.1, read on the forward strand.
TGGCATCTTCTAAAGATATTGTTTTGATTGCGGGAAAAGGGCATGAAACGTATCAAATATTAAAAGATTCGACTATTCATTTTGATGATAAAGAAATTGCTCGACAAGCAATTAAAAATAGTAGATAGATTATCTTTTAAAAAAGATAGGATGAGATTAAGTTGTGAATGGAGTGTTATTGAATGCAAACAAGAAAAGCTTATTTCTATGTAGCGTCTGGTGAAAATCTTATTACTGCATCTGGAGTAGCCCCTTTGGAATTTGCAATGGAAGTACTGATAAAATTAGATGTATTTAGCCGTATACACTCCATTCATGGCATGAATTAAATAAGACATATGAACCGTAACATTTCTTCCAGTTAATGAATTTATTAAATAGTTAAGTCGTTTTGTATGTGATTTCTAATAAAAACCATGCTTCTAATGATGTCGAAGCATGGTTTTTGTACTTCTGTTTAATTAATATTTTATGCTGTTATTTCTGAACGACAAAAGTAATAGCATTTGTTTTTAAGAGGATGTTTCTTTCGTTTCGGACTATATCATAAGCTAATTCTTTTATTTCAACTTTCATTTCCTTCCAGTCTTCATAAATGTTTTTTAATAGATGTATCATTTTATCAGTAGAAAGGTTAATTTCAATTAAAGCATCTAATTCTTCATTCGTATGTAAGTCGATTTCTTGTATGTTCGAGTTAATAATTAAACAATTGATACCACCAATCTTTGTACCTTTTTTCATAGAATGGAGCACATTTTTTAAATCTTCTTCTGATTGAACATGCTCTAAACTTGATACTGCAATAATATAATCATATGTATTAGGTTGGATGTAATAGTTTTCAATTGCTACTTTTTCTGTTTTTATAACTTCAAAAACATCATATTCTTGGCTATAAATTTGTAATTTTGTTAAAGCGGAATCCAGTAAGTCCACACAAGTAACAGTACCACTAGCATTTTTTATTTTTTGTGCAAGTGGAATACTATTTCTTCCAGCGCCAGAGCCAAGATCAAGTACTTGCAAGTTGTTTCGTCCTTCAAAGTAATTCATTAAGTTCATAACTGTTTTTACCGGTTTGTAAAGCCAAGAGCCAGTTTCAAATAGTCTATATTGTTCATAGCAAAGATCGTGATATTTCTTTTCTTCGTGTCTTATGTAATTGATACGGTTCATATAGTTTCAGCTCCAATATTATTATTGCGAAATGAATGGGCAGGACAACCTTTTATATTTGTTTGAATTCGAAAAATACCACCAGCTTGTGGATATATTTTTAATTCGTCATCCGTCATTCTTGTTCTGGCTGTTGTAACATATAGGTCTGTTAAATTAGGTCCTCCAAATGTACAAGACGTTACATATAGCGCTGGAATTGGGATACTTAATATTTGTTCTCCAGTTGAAGGGTTCCATCTAGTAATTTTTGAACCGCCCCAATGAGCAATCCATAAACACCCTTCCTCGTCAATTGTCATACCATCAGGTAGACCTTCATTTTCAGGGAAAATGATTACATCACTTGGATTACGAATTACTCCAGAGCATATATCATAATGAAAACGAACTACTTTTTTAGTAGGTGTATCAATATAGTAAAAGTATGTATGGTCAGGTGACCAAGCTATGCCATTTGATGTATTTACATGTGAAACTTTTTTCTCTACCTTTAAATTATTATTTAAACAATACAAGGAACCAGTAGCATTTATACCGTATGTATCTGTAGTACCTGCCCAAAAACGTCCTGCTGGATCACATTTTCCATCGTTAAAACGATTTTTAAATAAATGTGGTTCAGGATCAAAAATATGTGTTAGTTTTTCTGTTTTTACATTAATAGAATAAAAGCCATTTTCCATAGCTAGGAGTAGTACGTCATCTAAATATGGAACAACACAGCCGATTTGTTGATTGAGAGCAATTACTCGGTTTGTATTAGTAGTAGGATTAAATATGCATAATTGTTTCTCCATAATATCAACCCAGTATAAAAGTTGCTTTTTTTCATTCCAATATGGTCCTTCAGCTAAACTTGCTTTCGCATCTAAAACTAATTCTATATTACTGATCAAGATGTTCACCTCGCTTTATAAGATATTTATATAATTCGATAAGAATAGAGGTAAACCTTTAGTCAGAAGATATTAAGATTTGTACTTTGGAAAACTGATTTTCTCAAGTGATTAAAAAATGTATAAACAAGGAGAGGAAAATGCATATGATGTTTTATGAAATTGTTTGTTTTTCTTGTAAAAATATATTCCGTGTATACGAAGGAAGCAAAAAATATAAGAGATTTAAAGAAAAACCAAAAGGGACATATTGTTGTGATGAATGTAGCCACAAAATTCAATTAGAAGCGATAAAGCATTTATTTAGATAGCTTTTTCGTTCGGAAAAGTTTGACAATAAAAGTGTTATAAATTATCATATGAAAAACTAATATTTAAAATGGCATTGAAGAGAAGAGTAGTTAAGAAAGAATACGTACAGAGAGCTCTGGTAGCTGAGAAAGAGCAGTATACATCTTAATGAAAAAAGACTTGGAGCTGCGCAAGGAACTAATTTGTTTAGGGATGGTGCGACGGGTTCTCCCGTTATAGAGATAGGGTATACGCATATTTTGCCGTACCTGAAGAGGTTAATATGGTGACGTATTAACAAACTGAGGTGGTACCGCGAAGTTAACAACTCTCGTCCTCAAGATGAATAATCTTGGGGGTGGGAGTTTTTTTATTGCATAAAACTGAAAGTGTGAAAACAAAAAATCAATTGAGGTGAGTAATATATGCATTGGGCGTATGAAGTAGCACATGAATTAATAAGGAAACATCCAAACAAAGAAACTTTTGTTTGCGCATCTGGAATCAGTCCATCTGGTTCTGTTCATATCGGAAACTTTCGTGAAATAATAACGACTTATTTCGTTGTAAGAGCCCTTCAAGATTTAGGGAAAAAGACTCGTTTTATATTTTCATGGGATGATTATGATAGGTTTAGAAAAGTCCCTAAAAATATTGATCCATCTTTTGCAAAATATATTGGTATGCCATACAGTGATATTCCAGATCCATATGGTTGTCATAACTCCTATGCAGAGCATTTTGAAAAAGAGTTTGAGAAATCGCTTCAAATATTTGGAGTTGAAGTGGAATTCATATATCAACATGCTCAATATAGAAGTGGAAGATATAACAAAAACATATTGGAGGCTTTATATAAAAGAAAAGAAATATATGATATTTTAATGAGTTTTAAAACAGGAGAGTGTAGTGAAGAAGAGCGAGAGAACTTTTATCCGTTAACATTATATTGTGAGAAATGCGAGAAAGATGCAACAACGATTACACATTTTGATGAAGTATTAAAAACAGTACGATATAAATGTGAATGCGGAAATCAAACTGAATTATCGGTATTAAATACAAATAAAATGAAACTGAATTGGAAAATCGATTGGCCGATGAGATGGATGATAGAGGATGTTATTTTTGAACCGGGCGGAAGAGATCATTCCTCGGAAACGGGTAGTTATAATGTATCAAAGGAAATTGCAAAGAAAATATTCAATCGTGAAGCGCCTCATTATGTCGCTTATGATTTCATTGGAATTAAAGGGAATCATAAAAAAATGTCAAGTTCTTCAGGGAATAGTATTACACCTAGTGATTTGTTAAAAGTATATTTACCTGAAGTGATTCTTTTTATGTTTGCTAAATATAGACCAAACGCAGCTTTTCATATCGGTCTTGATGAAGATGTGATTCGCCATTATACAGAATATGAACGATTAAAAGATAGTTATGAGAATAAAACGCTCAAAAATGAAGATTTATTTGAGACAATTAAACTTTCCAAAATTGATGGTGGGTTTAAAGAGTATCCAAAATTCAATCAAGTAGCAGGAACATTGCCATTATTAAATTTTGATTCATCTATTTTACAATATACATTAGAAAAAACAGATAGAAGTTATACATTAGAGGCTATGATAGCGATATGTAACCGTGCTGAGTATTGGATAAGAAACTTTCAATCTGAAAAATTAATTGCGGTAAATCAAGAGAGAAATACAGAGTTTTACAACACATTAGATGAAAGGCAGAAAGGATGGTTAGTAGAAGTTTGTAATATACTTCGTTCTAACAAAGATTATCCTAACTTTATGGAACAATTGTATTCAATTTGCCATCATGAAAATAAAAAAATAATGAAAGAAAATCAAAAACAATTATTTATTATAATGTATAGGCTCATTCTGAATCAAACTAGCGGCCCGCGTATACCGTTATTAATACATGTTGTAGGAGTTGAAAAGTTCATCGCATTATTAGATTTCTAAAAAAGCTAAAAGAAACGCAAGTACTCATTGTTCTAAGTACTTGCGTTTCAAATTTTGCTACCGTGAATACATTTTCGGACATTCATCACCACGTGGTTCATAAAAGCAATGGCTTTTAAATTGCCCTGCAAATGGCTGGTTATACCATTCAGGCGGACAAGCTCCAGTTGGACGAAAATACCATAAAGCCCATCGTGCTGGCCAGCGCCATTCACCTTGTAAAACTTTTCTAGCGATATCCTTTTCTGATTCGCGAGCACGCTGATAAAAATATCCGTATTGCACTGCTTCAAATCCACCAGGGCTTTGATATACTGCATCACGTACAGATCGAAGTTGTTTAAAATCTAAGCAATTACAAAATACACGATTTACTACTACGCAGCCAACAAGTTGTTCACCTTGTCTGCCTTCTCCTTCAGCTTCAGCGCGAATTAAACGAGCTAGTAAATCAACATCACTTTCGTTATATGGAATAAGGGGCATAGTGCTACCACCTTTCTTTACCTGCTATAGTAAAGAGTGTATGTATGAAAATAAGCTAGGTGCTTTTTTACATGCAAATATCATTAATTTTTAAGAGGAGCTTGTACGAGAAAAGCTAATTAGTAATTGTAGACTAATATAAAAGGGGAGAGATAACATGTATCGAATTCATAAAGAACATTTCATTTACACAATGTCACCAAATAATCAGCCGTGTATGGAAGTAGAAGTAGGAAGTTGTGTTGTATTTGAAACATATGATTGCTTTGAAAACCAAATTGATTCTGAAGATGTTGCGTTTCAAGAATTAGATTGGAATCGAATTAATCTGGCGACTGGACCAATATATATTAAAGGTGCAGAACCTGGTGATATTTTAGTGGTAACGATTGAAAAGATTAAAATTACAGAGCAAGGTGTTTTAACTACAGGAGCGAATCTTGGCGTAATGGGTAAAGATCTAGACGAAAATACAGTGAAAATTGTCCCAATACATAATGAGCATGTTTTGTTTTCAAATGAACTACAAATCCCGATTCATCCTATGATCGGTGTAATTGGTACTGCGCCGAAAGAAGAGAGCATTTCATGTGGCACACCGCATGATCACGGCGGGAATATGGACTGTAAAGAGATAAAAGAAGGGACAACATTACTATTACCTGTAAATGTATCAGGTGCCCTATTAGCATTAGGCGATTTACACGCAGCGATGGGTGATGGTGAAATTGGGGTAAGTGGAGTAGAGGTTGCTGGTGAGGTAACTGTAACAGTTCAAATTATAAAAGGAAAGAAATGGCCACTACCAATGGCTATCCAAAAAGAAAAAGTAATGACGATTGCTTCAGAGAAATTGTTAGATGATGCAGCGAATCGCGCTGTACGTAATATGGTGACATTTTTACATGAAGAATTAGAAATGTCTAAAGCTAATGCAACGCTTCTATTATCAGCTGCCGGCGATTTAAGAGTTTGTCAAGTTGTGGACCCGCTTAAAACAGCACGAATGGAACTACGTATGGACTATGTGGAGAAGTTAGGTTTTGACTTTAGTAAATTTCATATTAAATAAGAATAATAGAAGAAGGATGCTGTTGTATAAAAGTATCCTTTTTTGATTTACGAATTATATAAAAAAAGGTAGTATTTATTTTATATAATCGAATATAAGATTGTGGATCGGAAAAGGAGTAAATACATGGTTAAAATTATGATTGTAGAAGACGATATGAAAATTGCAGAACTATTATCAACACATGTTGCGAAATACGGATATGAGGGAATTATTGTATCGGATTTTCAAAATGTATTAAACATCTTTTTAGAAGAACAACCGGAGTTAGTTTTATTAGATATTAATTTACCAAGTTTTGATGGGTACTATTGGTGTCGTCAAATTCGAGGAGTTTCTACATGTCCGATATTATTTATTTCGGCTCGTGAAGGCACAATGGATCAAGTTATGGCGCTTGAAAACGGTGGCGATGATTTTATTTCAAAGCCATTCCATTACGAAGTTGTAATGGCGAAAATTCGTAGTCATTTAAGACGTGCTTACGGAGATTATGCACCGAAAGTAGAAGAACGGATGGTTGAGCAACATGGTCTTTGTTTATATCCGGAAAGGCTTGTGTTGAAGCTTAAAAATCAAGAGATTGATATAACGAGAAATGAAGCTATTTTATTAGAGATGTTAATGCAAAATTATCCGCGTGTTGTGGGTAGAGAAGTGTTATTAAATAAATTATGGGATAGCGAATCTTATGTTGATGATAATACATTAAGTGTTAATACAACTCGTGTACGTAAAAAGTTAAAAACATTGCAGATTGAAGATGCAATTGAAACGATTCGTAGTGTCGGTTATAGATTACATATAACTTGGGATACTGGTATGGAGAAATGATAAAATTATTTATTCGTGATCATATACCACTTATTTGTTTTACAGTAATCCAGCTACTAGCCATATTTCTTGTATATTGGTTTGATGGGCATAATCATATTGCAACGGCATTATATGCAATGTTTTTAGGTGTCTTTTTTATGGTAGGTTATTTAGTATTTCGTTACTTTACTCATCGTACGTTCTATGAAAGATTAGCAAATCCGTTGCACTCTTTGGATGAATCTGTTCAAAAATCAGATTTTGCAGTTTTATCTACTGCGCTTCAAGACTTACTTGAGGTACAATATCGACATTATCAAAATCAGCTCCAAATACAAGAGCGAAAAAATAATGATCATTTAACCTTTATGAATCAATGGATACATCAAATGAAAACACCTTTATCTGTAATAGAGTTAATTACACAGGATGAAGTTGATTCGCGTTTTGAAAGTATAAATGAGGAAACGGATAGGCTGAAAAAGGGGCTAGAGATGGCTCTATACGTCGCACGTTTAGAAGCATTTATACAAGATTTTTATGTGGAAAAAGTCCAGCTACATAAAATAGTAAATGATTCCGTGCATGAACATAAACGCTTCTTTATTCGGAATTTTGTATATCCAGAGCTAAAAATTGATAAGGATATTATTGTAGAAAGTGATGCGAAATGGTTACAATTTTTAATTGGACAAATACTATCGAACGCGATCAAATATTCATCTGGTAGTCGAGAGAAGATTAAAGTGAAAGCTTGTAAGGAAGGTAACAACGTTATACTTGAAATTGTCGATAGTGGTGTGGGGATACCGAAGCAAGATTTACCTAGAGTATTTAAACCTTTCTTTACAGGGGAAAATGGCAGAGATTTTAAAGAATCAACTGGAATGGGGCTGTATCTTGTATATGAAATTACGAAACAATTAGGACATAGTGTAGACATCCATTCAGAAGTTGGTAAAGGTACGATAGTACGAATTATATTTTTTAATGTGTAAATAAGTGATCTAGGCTAAAGAACTTTGGAGATAAGTTTTTTAGCCTTATTTTATCCCGCTTTAATGGGCAGTAAGACCCCACTTCAAAATTCAGCGAAAGCAAAGAAGTTGGGTGTGGGATTAATTATCTATTAAGGTTTTACTTTATAGCGATTATATGAAATAATAAAAGATCATGTTAGTATGTATAATGGCACACTAATAAATACGATTGTTAAATTAGAAGGATTTAATATAAAGCTGATGAATAGTTTTGGTAAGAAAAAAGCCATCTCTTTGAAAGAGATAGCTTCATGAATCCATCCTATGAATAAGTGTATCAACATTAATAAGTATAATGTTTGAATTCGTGATATGTATTGTGGATTATAATAGAATTAGTCTTTTGTTTTTTCATGATATTAAGCAAACAAACTTAATAATTTATATCCAATTAATCCTAAAATAGTGATAGGAACCATCATTAAGAAAGAAGAAATTCGATTAGCATTAGAGCGTTCTAATACAAGAATGAAGATAATTCCGACTATCACTTCGGTATATCCAACAGGTAACATGTGACTATAGTCTTCAAAATTTAAAAGAATGTGCAGTCCATCCGTTACAAAAACGCCACTAATAAGCGCGCTTCCGAATTTATGAAGTGGATTTGTAGTATTTTTCCATAGAAAACCTGCAATTCCAAAGATAGTTCCTCCTATAAATGCACACACAATCCATACAGATATAAAATAAATAGAGTGAGCTACATTTTTAATAACTATTGCATAACCATAGTAGCCTAATATCATGCTTAGTAGTGCAAGGATGCCAGAAAGTATAGCTGTACGTTTAGAATAACTCAAGCTAGCCACGAAAAAGGATGGAACTAACCAAACGCTTCCTAGGTTAGCTAATGAATTCCAATTTCCTGGAAGTATACCTTGCCCCAATTTAGTTAGTATACCAACAATTATCCCTACTATAATCGGGAGGAGAAAAATTCTTACAAACATATTTAACTTTGTGATTTCTAATGTCCTGTCCATAAATTCAATCCTTACATTAATATTTTCTACAAACATATAATAGCTTATTACAGGAGAGTAATCAATAAAAATTTATCGAAAAACAATAAGTGATTATTGGATAACGAATAATATATAATTAATCATAAATTTATATAAAAATTATATAAGAAGTAGTGCGTAGAAGTTTATTATTAGGGGAATCTAAAGGAAGTAGTACAACAAACGTAATTTATGATTGTTTAATATGATATTAAGAAATGATAAATTGCCTTGGAAGAAAGCGATCTTTATCCCGCTTTAATGGGCAGTAAGATCCCCACCTCAAAATTCAGCGAAAGCAAAGAATTTAGGTGGGGGATGGGCTGCCCATAAAAGTCCGATTGGTGAGGGCTAATAATCAGTGTGGGATGAAGAAAACCCCCACTGATTAACGTTTCACTTTATTCCAGCACATATAATTGCATTTACTCATACAGTAGTAGTATGGTACAATATGGTTACTAACGACGGAAAGGAATGATGGGTGGACGATGATTAACTAATCTTATTTTTAAATGTTGAAATTTAATAAATTTCAATTTCTAAAAAATAGGATTAGTCTGCCCATTTTCCATACAACGGTATTGCTATTTAAGTTGCACAATAGCTTATTTGGGTATAAATATTTTAATGACTAATCCTGCCAAATTTATTTGGGAGGATTTTTTTATTCTCCCTTAATGAAAGGGATCGGTATTATGAAAGAACTATTAAAATTAAATGATGTTTATGTTGAAATAAAGGAAAATACTTTGTTAGAGAAAATGAATGTGACAGTAAGACAAGGGGATGTTATCGGATTAATTGGTAAAAACGGGGCTGGTAAATCAACGTTACTTCAATTAATAAATGGGAAGATTGAACCATCAAAAGGTACTGTTGAATGGATGCAAATGAATATGACAACTGCATATGTTGAACAAGAAAAAGAATCTTTTGTTAGCAAGGATATGATTGCAAAGGAAGCAGAACTTCTTGCGAAATGGGGCGTACCAACGAACGATTTTCTTACTTTAAGTGGTGGTGAAAAGCTGAAAGTTCGATTAGCGAAAGGGTTTGCTGAAAATCCTAATGTCTTAATATTAGACGAACCGACAAATCATCTAGATGAGATGAGTACGGAATTTCTCATTAAACAAATCCAAAATATGAAAGGTACAGTAATCGTCGTATCGCATGATAGATACTTTTTAGATGTTGTCGCAAGTAGAATATGGTCAATTGAGGATAAGAAATTAATTGATCATAGCGGCAATTATACGAGTTATATGAAAGCACGTGAGCATAAAAGAATGACGCAGCAGCGTGAATATGAAAAACAACAAAAGAAGATAGAACAAGTAGAAACGCATATAAAAGAATTAAGTTCATGGTCACAAAAGGCACATGCGCAGTCTACAAAACAAGAAGGTGTGAAAGAGTTTTATCGTGTAAAGGCGAAGCGAATGGACGCGCAAGTTAAATCGAAACGAAAACGTCTTGAAAAAGAGCTGGAGAAAACGAAAGTTGAACGCGTGAAAGAAGATTATTCAGTTGAATTTTCTATTCAAGCGAGTAAAAAAGTAGGGAAACGTTTCTTAGAAGTAAAACAATTGCGGAAAGAATTTAATAAACGAACATTATTTGAAAACGTTAATTTTACAATTCAGCACGGTGAAAAGGTGGCGATTATTGGACCAAATGGTAGCGGGAAAACAACTTTACTGAAGATGATTATGGGAACAGAAACTGTTGAAGGAGAAGTATGGATTTCACCATCAGCAAACATCGGTTATTTAACGCAAGAAGTATTTGATTTACCACTCGATAAAACACCAGAAAATTTATTTTATAAAGAAACATTTGAAGAAAGAGGAAAAGTCCAAAATTTAATGAAACATTTAGGATTCGAATCTTCTCAATGGACAGAGCCGATTCGATATATGAGTATGGGTGAACGAGTAAAATGTAAGCTTATGGCTTATATTTTAGATGAAAAAGATGTGCTTATATTAGATGAACCGACGAATCACCTTGATCTCCCTTCACGTGAACAGCTTGAAAATACATTAGCTGAGTATAATGGCACACTCGTTATCGTTTCTCACGATCGATATTTTCTGGAGAAGACAACCAACGCAAAACTTGTGTTTGTAAACAATAGGATACAAAAGCAGCTCGAAGAACCTACGAAAACTAGAGATGAAATTGAAGAACTACGTTTAACGTTAGAAACAGAGAGACAAGAAGTATTAGGGAAATTAAGCTTTTTAACTTCTAAAGACAAAGAATATAAAGAACTAGATGAACGGTTTATGGAACTTACGAAGCAGATTAAGGCGCTTTAACGTAAGGAAGGGGGATTAGACATGGGGGAAGAGAGTTTGACTAAGTTATTTAAAATAGATTGTGGAGATATATACCTACAAGAGTTTACGGTCAAAGATGCAGAAAGTATTTATAAAATAGCAAATCAACCCGAAATAGAAAAGTTTTTACCGGATTGAAAATCAACGAAAGAACAACGAGTTAATTGGGTTACAAATTATGAAATACCAGAAAACAAAGCATTTCTTAATGCAGTCAAAACTAAGACTAACATAGATGATCACATATTAAGACTAGGAATATTTAAGAAAACTACAAATGAATTTATTGGATGGTGCTGCACAAGTATGAAAGATGAGCTTCCTGCACCGAATAGAGAAATTATGTATGCTGTTTCAAGTGAATATCATAATAATGGATATGCAACGAAAGCGACAAAAGGCTTGATTGGCTATTTGTTTGAAAATACAAATGTAGATGTTCTTAATGTAATTGCATTAATTAATAATGTACCGTCAAATAAAGTTATTGAAAAATGCGGGTTTGCTTTTTTGAGTCAACAGACGATAGAAAATCAAATTTTTAATCATTATGTATTGAGTAAATCAGAATGGATAAAAAATAGTGCTCTTTAAAAGGAGCGAAACCGAAGCACTCAATTTTTTGTAGAGGGTATTATAAAGTGAAAAAGAATTAAAATGGTGACGCAAAAAGATTTCAATTAAAGGTGTTAGTTGAAATATAACTTTGGTAAGGAAAAGGCCGATAAAGTAATCGGTCTTTTCTTTTTTATATAATAAAGATAGGATATTGTATTCCCTGTCATTATACGATTATTATAAGATAGTTATACATTAAATTTAATTTGAAAATAGTTTTTTGTCAGTTTTTTTAGAAATCTTACAAGCGTGTAAGATAAATGAAAGATGAATCAATATGAGTTATAAGACAATTCATTTACACTCTATTGTGAGAAGTGCAAATGAAGGGAGAATAGAAATGGAAATTTTACATGCAAAAAATATTAGTAAAGTATATAAAGGGAAAATACCTTTTAAAGCATTAGTAGATATTGATTTATCAATTCAAGAAGGTGAATTTATAGGGATTATGGGCCCATCCGGTAGCGGGAAAACTACGCTATTAAATATGGTATCTACTATTGATTCTCCGTCCTCAGGAGAAATTTTAATAAATGGTACAAATCCTTTCCAGTTAACATCAGAAGATTTAGCTTTGTTCCGCAGGAAACAATTAGGCTTTGTTTTTCAATCATTTAATCTACTTAGCACACTTACAGTAAAGGAAAATATCGTATTGCCGATGACTTTAGATGGTGTTTCTGTGCGAGAAATGAACAAAAGAGTAGAAGAAATTGCAGAGAAATTAAATATTACAGATATATTGAATAAAAGAACGTTTGAAATTTCAGGGGGACAAGCTCAAAGAACAGCAATTGCTCGTGCAATTGTTCATAAGCCGCAATTATTACTTGCAGATGAACCGACCGGGAATTTAGACTCTAAATCTTCAAATGATGTAATGGAGATGCTTGATACGCTTAATAAGGAAGAAAAGGCAACGATGATGTTAGTTACACATGATCCGTATGCAGCTAGTTTTTGCAGCCGAGTAATTTTCATTAAAGATGGTCAACTATATAACGAAATTTATCGTGGTGAAAGCCGGCAAACCTTTTATCAAAAAATTATGGATGTCCTTTCTTTGTTAGGAGGGAAAAGGCATGACTTTTCATCAGTTCGCATTTAATAATATTTTTCGTAATAAGCGTACATATGCAGGTCATTTTTTAAGTAGTACATTTTCTATTATGATTTTCTTTACGTATGCTCTTTTATTATTTCATCCTGATTTACAAGGGGAATTAAAATCAACAAGTGCAACAATAAGCGCTTATGGTACTATGGGATTTACAATTTCGCAAGGTTTGATTTTTGTATTTTCATTTTTCTTTATTCTATATTCAGTTAGCTCATTTTTAAAAACTCGTAAGAAAGAATTTGGCATATTAATGATGCAAGGTATGTCAATGAAACAGTTTAAGAAATTATTATTAATTGAAAATATGCTGATTGGATTTGGTTCAATTTGTATAGGGATTTTCATCGGACTCATATTTTCTAAACTAGTCTTATTAATAAGCGCAAGTGTATTAATGATTAATAATGGTTTACCTTTTTATACACCAGTGAGGGCTGTATTATTAACAGTTATCACTTTTCTTTTCTTATTTTTAATTGTTTCACTATTTACATTTAAAATGGTAAAAATAACGGAACTTGTGGAACTTATTCGAGCAGAGGAAAAGCCAAAACCTGAACCAAAATCTTCAATTTTATTATCGCTACTTTCTTTAAGTAGTATAGGATATGGATATTTCTCAGTATTTCGCTTCATTTCAAGTTCCAGTTTTACTACGCTTGGAATGGGTGTCCTACTAGTAATTATAGGAACGTACTTTTTATATACACAGTGTAGCGTTTATATATTACATCTTGCTAAAAGGAGAGAATCTTTCTTTTTAAAGAGAACAAATATATTAACGTTTTCTGAATTAATTTACCGTATGAAAGATAATGCAACGATGTTTTTTATAGTTTCTATTGTTTCAGCAGTTGCATTTACAGCGATTGGTACAACAGCTGCAATTGGAAGTAAAGATTTGGTAAGGATGACAAATCCGTATACATTTTTATATGGGGATTTTGAAAACGACAAAGCATTAAATAAAAATCTTTCTATTATTAAAAAACAACTTTCTGATGCTAACATTCCGTATCGAATGGCTTCAGCTTCATATATATACACAGAAAGTAATGTAATTGTAATGAAGTTAAGTGAATATAACGATCTTGCTAAAGCACTTGGGTATCAACAAGAAACGATTGAAAAAGAGGATGAAATTTTATTAATTCCTGGAGTCGTATCACAAAAACAAGAATTTAAAAATGGCGAGTATAAAAAAAGTATAGAAGTCATTCAAGGTGAATGGACAAAGACATTTCAAGTGAAAAAAGCTGTAGAAAATTTAGTTTTACCACATGATACTAGAAATATATATATCGCTGTTCAAGATCATGTATATGATGAAATACCTATTACTAGTGATCCAGATAATCTTGATATTCCATATCGTACTTACGGATTTGTTGTAGACGATTGGATAAAAACGAAGAGAATTTCAAACGAATTAATTAATACATTTGCGGAAGAAGAAGGTAGTTTTCAGTTTCGAGCTTTAACTATAGATTTGTTAAGTGCAAAACAAACGAATGGATTATTACTTATGGCAAGTGTTTTAGTCGGAATCGTCTTCTTTACATTTGCTGCTAGTTTTATTTATTTCCGATTATATACGGATTTGAATCGTGATCAACAGCAATATAAAATGATTTCGAAAATGGGATTAAGTAAACGAGAACTAAAGAAAGTTGTAACGAGACAGTTATTATTAATGTTCTTCTTACCGATTATCATTGCAGTAATTCATACTGTAGTCGCTTATATGGCATTACAACAATTAGTCGATTTTTCTATTATGAATAGCTCTATCATAATTTTAATTTCATTTATTTGTATACAAGTTTTATATTTCTTTATAACTCGATGGCGTTATTTACAAAAGCTTTATAAGACAATGGAACAGTAGAGAATATCAGTAAGTAAGATTGCAGAAAAGCATGTAAAAAAACAATTTGAGTTATGAAAGGAACTGTGATGAAAAAAATACCAATTTTCATATTAAGTATATTAATTTTAATGAGTTTCAGTGCATGTGCTAAAAATGAAAAATCATTTCCAGCTAACGGCGTATTAATCATTGGAGATGAGAATCATACTGGAGCAATTATAAATCGTTATAAGGAAAACACGAAAGAACATGAAGCTTTTTCAGTAAAAACAGGTAGATTTGATCAGAATAGGGTTCTGATATTAAATGAATCTACTGCAAAAGCGATGATTAAAGCAAATATTTTTCATAAAAGAGATCATTCATCTCTTTCTAAGCCTTTAGATAAGTTGCCGAATTTTTCAAAAGAAAGTTCACTATTATTTATAAATGAAGAAGAAAAGAATATAAAAAGTATTGAAATAGAAGGAAAAGAGATACCAGTTACATATGATAGTGACGCTTGGTTAGGCAATAAACGTGACTACGGAGCACTATGGTATATAATTGTGGCGAAAAATAGTGTTTATAAAGAAATAAAAGCAAATGAAACGACTATGCAACTTCTACACTTGAAAAAGTCTTTAGGTGATGAAAAACCTAAAATATCGACAGATAATACGTTGATTAATGAAAAAGTAAAAGTAAGAAAGTTAATTGAAGGTTTTAAAGGGGAAGTATCAGTTCAGTTTGTAACGATTGGAGAAAAATCTTAAAAAAGAGTTCGAGGTTGATAGAAACTTTATCAACCTCGAACTCTTTTTAGTTTATAGACCATTTATATAAAATAGATTACATTACTTCATTTAATCGAGTCTCGTTTGTTTCCTCAATTGCATTTGTATTTTGAACCGAATTATTTTGAGCTTCTTTTTCTTTACGAGACTTTTGTAGCATTTCAAGTATGATCCATAATGGAACACCTTTATCTTTTAACATCTTCCATAAATCTAATTCGTTAAATTTATGCTCAGGTTGTTTCATTTCTTTTTCAAATGAACGAATATCGAACTTGATAGGATCATTTACTTTCTTACCTTCAAGTTTAGTAGAAGAGATAGTATTATGCTCAAGAGTAGATGGAGTTATTTTAGTAGGTTGAGATAATGTATGAATGTTTGATCCGATTTGCATGATTTTTCCTCCTTTTCAAGCAATGAAATTAGTTTTCTTATGGTTTGTAAATCTATTTAACATGAGGAAACTATATCTAATTATAAATTCAAATAAACAGATTTACAAGATGTATTGTAAAAAGTAAATGCTTACTTGAATTAATATTTATCAACATTTGTATATGTTTTCTATATATACAACGTATATAAAATACTTTACATTATGTTTAAGTTATTAAAGCAGGCTGTGAATTTTTTAAAAGAAAAATGTAAGCGTTTTATTAGGGGGAGAAAGTATGGGGAAGTTATTTTTAAAAATATGTTTTTTTGCATTAATGACTGTAGGTTTATTCTCAGCGAAAATTATATACGCTGAAGAGGGTCACCAAAATAATTATCCGATTATATTAGTGAATGGATTTGCTGGATGGGGTAGAGAAGAAATGCTTGGTGTAAAATATTGGGGCGGTGTTCATGATATACAGGAAGATTTAAAAAGAAATGGTTATACTGTACATACCGCAGCTGTTGGACCTGTTTCTAGTAACTGGGACCGTGCATGTGAATTGTATGCCCAAATTAACGGTGGAACAGTAGACTATGGTGCCGCACATGCCGAGAAACATGGACATAATCGTTTTGGCAGAACTTATAGTGGCTTTGCACCGAATTGGAGTGAAACAAATAAAGTTCATTTAGTTGGGCATAGCATGGGTGGACAAACGACTAGAGCATTAGTACAGCTATTAAAAGAAGGTAGTTTTGAAGAAAAGAATTATGTGAAAAATCACCCGAACACCAAAATATCACCACTATTTGAAGGTGAGAAATCATATGTTCATAGTGTTACAACATTAGCAACCCCTCACAACGGTACAACACTTGCGGATGGTAGTCTTCTGCTATCGTTCATTAAAGATTTACTCATTACAGCTGCAAGTTTTGGAGGAAACAATAATTTATCGTTATATGATTTCAAATTGGATCAATGGGGTATAAAGAAGAATGCTGGAGAGTCTTTTTTTCAATATACTGATCGCATTATAAATAGTTCACTTTGGAAAAATACAAAAGATATAAGTCAATGGGATTTAAGTACAGATGGTGCAAAGGAGTTAAATAATTGGGTGAAGACGCAATCTGATGTGTATTACTTATCCTATAGTGGACATGCATCACAAGCAGCACCTATAACAGGTTTACATTTACCTCATATAACGATGAATAAAGTGTTAATGGGGAATGCATTTTTCTTAGGTTCTTATGCGAGATATGAAGAAAACCGTCCATTAATTGATACTTCTTGGTGGCAAAATGATGGTGTAGTAAATACAAATTCTATGATTGCACCTTCTTCTAATACTGCTGTAAATAATAATGAATCTTTACAGGTTGGAAAATGGAATCATATCGAAACGAAAGCAAATTGGGACCATCTCGACATGGTAGGATTAAGTGTTTCAGACACGTTAGGTTTTTCTAGCATTCAAGAGTTTTATAGAACAATTGCTGAAAAGCTATCACATTTACCGAAATAGGTAATAATAAAGCGCTCTCGATGGAATTCGAGAGCGCTTTATATTATATTGAAAGGGGGATTTGGTAGAAAAATATGGGGGGATATTATGAAGATTCAAGTTGTACTATCAGGATATGGAACAGTAGGCAGAGAGTTTATAAAATTATTAAACGAAAAATATTCATATATATATATAACATATGGGATTCAATTAGTTGTAAGTGGTGTATTAGGGAGAAATATTGCAATACACAATGAAGATGGCTTATCTATTCACCATTTATTGATGTATGGTGGCGGTACTGCTGCAATTGAAAAATATTTAGACTATTATCCGAAGGAACGTGCAACAAATGGGATAAATGGTACTGTATTAGTAGAATCAACTGTTACAAACCTTAAAGATGGAAATCCCGGGAAACACTATATGAAACAAGCGATTGAGAAACATATGGATATAGTTGCAATTTCAAAAGGCGCACTCGTTACAAACTGGAGAGAAATAAATGAAGCAGCAAAGCAGGCAAATGTACGAATTCGATATAGCGGTGCAACTGCAGCCGCATTACCAACACTTGATATTGGTCAACTTAGTTTAGCTGGTTGCCATATTGAAAAAATAGAAGGAATATTAAACGGGACAACAAATTATATTCTTTCGAAAATGAATGAGGAAGATGTTACGTTTGAAGAAGCACTGAAAGAAGCCCAAAGTAAGGGAATTGCTGAAACAAACCCAATATTAGATGTAAGTGGTTCTGATAGTGCGTGTAAATTGTTACTTTTGACAAACAGTTTAATGGGAACAGAGAATACGCTTACAGATATACATATAAAAGGAATCGAACATGTTACAAAACAACAAATTCAAAATGCGAAGGAACAAAATAAATATATTAAATTAATAGCTTCAGCAAATAAGGATAAGGATGGTAACGTGGTTCTTCATGTAGAACCGTCCGAAATAGATAGAGATCATCCGCTAGCAAAAGTAAATGGTACAGAAAAAGGGATTACGTTCTTTACAGATACGATGGGCCAAGTTACTACAATTGGTGGTGCATCAAATCCACGTGGAGCCGCAGCAGCAGCAGCGTTAAAAGATGTAATTAACTTGTACCGAAAAGATTTATAAGACCGTACCGCCCTTTATAAAAAATACATATGTAGTGGACCTTTTGAGAATGAAATAAATGTGTAAAAATAATTGCAGGGGGTAAGAAATTGTTTAAAGATTTTAAAGTTGTGAAAGAGCGTCCCGTTTATATTCAATTGAAAGATTATGTAAAAAAGATGATTATGAAAGGGCATTTGCTCGGGGATCAAAAAATCCCTTCAACAAGGGAACTAAGTGAATTACTAAGTGTGAGTAGAAATACTGTTCTTGCTGCTTATGCGGATTTAGAACAAGAAGGACTCATTTATGCAGTTAAAGGAAAAGGGAATTTTGTTGCGAAGGTTGATATTTCAAACACTTCGTCTGTTGAAATAGATTGGAAAAATAAACTTAATACCGTTACCTTATTAGCGGATGAATTAGATTTAATGAAACATGGTGTTCGCTGGGAAAAAGGAATGATTGTCTTTAACAGCATTGCTCCGGACGAAAAGCTATTTGATGTGGAAAATTTCAAAAGAGCTTTTCTTACTCGTATGTCCATTGAAGGTGATGTCGTATTAAATTACGGCTACGCAAAAGGTTATAGACCGTTAATGAACTATCTACTTCATTATATGGAAATGAAAGGTGTAGATATTTCAAATAAAGATATATTAATTACAAATGGATTTACAGAAGGATTAGACATTGTACTATCCTCGCTATCGAAAAAATCAGGGCGGGTTATTTGTGAGAATCCGACACATCATGCTGCTTTGAAGCTGTTCCGCTTACATGGACTTGAAGTTCATGGAATTAATATGAATGATGATGGTATTGATACGAGCGAAGTGGAAAAAAGCTTGCGTGAAAAAGAGTTTGATTTTGCATATTTAATCCCTTCTTATCATAATCCAACCGGTATTGTTACGAGTTCAGAGAAAAGAACAGAACTGATGAGCTTATTTTCAAAATATAAAATTCCTATTATAGAAGATGGATTTAATGAAGAACTACGTTATTCAGGTTCACATTTAGCACCATTATTAACTTTTGCGGGAGCTGGTAATAATGTGATTTATATTAGCAGCTTTTCGAAAGTACTTTTTCCTGGTTTACGTGTAGGATGGATCATCGCAGATAAAGAGCTAATCCATCATTTAGAAAGTGTAAAAAGAGCAAGAACAATACACACATCTACATTAGATCAAGCGGTTTTATTTCAATATTTACATGAAGGATATTTTGAAAAATATTTAAAAAAGGCAAGGTCTGTTTATAAGAAAAAATATGAGTTAGCTGTTGGGGCGTGTAACGAGTACATTCCGTTTCAAAGAATGACTGGTGATGGTGGACTTCATTTATTTATAGAGTTAGAAGAAAAAATTCATGCCCGCACACTTTTACAAAAATGTTATGAGCAAGGGGTTACCTTTTCTCCTGGAGATGTTTTTTTCTCTGATGGAGGAGGAGTAAACACGTTTCGATTAGGATTTTCCCGTCTGAAAGAAGAAGAAATAGTTCGGGGAATCAAAATAATCGGTGATACAATAAAAAATGAAATTTGGAGTTGAGGAAATGAGAATTGGCGTTATTATGGGAGGAGTATCCTCTGAAAAACAAGTATCAATTATGACTGGAAACGAAATGATTGCAAATTTAGATAAAAATAAATATGAAATCGTACCAATTACGTTAAATGAAAAAATGGATTTAATCGAAAAAGCGAAAGACATTGATTTTGCGCTACTCGCATTACACGGAAAATACGGAGAAGATGGGACAGTTCAAGGAACGCTTGAAAGTTTAGGTATTCCTTATAGCGGCAGCAATATGTTATCTAGCGGTATATGTATGGACAAAAATATTTCGAAAAAGATTTTACGTTATGAAGGAATAAAAACACCAGATTGGATTGAACTTACAAAAATGGAGGATCTTAATGTTGATGAATTAGATAAGTTAGGATTTCCGTTAGTAGTAAAACCAAACTCTGGTGGTTCAAGTGTTGGAGTAAAGATTGTCTACAATAAAGACGAATTAATTTCAATGTTGGAAACTGTGTTCGAATGGGATTCTGAAGTAGTAATAGAGAAATATATAAAAGGTGAAGAGATTACATGTTCCATTTTGGATGGGAAACAGTTACCTATCATTTCAATTCGGCATGCGGCTGAGTTCTTTGATTACAATGCGAAATATGATGATGCTAGTACAATTGAAGAAGTTATCGAACTTCCAGCTGAACTGAAGGAACGTGTAAACAAAGCGTCACTGGCTTGTTATAAAGCATTGAAATGCAGCGTTTATGCAAGGGTTGATATGATGGTGAAGGACGGTATTCCATATGTAATGGAGATTAATACATTACCAGGGATGACACAAGCAAGTTTACTACCAAAAAGTGCAGATGCAGCTGGTATTCATTATAGTAAACTATTAGATATGATTATTGAAACTTCATTGAGAGTAAGAAAAGAAGAAGGATTTTAAGTAGCAGTATCATGAATACTTTTGACAGTAACATGAAGTATGTTATGATGAATACAATACGAAAATTAAATATTTATCCACTAGGGGGGCCTATTAGAGGCTGAGATCAAATGGAAATTTGAGACTCTTAGTACCTGATCTGGTTAATGCCAGCGTAGGGAAGTGGAAAAGACATTGCTATTTCATGAATAAACACTGTCAATTTCACTTTCTTTACGTCTGTAAAGAAAGTTTTTTTATTTTAAAGCGTTAATATTTGTGGATAAATACTTCTATTAAATAAATTACTTGGAGGGATTTAAATGACTTTTTCACAATCATTACGTAAAGAAGTAGATTCAATTTGGGAAGCTAGTTTTCATCATCCTTTTGTAAAAAAACTTGGTGAAGGAACGTTAGATTTAGCTAGTTTTCGCTATTATGTACTTCAAGATTCGTATTATTTGAGTCACTTTGCTAGAGTACAAACGTTAGGAGCTGCAAAAGCACAGGAATTAGAAACGACAGCTCGTATGGCACACCATGCTCAAAATACATATGAAGCAGAATTATCTTTACATGAGAATTTTGCGAAGAAACTAGGGATAACGCAAGAAGAAAAAGATAATTTTATTCCTGCTCCAACTGCTTACGCATATACTTCACATATGTATCGTGCTGCGTATGAAGGACATTTAGGTGATATCATTGCAGCCATTTTACCTTGCTATTGGTTGTATTATGAAATTGGAGAACGTTTAAAAGAGTGTCAGCCAGAAGAGCCAATTTATAATGAATGGATTTCTGCTTATGGATCTGATTGGTTCCGTACATTAGTTGAAGAGCAAATTACACGATTAGATGCAATTGCTGAAAAAGTAACAGAGGCAGACCGGAATCGAATGAAACAGCACTTTATTATTAGCAGTCAATATGAATATTCATTTTGGGAAATGGCTTATACGTTAGAAAAGTGGCCAGTTAATACAGAGGTAAAAGATGTAATTGGATAATGAGTAGGTGAAATGTCGTAAAAAGACGCATCAATCTAAGTGCGTCTTTTTTTAATTTAAAAAAATGAACCAGTGGAAAAATAACCTAAAAATAGGTACATGAACAAGGTGCATCATCTACTGATAGGTCATATTTTGTAGGTGTACGTATTGAACTTAGTTTATAGTATCGTGCTATTTCTACTTAGATTTAACGAATAAAAATATAGGAAAGCGTCGAAAGGTGTAAAGTTAATAAACGGAGGTCATGAAAATGAATCAGTTTCAACAAGAACTACAAGCGTTAAGCCTTAATGATTATCAGTCTGGAAATGTTGTGCATTGGGACCAGCAAAACCAATATCCATATTACTATATTGAAGATGCTGCTCGTCGCTGTGGCGGCTGTGGTGGTCGCTGTGGTGGTTGTGCAGGTCGCTGTGGTGGATTCCGTTGTTTTGGTTGCTTCGGTTGTTTTGGTTGTTTTAATTGTGGAGGTTGTGGCGGCTGTGGTAGTTGCTCTAATTGTTTTAATGGTACTTCTGATGCTATTGTAATATATGAATATTGACTATGAATATTAGTATAAAATATTAGTTTTATACATGTACATGCCGACAAAGAATATAGTCATCGCTAATGGATATATTCAATCATTCAAGTGAAAGAGTAACAATAAGATATATTGGTATAAATCAAGATGAGATAGATAAAGCAATGACTAGATTTAAAATCTAATCATTGCTTTTTTCTTATGCTTTTACCATCAAATGTCTGTCTAATTTAAGGATTGATTTCTTCTAGTTAGTGTATAGCTAATGAAATTATTACAACTGTGTAGGGTTAATCGATAGTAAATTAAGATGCTTGAGTGTATTTTAAATAGGATTAAAAAGTACTGTTTATCTATAGAATAATGGGTAAATAATATTTAATTAGGGAGTGTATTAAAATGATTGAATTTAAATCTATTATCCATTCGTACAAACTAAAGAGAAAAATAGCTACGGATTTATACGGAAAAAGAGATGAATTGACGCTATTATTAAATGAGTTTAATAAAATGAAATGCACAGTAACATCTAAAAAAAGAAAAATAATCTATTATCTCATTTACAATTAATTTATCAAAATATGAAATTAGATAAGCTGTATCCTCTTCCAGTTGCTTTTAATAATAAATTATTGGAGCGATTAGAAAAAGAATCTCTACATACTATTGAGGATGGTGTAACATGTCTACATTTCATGTTAGATATGAATTATGAATAAATAAAACAATATGGATCGAGTACAAGTAGGTCCAGTAGGCCCATCGGATGGTCCGGTAGGCAGTGTGAATGGTGGAATAGCTGGTAAAGTAGGTCCGAGTAAATCAGGATTTATTAAAGCGGAAGATAATAACTCGTCCATAATAATTTCACCTCTAAAAAATCAGTATTTCTAATAATAAATGCGGAAATAGAGAAAAGTGAAATGGACAAGTGAAAAAATTAGACAACGGAATTTTCATAAAAGCATTATTTAATTGAAAAGAGCATCAACAGAGAGTGTGGTGCTCTTGGACCAAGAACTATATTTTGTATTTTTTTAAGTCTATATAAGTATATGGACTTTGCAAATGAATAGTGAATTTATTTTTACTAAAATCCTTATTTAAATGAAGAAGCCCTAGAATTAGATGGGCTAGGGCTTCAAGTCATGGTATATCTCACACGACATTATAAAAAGAAAAGAACGTACTGAAGATAACATATGAATGTTTCATAAATGTATTAAAAAAATGAACAAAATAGTTATTTTAATAAAATAAGGGGAGAGCAGGGGAGTGAAAAGAAAAGAAACCTCTATATAAAGAGTTCTTCTGGTAATTTAATCTATTACTTGTACTCATGGTAATATTCATCGTACGAATCATTCTTATCATTGCAACAGATGCAAAAAGTTTTTTGGATCAAAATATCAATAAAATCAAGGATTTCAGTATTATTAGTGAGGGTAAGACTTTGGAAATCTTCTACTTGAAATACTCTTGTTTCATCTGGGATAAGGGTGGCGATAATTGGTGTGGGGGACCTTCTTGTTCGAATAGTTACTTCAATCGAGCTGACATCACTGGGAACAGATATTTGAATTAATGTTTTATTATGGTTATTGGTGAAATCTTCAAAAACTCTTCTTGAAGCGCCCGGAGGTACGATAATAGTTAAAGGTGAATTTTCAGTTGGGGTGGTATTTGAACCAGCTATGGTATGAGTTTCGATATAGCAGTTATCTTTTTGACAATGAGAATACGATGGTTCATTATAATACTTTTTACAATAATCATTTTGATTATTGCAGCAGATACAAAATGTTTTTTGAATAAATATAGAAATGTTGCTATTGATATTAGTATTATTTGTAAGAGTGAGGCTATGGAAATCCTCTACTTGGAATACCTTGGTTTCACCTGCAACTAATGTTACAGTAATCGGCAGACGAAAACTTCTTGTTCGGATAGTTACTTCAATTGGTTGAGAAGTACCAGGAATACGAAGATCAAGTAATGTTTTATTATGGTTATTGGTGAAATCTTCAAAGGCAGTTCTTGTAGTGTTAGCTGGTACGTTGAAATTTAAAGCTGTATTCGAACCAGTTATTGTATGGGTTTTGATAAAACAGTTATCTTTTTGATGGTGAGAATACGATTGTTTTTTATAATACTTTTTACCACTTTTATAAAAATAATCAGCCATATGAATTTAAAGCTCCCTTCTTTTAGATGTCTATATAGTCTATTTAATAAAGCGAAGTAGTGCTTGTACAACATAATAAAATCCGCTCTCGTAATCAATTTAAAACGTTATTTGAAAATTAAAGAGCGCCATCCAAGGCGCTCTTGGATAAAAACTTATATTGAAAAAGAATACCACATGATATCGTATGTATGCTTCTAAGGGGTGTGCGGATTTAATATAAAATAGATATTTGAATGAAATGAAGAGTAACCCATGTTTGTTAATGAATATATATAGTGAGCAGGCTCATGGTTGAGGAACGGGATTTTAATGATTTCTAATGTGAAAAGAGAGCCAGAAGGCCCTCTTTAATAGTTATTGGATTCGCTAGAAAAACGAAAAGCTTCAAATATATTAATACGTTAAAAATTTTGTGAACATGAGGTACAAGGTCCACCAGTAGGTTGAAATACAACATTGTCAACAAAAGCTGTTGCGCCTTCTCCACCTGTAGCAGTATTTTGGAAAGAAATACAAGCTATAGTAACAGTAGCAGGTATACACACAACAAGAACATAATGTTGGAAAAGAGGTTGTGGTTGATTCATAACTGGTACAATATGTGGAATGTTTGATGGACCAAGAGTTGCAGGAGCAGGGGGACACGTTTGCCCAAGTTCTGGAAAAGATACAGAAGCTATAAGAAATGCACCATCCCTTACATCTGCAGCAAATGAAAATGTATAACAACACCCTTCGTCAACATCAACTGTTTGATTAATACTTCCACCTGGACCAATTGATGCAGCTAAGAGACTAAATGACCCATCTGGCAGAAAACGACCACTATGAACGTTTGGAAAACCTACTTCTGAAACAGGACCGGCTTGATTCCAACCTGGAACTGGGTCTACTCCTACAGGTGGTATGTCAAATCCAGGGTTGTTAAGAACATTATTACATGGACAACATCCTACAGCAGTAGGCCCAGTAGGTCCAGTCGCTCCTGTCGGCCCAGTAGGTCCAGTCGCTCCTGTTGGCCCAGTAGGTCCAACTTGAGGTGGGGGTACAGGGGGAAGAAAACAATCACATGGAATATGAAATTTCTTTTTAAATTCACTCATTTTTACACCATCCTTATCATTCACCCACTTACACACTACAACTTATGAATTGGTTAACACACAAGTATAAGAAAAAGGCCCTTGAAAATTAAAATAAATAAAAAAATAAGCCCTTATGTCACAAAGATAAACCCATTCCATAATATATAAGGAACATGGGTTTACTCCAAAAATCTTTTAATATATATATGAAGATTCGATTCCTGAATCAATACAGTTGAACCTGTTTCTCCTATTGCTTCTGTTGGTAAAGTGAATGACGAAAAATAGATAGAAGTGTTGAATCGATTAAACTTGATTTAATAGCAGTTCCATGTAAAACAATATTTTCTTCATTCTTACCTTTACCTTTTATAATTGCTCGTCATAGAAGGTAAAGGTAGCAAAAAGCAAATCATGGAGTGGGAATGCAAATATATAGAAGTGTATGGATTGTTAAGAGGAATTAAAGAATGTATCGAAGTGGACAAGCAGTTTTATTTTATAAATTATACAAACATTTCAATTGATAAGTATTCAAAAATCAAAAAAGAGCACTTAATAAAGTGCTCTCGTGACGAGATTCATTTTGTAATGACTATTTCAATTTATAAAGAAAGGAACACAGAATATTATATGTGCGTGCAGTCAATTGAGTTCGTTTTTTACAAATAAAGAGTAGCTAGCAAAAACTAACTGCTCGTTCTAAAGGTGACAATCTAGATGCATAAATATAGTCTGGCCAAAAAAGGAGAACCATTCAAGTAAGTAGATCGAACGGAGGGGAAACCGTATCGTATGAATCAATTGTCATTTTTTGAAGACATCGATGAAAAAGAGATGCGAAGACTTGTGGTGAAGGAGCTAAAAAACTACAAAGCATTGTGCGTACGGATGAAGAATCAAGAAGAGCAGGCTCAAGCTGGGGGCATCTTTCTTTTTCCGAAAATGAAAGATGACGATAAAAATCATGAGATACGCTTTAAATAAATTGAACGGACGTTACAGAATGCACTTGATAAAGGTCAGCGACAGATTATTGAGTTAAAGTATTTAGGGAATGAGAAAGTGAGAGATTCCTATGTTTATAACGAGTTGATGATGAGACGTGATAATTTTTATGAGAATAAAAAAGTAGCTATCCGTCTGATAGCTACTCCTTTAGGGATTATATAAAACTTACTTTTGAAGCAAAGGAAATGGAAGTCTAGCACTTTGTGGTGTTGATATAGATAAGCTAAGATTTGGTTGTTCTACTCCACATGTTTTACGGTTTTCTTTTCCTGCCAAATGGTGAGGCTTTTTTAATTCTATTAAAAATAGTAACAGCTCGTCCAAACTTTTTTAATCTATCTTACATAGTATGTAGTGATAAATTTAAAGGGGGAATCTAGTATGTCTTATTCCTACTATGATCACTGTAAGGATTACAAAAAGAAATATCATGATTGTTATAAAAGCAGTAAGAGTTATGACAAATGTGATAAAAAGCATGAGGAAAAACATTGGGTGAATGTTAAAGTGAATTGTTGTGATGATAATAAGGACGAACTTGTAAGAGCGTCTGCTTTTAGAGCTAGAAATACGGCGGATCAAACTGTTCCTGTCAATACTTTTGTAAAAGTACTGTTTCAAAATGAACAATTTGATTTAGCAAATGAATATAATCCAGCTACCTCTATTTTTATTCCAAAGACAAGAGGAGTTTATTCTGTAATTGGAACAATTGCGTTCATTCCCAATAATCTAAACACAAACTATAGAGCGCGGGTAGAAATTCGAGTTAATGGAAATCCGGCAATTGCAATCGATAATGATTTTTTTGGTCCAATAAACTTTGCTAATATTGTAGCTGTTTCATCAATAATTCAATTGAATGCAGGGGATGTAGTTGAGGTTTTTGCACAAAGTAGCGTAGCTGGAGTTATTTCTACTGTAGAAAATAGTACGCATTTTGAAGCTGCAAGGTTTCCGTCTCCAAAAGAATAAGTGATATGAAATCTCGTCACTAATTTATATTTGATCTGCATAAATGCAGGTCTTTTTTTTCGATAAAAAGGGAGGTGGAAAAGGGGACGTTTCCGAGGATTTCTCAAAACAGAATCATACGCTATAGATATACAGTTCTTTGAAAGAAGAATAGTGTGGGCCCCTTTATCAAAACGTTACTGGCGAACGGGCATGGGTGGTAGGAATCTGCAAAAAGGATGAAAAGACCCATTATAAGTTTAAATTCAGTCGCGATGCATTTGTATCGTGGCTATTTAATTTTATAAAGAAAAAAGCCCTATCTAGAGCTATATGATTTTCTACATACCACATTGACGACATACTCTTAATGAAATGAAATTTTTAACGTAACTTTTGAATGCGGTATTGCTACAATTATCACAGCGACCTCTTAAGATGTCTGGGAGAATTCAACTTATTCCCGTGCGCTATTTGGAAGTTGACGGGGACAACGTGCACGAGGGTCGTCTGGCTGCAGCGGAAAATCCACCCTCAGCCATAATGGAGGAGCAAACACCTCCGAACCATCCGAATGGGGCAACGAATCTAGTCGAATCAATCTTATATCGTGATAGGAAGTTATTTTTGATTAGTGCTACAGAAAAGCTATTAGCTGTAGATAAGCTAAAAACAAATCTTAAGGAGTTTTCTAATAATATTACTACCATTGATGTAAGCTCGTTGGATTCAGAAAATAAACGTTTAAGTATATTACAAGAAGCTCATTTGTTTTATAAGCAATTAGATGCTAACAAAGAATGGATATACAAAAATATAGATTATGACAAAGTGCACATGATTGATTATTATCCAAAAACATTAGGTCCAACTACTAGGAAGCTTCCAATAAACGAAGAAGAAAAAGATGCCTGTATCGGAAAAGTTCAATCTATATTTGGAATTTTATTAGAAGTTCGAAAAGACATGCAAAATAAATATTATAAATATAAAAAGGAGCACAACAATTAATAATTGTTGTGCTTTTTCTACTGCGCAAAACAAACTTAACCTACTATTTTATTTTTATTTGATAGAGAGTTTTCTATTAGATGTAGAATTTATACAAACTATACTGATTTTTAAGAGATAATGTAGAGAACTACTAGTTTTGGCATTGATCAATAAATACTGGTTGAAGAAAAATATTCTCATTTTTAATAATATTTTATCTTGGAGTACGTTTTTTGAATGTGTATTTCACAAAAGCAAAGGAAAAACATATTATATAATGGCAAATGAAGTTTATGTAAATGTGGAATAAAAGAGAGCTGTTTTCTTATTAGAAGGCAGCTTTCTTTTATTAGAAAAAGAAGTAAAATGGAAAATTAAGTTACTTGTCCAAACAATTTTTTTGAAAATACATAAAATGCTAGTAGTTAGCCAATATTTTAATATTGCTAATTTTTTAGACAAAAAGGGGTGATTTTATGTGTGAGTGTGAAGTTTGTAGAAGAAAGAAAAACCGGGATCCATTAAACCGGGAGTTTGAGCCGAAAGAACGAGTTTCTGAGCCAATAAATCAGGATTCTGAACCAAAAAAGAGGAATTCTGAGCCAATAAATCAGGATTCTGAACCAAAAAAGAGGAATTCTGAGCTAATAAATCAGGATTCTGAACCAAAAAAGAGGAATTCTGAGCTAATAAATCAAGATTCTGAACCAAAAAAGAGGAATTCTGAGCCAATAAATCAAGATTCTGAACCGATAAATCAGGATTCCGAATCATTACATTTTTATTCATTTAGTGAAAATTCGATTTTTTTAGAGAGAGCTATACAAACAGATGAAATCGATCAAGTTTCTGAGGAATATATTGAAATAGTTGATTCAGCAGATGTACAAGTTACTACTACTGATACAAAAGCTGCGCTATCTATCCAAGCGGCATTACAAGCAGCTATTGTGGTTGTAGTAAGTATTTCGATAGCAGATAGTGAAAAGGCAGATAAAATAACACAAGAATTATTTCAAAAATCATCTATTAAACAAATTAATAGACAAAAAACTTTCATCAAAAATTCCAGAAATGTAACCGTAACAACTACTGATACAGATATTGCAGTGAATATCCAAATTCTCCTTCAAATTTTATTAGCTTTATTAGTTAAACTAAACATTTTATAAAGTTTCTAACCTATTTATATTTAGCTACAAGAGTTCACTCTAAGTGAATATTTTTTTGTTGTAATATGTGGTACAAGCTTGAACTTCTTATTATGACTGAATTAATATTCAACATTAATGGGAAAGTAAGTGTAGATAACTACGGAGTAGCAAAGGTAAAATATAATATTTAACAGTAAATGAAGCCTACGTATATGTGAAGTAAAGGAAAGTTGCCTTCGTATTAGAAGGCAACTTTTTAATTTTGTTGATAAAAAATAAAAGAGTAAGTTACTGGTCCAAGCAATTCTTATTAAAACACATATAATGCTGGTAGTTATTTAAAATTATTATTGTAAATTTGATTGGAGTGAATATTGTAAATGGATGATTTAAACAAATTTTCTTCCTTTAAATTTGATAAGGATCAAAAGAATATAATTATAGACCTTTTACTCTCAGATATTCTTAATAGGCATGGGATAAATGAAGAAAAGATAAAAAATTTAGCGCCAGAAAAAAAGCAGCAAATTAAAAATATTGTTTCTGAAATACAATCGCAGGTCAATAATTATTTGGATTGAAAGGGGGTGATCTCATGGGCAAAGAAGGCCGTTCAGATGAAAATAAAAAGTGGAGTGCATTAGACTCTTCAAATCCTCATCCGTCTTTTAAAGATGCTAATGTTTCAGAAGGAGCTACACAAGAAAGTAAAACTTACCAAATCTCAGAAGAATCTATTAGAATTGTTGATTCAGCAGATGTACAGGTTACTACTACAGATACAAAAGCTGCATTATCTATCCAAGCAGCATTACAAGCGGCAATTGTAGTTATTTTAAGTATTTCTATAGCAGACAGTGAGAAAGCTGATCGCGTAGCACAAGATTTGTTTCAAAAATCATCTATTAAACAAATTAATAAACAAGAAACTGTTATTAGAAATTCTAGAAATGTTTCAGTTACGACTACTGATACAGATATAGCGGTAAATGTTCAAATTCTTCTTCAAATTTTATTAGCTTTATTAGTCAAATTAAACATTTTATAAATTGTTTATCATGTTCTTTAAATGTAGTGATTTTTTATTGATGAATATCCAATGTTTTAATTGTGGTACAAGCTTATGAAGTAAAAATAAGAGCCGTCCTATTGGGTGGCTTTTTTTAGGTTGTCTCAGAATCCATCATATTAATAAGAGCATCACCATCGATTAATTCAATGTTCTTATTAGCTGCATATTGCCTTGCGTTCTTATTGAAATGACTTAGTGTAACTGAAATACCCTCCAACTGCGTCAGTATCCACAATGGCGCTATGAAGCTTCTGAATATAAGGTCTGCCGATGGAGTTCTTTGTATAGCGTTTCCCCCAACGAATTTCATTTTTTCCCTTTATGAATGATGATGTCTTTTCCACCATCATTAGAATCAGAAGTTACTTGGACTTTATAACCAAGAGAACGAAAGACATCGGCTACAAAATATTCTAATTCCCTCGGATACATTACTTCTAAATTACTACGAGTTGCACTTCTTTTGATTCGCTCGGTTCTAATTCCTTCAGGTGTTATGTGTGGACTTTTTGTTATTGCACCAATTAGAAAAACAATTACAAGCAATGTTATTGCCCAAATCATGCAATTCACCTCAGTATGAGTATGTCCGAATAATGATTATTCTACTTCATCATCTTCAATACAAATTTCTTCTAATTTCATTTCCAGTGCACGAGCAATACGATAAGTGACAGGTAATGATGGGAATCCACCTTTTAATAAATTTGTCATTGCAGAACTACTTATATTAGCTTTCTTTGCAATATATCCATATTTGATGCCTTTTTTATCAAGGATTTGTTTTAATTGGCTTCGCATAATTTCCACATCCATTTTAAATTTTTGCTTGTCCATATAAATATTTTGAGAAATGAATTTAATAAAATGAAATGTACAGTAACATCTAAAAAAAGAAAAAGAATCTATTATCTCATTTACAAGTCATTTATCAAAATATGAAATTAGATAAGCTGTATCCTCTTCCAGTTGCTTTTAATAATAAATTATTGGAGCGATTAGAAAAAGAATCTCTACATACTATTGAGGATGGTGGAACATGTCTACATTTCATGTTAGATATGAATTATGAGAAAATAAAACAATATGGATCGAGTACAAGTAGATCATTTGTTCCATTATTGCAGTCTTCCATTTGTCTTGCTGATTGTGTTTGTTTAACAGGATTTGTATTAGGTTTACTAGGAGCAATTTTATTTGGATGATTAATGTTATCTATATGTTCAATTACATAATGGTTGATATTTGTAAGGAGGGCACCGACTTAAGGTGTTCTTTTTTAGTTTTATTGTAAAGTTATTGTAAATGATAAATACAATACATTATATATATTGTATAATTCTAATGTATAAAATTAATGATTTGAGAGGTGCTGTATATGATAACTACTTTTAATTTTTAAAAGAGTCGTTTTGGTAATGTTTTATTTGGATAAATAGTTTTTACTTTTCTTTTAAATACTTGGTTTAAATTGATTAGATTTAGTAATTATTTTTCTAGTTTTTGTTGATCAAGAAAAATGAAGAAAGGAAGTAATCATTTTATGGAAAAATTAAAGTTGTTAACATTTGAAAATATAGTAGAACCTCTTTTAAACGAAAGTGTATCATTTATATATTTTCCTATTGAATGGCTCGATATTGTAGAGATACATTATAAGACATTTTTATTAACGAGTAAGTTGAAACGATTGAATGAAAGATTATATGATATGTTTTCTGATATATTATTTATTCAGCATAATCCATATGTATTAAATGAAAATACACCATGGATTGTATGTAAAGAACCTATTAGAAAAGAACAACTTGATTATATTTTTCAAAGTTGGTATGAGATTATTCATGATTGGAAACCTAATAAATTAATAGAACCGCCAAAATATGAATGGCATTACGATTTAATTTCTAATTTAACAGTATTACAAGATAATGAAATATATTCTAAGTGGATACCCGCTTTAATTTCACATATTTTTTGTGAACGTCCTTTACAATTAGAAAACATACGCGAAGAAAAAATATATTTTTCTCCTCTTAGATCACAAAATATTTGTGAGGCTATGTCAGAGCCTATTAAAGACGAAAAAACACAAGATTATTTTGCCTATGTATATCGATTCGAATGTATAACGCGTGGAGGCGAGAATATTCCATTATTAAATGTTTCAATAGGAATTCGGAGATTTTATCAAGAATATAAGATGATAGGTTAAACAAACCTTGATATAACAACGTTTGTTTAACCTATTTTTATGAATTGCAAACATTTTGCAAACATAAGTTATCCAAAGATGCTTTTACCAAATTTTTTAACGGCTTCTTCTTGCATGTTCGGTAAAACATGAGAATAAACACTCAATGTCATTGAAATGTCTGTATGGCCTAATCTTTCACTGATAATTTTAGGATTAACTCCTTGCTTCAATAGTATAGTTGCGTGTGTATGTCTTAGATCATGGAATTTAATTTCTTTTACGCCTGCTTTGTGTATCGCCCTAATAAAATTTTTTCTGAAATTTGCTTTTTTTATAATCATTCCAAACTCACTGCAATTAATTAAATCAAAATCTTGATAAGCAGAACCAAGTCTTAATTTCTCTTGATTAATTAAAACCTTATGCTTTTTTAAGGATTCTATAGTTTCTTTGGGTACAGGAATGGTGCGTTTTGACGAATTTGTTTTTGCTGTTTTTTTGATTTTATTGTCATGGCCAGATGTTTGGTTTATTGTAACGGTATGTTTTTCAAAATCAACGTCCTGCCATCGTAAGCCTAGAACTTCACCCATTCGCATACCTGTAGTTATTGCAAGAAGATACCCAATGTGATATCGTGATTCTTGTGAATGCAAAAGAAACTTTTTTACTTCTTCCTCTGTCCAAGTTTGGATAGAGGTTCTTTCTTTTTTAGGTATCTCAGCAAAATCAGCTGGGTTTCGAGAAATAATATTTTGTTTTACAGCGAGATTTAAAGCGCTTTTTAAAATTCTATGCATAAGCAGAACAGAATTGTTTGCAATACCTCTATCTATCGCGGTTTTATAGCATTTTTGAATGTGCATAACATTTAATTTATGGAGTGCGACCATTCCAATACTAGGTATAACATGTTGGTTGATAAATGCCCTATATCCGACAAAGGTACTTCTTTCTATACTCATACTTTTAATTTCTAACCAGTGATTTAGGTAGTCTTCTAAGGTAACTTTAGACGGCTCTATAAAAGTCCCTTCATTCAACTCTGTAATCTTCTTCGCAACATCGGCCTGTGCTTCTTTTTTTGTCTTATATCCAGAAAACCATTTCTGTCTTCTTTTTCCTGTCTCTGGATCAGGTCCGATATCAATAACAATACAATACTTATTTCCTCTTTTTCGAATATGTCCTTTCACTTAAAACACTCCTTCATTTGTTTTGAATCATGTTGTATAAGTCTAGTTGTAATTTTGCTGCTATGAAAATTACATGTTTGGACATATCAGCGATGGATATATTTTACCATATAAAAATAAATTCAGTTATAGGTTAGAGTTTTCATTTGTTGTTAAAAAATATTGAAATACCTAACCCGGTTATCAAATGCAATATTGCATATTTTATTGGGGGTCAAAAAAACAAGACGTATATTGATATTTTCAACTTTCTCAAGTATTTTCAGAATATGAGAGAATAGATGTTTGGGTTATTTGTGATAGAATATTCTTAATAATATAATTTGACGGAACGAAAAAGACCCATAGCGTGTGTAATTGTGCTGGGAACACTTTTACACCGTTTGCCCTAATTGTAGTAGGGAAAACATTTGCCATGAGCCTTTCAGTTACGACTATGCGTAACATATACGGCTAGTATAACACAGCCTTTAGATTTAATTCATCATTAAGGTGCGTTTTCATGATAGGGAAGTGTGTCTTGTTCCAATAAGGGGGACAAAACATGTGGAAAGCTCTAAATCAAATTGAAAAAGAGTTATGTGCAGTTGGAATAAGGAAAAATAAACTAGCAAATTATTGGGGAGTTAAGCCAAGTACTGTTACAAAAATTTTTAAAGGTAATACAGACATGAGTTTTGGCTTCCTTTCCAAAACAGTCATCCTACTAAACAAAGGCATACAGGTTCAAGAAAATCTATTAATGGATTATATATATGTAACGAAACCAAAATCAGAAAACTTACGTGAGGCAATGGAAGATTTAGCTTTAAGAGGAAAGTTTAATATATTAATTAAAATTATAAATAGTGAATCACAATCAAAGGTAGCAGAAAATAGAGAATTTGCTAATGTGTATCGAATTATATATAAACGATATATAGGTGAAATTGATGCTGCACAGTACCATAAGGCATTAAGCTTGGAAAGTAAATCAATAAGAACAATAGAGATGGAAGTGTTAATTGAAATTTTATTATGTCAAGCGCAATATCAATCGGGTAACTTTACTTCTTTAATTGAGCGATTAAAATCTCTTGAAATAAAAATAAATAAAATAAGTAATAGGTACATTCGAGAATGTTATAAATTACGATATAAAGAAGCAATTGCCGTTACTTCGTTGCAGGGTGGTGAAGTTATTGAAGCAAGACATGTTAGTATGGAATTATTAGATGATCTTGAATGGGATAACTTTTTTTCTTTTCCAAAAGTAAATGCATATTTAAAGTTAGGTGAATCGTATATTTTTTCAGTCAATGAATATGAGAAATCAAGATATTATTTGGAAAAGACTCTAGAAGTGATAGGAGATAGTAAGATTAATGGAATTGAGAAAAAAAGAAAAATGGTACAACATACATTATCATTTCTAAAGATTCATCATGATAAAGAAATTAGTAGCTTAGATGTTGTTCATTTAGGTGAACTAGCATATTTAAAGATTAAACAAGGTAACAAAATGGAGGCGAGAAAACTATTGAATCAATTAAAAGAGAAGAATGGAAGTTTAACAGACATACAGACTGCATATTTAGCATTAACATATGAAGGTACTAAAAAAGAAGAGTTAATGAAACGTTCTCTTTTGATGTGTCAAAAGTCAGGGAATATATTTTATTCGAATTTACCAAAAATACACTTGGGTTTAATTTGAATAATTGGTATAATTGTCTTCGGAAAGAGGTGAAATAATGAAAAATATAATTAAAATTATTCCTGCACTATTAATAGCTGCTACATTATTCATTAACACTGATTCTATAAAAGAAAAACCTAGTACAAATGATTCAAAACCTACAGTTCAACAAATGATGGTTGACCCTGGTGGCGGTTGGTAAAATACATAATAAAAATTTATATATATTACAAATGACATCGTCTTAATTGACGATGTCATTTGTAGTTTTGGGAGAAATTTCTTTTTTCGCTGAAAAAAGAAAAAAGAAATTTTTGTAAAAAAAATACAAAAACACAAAGAGGGGGATAAAAGAAGATGAAGAGCCAAGAAGGGGAAGTTAATCTAATTAAACAAGCTTTATTACTTTTGCAAAAAGAGGATGATCCGAAAGAGGCATTATTTTCTATCTGTTTGAGTGAAATAAAAAAAGAAAAAGTTATGTAAAAAAGACTATCTAACTTTTTGATAGTCTTTTTACACTACATATTTCCTTTAGATTTCTCGTAGTTCACAAACATCTCTAATTGTTCTAATGCTTTTTTTCGTTGTTCTTCGGGTAAGTCATTAATGATTTGAAGAATTTCGTGTGCTTCTTTTGTTAGCTGTAAATCTTGGCCTGCTGTTAAATCTGGTGAATCAGATAAACCTAACAAATAATCTGTTGTTACTTTTAAATAATTTGCTATCTTCTGAAGTGTACGTGTACCGGGTGTTTTTTTCCCTTCGACATAATTATAAACAGAAACATGACTAACACCAATTACATCAGCTAACTGTTGTTGGGTGATGCTCTTCTTTTCAATTAATGATTTTAACCTCTCATGATTAAACATAATAAAAAACACCCCAAGTTTATTTTATATGAAATTATTTTTTTAAATCACTATTATGGTGTCACACTGTCATTATATATTAACTATCAGTTAAGTGGAAAGGTAATTTTTTTTTAAAAAAGTTTTTGGAAACACTTGAACTTAACCTAAGGTTAAGTTAATATGTAAATAACAACAAAAACGGAAGAGAGGAGTTGTTTATGAAAACTCTAAAACAGCTACGTGTAGAAAAGGGATATACGTGTAGGGAAGTAGCTGAAGCCGTTGGTATTACTGAAGTTTATTATTGGTATATTGAAAACGGGAAGCGTCGACCTTATTATGATTTAATTGTAAAAATTGCTGAGTTTTTTAAAGTGAAGCTAGATGCAATTAAAATTTTTTGTCCATAACTTAACCTTAAGTTAAGTTATGGTTGGTTAAGTAAATTAAAAAGGAGCAAAACAAAATGGGATTAGATCAAATCATTAAAGAGTCAATCCGCGAAGTTGTTCGAGAAGAAATTCAAGCAGCTTTAGCTTCATTCCAACAACAATCACAACCAAACAAGGTAATGCGAGTGAAGGAAGCAGCAGCTTTCTTAAACATAGCGGTTTGTAGGATGTATGAATTAGCAAGTCATCCTAAGTTTCCAGTGATAAGAGAAGGGCGTAAACTACTTTTTCTACAAAAAGATTTGGAAGCATGGTTAGAAGCACAAAAGGAGGTAATCTAGTGGAAGATACAACATCATTAGTAGTATTCGCAATGTTTATCGCGTGCAGTGCATCGCTACTTTACATTACTTACGAACCGATAAAACGATGGGCTTGGAGTGACGTAAAACAAAATAAAAAGACCCATTGCAGTGGGTCCTTTAAGAAAAACAAGTTGTTATAAGTATACCACGGAAAGTTGGGGAATAGTACATGGATTTAATTGAATATCAAGTGCTATTACCTAAGAAGTTCTGGGACTTAGCAGAGAGCAAGGATGAATTAAAAAAGATGATTAAACGGTATTTCAAAGTTGGTTATCCGCATTATGAAATTCAACGAATTATCCAAAGTGGACAAGCATATGTGGCGGTTTGTACAAGGAGGTAAATATTTATGTCAAACATAGTAAATGAAATTGGTGGGTTAAATTTCAAAGGTAATGTGGTAGATCATGAATGGTTTAATTACATCACTTTTAGTAATGGTAAACCTCATATTGTAGCGATTATAGTTTTGAGTGAAATTGTTTATTGGTATCGCCCTACAGTTATTCGAGATGAAATAGATGGGAAAGTTACTTACAAGAAAAAATTCAAAGCAGACAAGTTACAAAAAAATTATCAACAGTTAGCCGATACGTTTGGATTTACAAAATTACAAGTGAAAAGAGCATGTGATTTATTAACGGATATGCTACTAATAAAAATCGAGTTTAGGACCATCAACGCTGATGGGAAAATTTTGAATAACGTAATGTTTGTGGAGCCTGTACCAAGAGAAATAAAGAAAATTTCTAGTATGTATCAACAAATAGAGGAAGGCCCTGGTTACTTAGAAGTAAATAGGGTGGTTACTTCTAAGTCAAGACCCTCCTCACTTACAAATAAGGAGTCTCCCAATTTCAAAGTAAAGACAAATACAGAGATTACTACAAAGATTACTACAGAGAATGTAAGTAGTAGTATCTTCTCTTTCTATGAAAAAAATTTTGGTATTTTAAATTCATTCATAGCTGAAAGTATTTCGCAATGGGTAAACGATACAAGCGAAGAACTTGTACAAGCAGCTATGGAACGTGCTTTGAAACAGCAGAAGAAATGGAATTATGCTGAGGGCATTTTAAAACAGTGGGTTAACAATAACGTGAAGACCTTAAAAGATGTAGATGCTTTAGAAACGGAATACCAACGAAATAAAGGAGTGAAAAAACGTGTCGGAATCAATCGGAAGAGTGATGACTCGGATAGTGAATACATCGGCTTGTAGTGAAGAAACAGAAGGGTATACATGCGAACACTGTAACAAATATATCGCGGCAATTATTGTAGAAGTTCCGCAGTTACGTATTAAAAACAAAATACTTCCTACATGTGAGTGTGTTGTAGAACGTGAAGAAGCAAAAATACGTGAAGCTCAAAACTTTGCTAAGAAGAGAGAAATAGAAAAGTTGTTCAGTATCAGTAATTTAGGAGAAAGGTTCTCCAAAAGTACATTTGAATCGTTTCTAGATAGAAATGGATCAGAGACAGCTTATAAAGTTGCAGTGAACTACGTGAAGACTTTTAAAGAGTGGAACGGGGAATCGTTAATGTTTTGGGGAGAATCTGGTAATGGTAAAACACACTTAGCAGCCGCAATTGTAAATGAGCTTTCTAAAAAAGGATACATCGTAGTATTTCAAAGTGTTCCAGAATTATTGCAACGTATTCGCAGTACGTTTAACAGCGAAAACAAAGAAAATGAAACACAAATTATGAGAGCCCTTTTAGAATGCGACTTACTTATATTAGATGATATTGGAGCAGAAAAAACTACGGAATGGGTAGAAGAAAAATTATTCAATATCATTGATGGTCGGTATAGAAAAGAACTTCCTACTTTATATACGAGTAATTTGGAACCAAAAGAGCTGAAAAACCAAGTCGGAAAACGTTCATATGACCGAATGGTTGAAACAAGTCTAACTGTAAAAAATGAAGCGGCTAGTTATAGAAGAGAGATAGCAAAGCAACGTTTACAAAGGTTTATCGAAGCATAAAAGGAGGAAATAAAAATGTGCGTATTATGTCATGATACAGGGATTATTCGTAAAGAAGCTTATCCGGGTGTAATTGAAACGAACGGTTGTAATTGTGAAGTGGCAAAGCGACAGCAAGCGGAAAACGATAAGCGTTGGCAAGCATGGCTAATAAAATTTGAATCAATGAAACAAGAATTAGAAAGAAAAAAACAACAAAAAGCTAGTTAGCAAGAAAAAGGGGGATTTCATTCGTATGAAGCCTACGAAAGTTGAAATCGATGTTACGGATAATAAAATTTATGTAGTAAAAAACGGTGAGGTTACTCCGCTGAATCCTCCAGTAACAGGATTTGGTGAACAAGTAATTACTTGGCAAGGCGGGAAAGTTGATCGTGTATCAACTACAATCACTGAAAAAATTAAATAACTGGGGATGCGATTATGAAGCAATTAACTATTGATGATGTTGTAGGTAGTTTCGACTACAATGCGATAAGTACCAGTGAAAAATTTTTGAATCCAAGCTATGAAGTACATTTCTATGATAAAGAGGAACGGCAAAAGATGGATTGTTTTGATGCTAAAAATGAAAAAGAAGCTTGGGACGCAACAATAGAAGAGTATGGCAAAGGTATTCAGAAGATTAGGATAACTTATTCGAATCGTACCAGAGCTGAATTTCTAGCACTAGATTAGGAGGTAAAGTGATGGCTTTCAATCGTTGGTTAACTGATGAGGAATATCAGCAAGCTGAATCAAACGGTATTAGTAGGAGAGTTCTTTACATGAGGATGTACAGATACGGTTGGGAATTGCAAGAAGCATTAACTACACAACCAAGAACATATTGGCATATGGGCGAAGGGAAAGAAAATAAGTGGTTGAAAATAGCAACGGAAAACGGAATCAATTCAAGTACTTTTTACAGCAGAGTAAATAATGGTTGGGATCCTAAAGACGCGGCAAATATTCCGACGCGTAAACAACTGGACAGAAAGGAACTTGTTAAGATTGCTAAATCCATTGGTATAAGTGTAAGTACTTTCAGATCTAGATTGAGTTATGGATGGGACCCGATGAAGGCAGCTACAACACCAGCTAAGACAAAAAATAAAAATATTAGTTAATAGGGGTAGATGAAAATGAAAGTAATGGAAAACGGTGTATTAGAAGCAACAAAATTAATTAGTGAAGCGAGAAAAGAAGATCAAGTTATAAAAGAAGCTACGGTTTTACAGATTGCAAGCATCTTGTCAATTGGTGAATTAAACGATTATCAGGAAGCAACTTTACGCACTTGGAATAACAAAACTGATTTTGGAGGACGTGTTTCAAATGCAGCTTTAGGGCTTACAGGAGAAGCTGGAGAAGTTGCTGATATTGTTAAAAAAGCAATTTATCACGGACATGGTTTCCAACCATCGCATTGTCCAGGAGAAGAGGACGGAAACACTTATAAATTAGCCTTGGAGCTTGGGGACATTATGTATTATGTATCAATTATGGCGCACGAACTAGGATATACGTTACAAGATATTGCTGAAATGAATATCGCAAAATTAGCTAAAAGATATCCAGACGGATTTAGCCGGGAAGCAAGTCAAGCACGTGTCGATGTGAAGTAAATAAAAAGTCCTAGCTTAAAATGCTAGGACTTAAGGAAGTAAAGTTGTTGCAATTGTCGATTCCATATTAATGACTGTTAGGAACTTTAATAGTATAACCAATTGCTGATTATAAGTATATATAAATTTAAAAATTAACAAAATAGTTTTTTAGTAGATTGTTATACAATTTGAATTTTGTAGAAAAGGGGAATTGAGAATGAAAGAAGATAAATGTGTATCATGCGGTGAAATTGCTGATGATGGTCTTGCTATGGGGAGATTGTGTTACTTCTGTATTGAAAAAGCAGTTGTTTATATAAATAGTCAACAAATTGAACAAGAGCGCTTGGAAATTGAAGCAGAGCAAGAAATAATTGCTAAAGCTGAAGAAGAGAACTGGAGAGAAGCGAACAATATGTACTAAAGTTCGTAATATTGATTAGGATCTCAGCTGATAAATAAAGTGAATGTTCGTGTTTTATAGTAATTTGTCAGCTGGATCTCAAAGTGAATGTTCGTTTTTAACAAAAGCGTTATTTGGTAGAAAATCTCCCCTTAAGAGCACCTTCAAATAGTGCTCTTAAGGGGAAGTAAGTGTATGTCCACAAAAGTGTTTACTAGCTGTAGCAATAAACTTTTTATATTCTTTCATATGAGTTCAAAAAGTTTAAATGCAGTTTGGCATTATTGCTATACCGAAGGGCTGAGTACCAACTGGTATAGGTACCCCAATAATTGTGTTAGTAATAGCATCGAAAACATATACGTCATTGCTAAATAGATTAGTAAAATAGCCGCGGGTACCGTTTGGTGTTATGGCTATGCCTGTTGGACCGAGATTAGCAAAAAGTACTCCGATGGTTGTGTTTGTATGAGTATTGATGATAGATATATTATTACTAAGGAAATTAGCAACATAAGCACTATTACCATCTGGTGTTATAGCTATATCTCTAGGCTCATCACCAACAGGTATAGGTGCTCCAATAACGGTGTTAGTGATAGTATCGATAACATATACATTAAAGCTAGATGTATTAGTAACATAGGCGCGAGTACCGTCTGGCGT
Organism: Bacillus sp. EB106-04-02-XG92; assembly: GCF_058791995.1. NCBI lineage: Bacteria > Bacillati > Bacillota > Bacilli > Caryophanales > Bacillaceae > Bacillus > Bacillus sp. EB106-04-02-XG92. The sequence goes on from NZ_JBYTEA010000004.1 coordinate 264,595, forward strand.
TATAGCTATATCATTAGGACCAGTACCAACAGGTATAGGTGCTCCAATAACGGTATTAGTGATAGTATCGATAACATATACGTCGTTGCTAGAGAAATTAGCAACGTAGGCGCGAGTACCATCTGGCGTTATAGCTATACTCCTAGGGCTATTCCCAACAGGTATAGGTACTCCAATAACGGTGTTAGTGATAGTATTGATAACATATACGTCATTGCTAGATGCATTAGTAACATAGGCGCGAGTACCATTTGGTGTTATAGCTACATCAATGGGATTAGAACCAACAGGTATGGGTGCTCCAATGACTGTGTTAGTAATAGTACTAATAACAGATACATCATTACTTGATTCATTAGTAACATAGGCGTGAGTACCGTCTGGCGATATCGCAATATTGAGAGGGAGAGTACCAACAGGTATAGGTGGTGCAATGACTGTATTGGTTAAAGTACTAAAGATTGATACAGAGCCACTACCGCTGTTTACGACATAGCCAAGAGGAACCGAAGTAATTAAAACAATATCACAAATAGAAATGACACTTGTTCCTTCATTAGAAATAAAAACAATGCTTCCTCCACCGACACTAGAGATTTGACCTTGAATCGAATCACTACATCCCGAAAGACGAAGAGCAACGAAACGTCCTATACAATGTTGGAGTGTGGTTTCTATATCTTGGAAACAGGTTGTTTCAGGTGCTGGCAATCCAGTAGGCCCCACGGAAAGAAGGGCTACATCGTCAATAAATACATCTGCACTTCCTAATTCGGAAAACTTAGCGATAACTATTGATGCTGTATTAGCTGTAGCCGGCACTGGAGAAGTAGTCCCATAAACTTCTAACCAATCTTTTTCGTTGTTATCGGGGATACGATTAGAAAGTATAAAAGTAACTAAGCCATCACCCAAAAAAGTATTGTCATTATAATATTGAACATTGATAGCTATCAATGGACTAGGAAATGGTCCGACTTTAGAAAGGGATACAAAAAGTTCGAACGTTTCATTTGGGGATACTGGAACCGCTTGAGCAATAATAGCGGTAGCTAAACCTCCAGATAATTTAGCGCTGTAAACACCAGAATGACTGTTAGAGCTATTAATAGAAACAAAAGAGGGGTTGTTTACAATAAATGGCGAAAGAGTTCCCGTCTCGAATCCTCCATTTACAATGCGGTTTTTAATCAAAAAATCACCATCTTTTAAAGTTAAATTTTTTTAATGAAAGTAAAATCGTTTTATTTATAGTGGAGATGGAAATCTAGCAGCTTCAAAGTGTGAAGAGTCAGGGAATCCCTCAATAATACCAGCTGAGGAAATAGAAATATAACGTACGATAACGGCATCTCCTGCATTTAAATGTAGGACTCCAGAGACGCTTAAAGTAGGAGTTGATGGGAGGCCAACTGAATAAACGCCTTTACTGCTTAATGTAAGAATATTATTTACATAAATTTTTAATATAGCTATATGACTAAGATCGAGTCCAAAAAGCTGTGCCTCGACCATTGCAAAAACAAAATACACCCCATCCTGTTTAGGGATAAATGTAGATGTAAGTGGATTATACTCATCGTTTAAATCAAATATTTGATCTTCGTAACTAACTGGTATATCACTATTTTCTGTAACGTTTTGAGAAAATATTTTTTCAGCTCTAAATGCAGATTGCGGTGGTTCGACGGATAGAAGGGATATATCATCAATAAATACATCAGCACTTCCTAATTCGGGGAACTTAGCGATAACTATTGATGCTGTATTAGCTGTAGCTGGCACTGGAGAAGTAGTCCCATAAACTTCTAACCAATCTTTTTCGTTGTTATCGGGGATACGATTAGAAAGTATAAAAGTAACTAAGCCGTCACCCAAAAAAGTATTGCCATTATAATATTGGACATTGATAGCTATTAAAGGGCTAGGAAATGGTCCAATTTTAGAAAGGGATACAAAAAGTTCGAACGTTTCATTTGGGGATACTGGAACTGCTTGAGCAATAATAGCGTTAGTTAAACCCCCAGATAATTTAGCGCTGTAAACACCAGAATGACTATTAGAGTTATTAATAGAAACAAAAGAGGGGTTATTTACAATAAATGGAGAAAGAGTTCCCGTCTCGAATCCTCCATTTACAATGCGATTTTTAATCAAAAAATCACCACCTTTTTAAGTTAAGTTCTTCTTTAAGATGTCTCTATATATTATTGGACAAAAGGAAAGAGTGCTTGTACAAAATAATAAAATCCACTCTAGTAAATAAAAACACTATTTTATAAAAAAAGAGAAGCACTTGAACAGGGTGCTCCTCTTAATGCCAATACACAATACCTATCCAATTATAATGCATATGCATTAGATATTTAACAATTACTTTTATGGTAAAAACTTTATTTAGAAGAAAAGGAGAATGAATAATGAAAGAAAAAGGATATCTACCAGACGATGCTTATTGTGAAGAGGATATTGCAGCTGTTAAAGAATTAGTAGAGGTTTATGGAATACCAGAAGGTGCAGCAATCGATTGCTTGGTAAGTCGTACAGCTAAGGAGATGGAAACAGTATTAACTTTCCTTAGAAGATATGGACGTATAATCAAAGTTTTTTAATAAAAATTTCATTTTAGCGTAATGCAAAAAGAGTACACATTCGATATGTACTCTTGAAAAAAGGAATGTGATGAAACATAACACTATAACATATGCTTGCCTTATTTAAAAGTGCAAGGAATGTAACAAAATGGTTATTTTAAAGTTTGAATAACAAATAAAAAGAGCACTGCGAAAAGTGCCCTTGGAGAGATAGCTCAATGTCCTATGAGTTGTCATTCAATATTAATATATGAGCACCTAATTAAAAGTTTACAATATTACCCCAAAAAAGAATATAGTCCAGCTAGAAAACTAGAGGACACCAATTCATTAAAGCAGCAATTAAATCTGTTTTAGGAATAGGTGTCCTTTTTATTTTGAAAAGGGAGATGGAGAAATATGAAGGCACTAAAGGACCAATTACGCGAGTGGAAAAAACAGTCGAATCAAACGAAAAAGAAAACTAAGAAAAAGCGAAAAGAGAAGTTAAGCACTCGTGACATTGAAGGTTTAATGGGGATTCATGGACCACGTTATGAACGAAGACGTGGAGCATTAGGACAAAAGTAATCTAAAAATGAAAAGGAGTGGTCTTACATGACTAAACAATTATCTTTCTTGCCAAAAATTGATAGAGTAGCAACGCAGAAAAAATTAGAAGGTGTTCTTGAAAGCATACGTTTATATAGACAGTTTGGAATGATGCGTGAAGAAATGAAAGTCACTCCTTCTTATGAAATTAGATATCACGGACCTACAAATGATGTAGGAAAACCATTAGAAGATGTAGCGATGGCTAATATACAGCAAAGTAAACGAGAAGAGTGGATTAAGCAAACGTCATTTCGTATTGACCAGTTTCTTAGTCGTTTGGGTAATGGGCGTGCAGGAATGGATCAAAGAAATATCATCATTAAGCGTTATTTAGAAGATGAAGATGTATGTGACTATATGGTATATAACGAAATTGGCATGAGTGAGCGTACTTATCGACGCGTTAAGGCTAGAGTGTTTTATAAACTCGCTTTTGCTCTTAGATTAGAAGTGTATGAGACTGAAGAAACGGGAGGTATTAATAAATGAATTTCGTTCAACCAATACGTGATCCAGAGCAAATACAGCAGTTAAAAGAATATTTTAAGGAAAAGAGCTTACGTAATTACATTCTCTTTATTATGGGAATCAATACAGGCCTGAGAATCTCGGACATTTTGAAATTGAAGGTAGTAGATGTCAAAAGTAGTCATATATCTATGAGAGAAAAGAAAACAGGGAAACAGAAACGAATACAAATTACTGCAGCACTGAAAAGAGAACTTAAATGGTTTATTGAAGAAAGAGAAGATAATGAGTACCTATTACAAAGTAGACAAGGTAGGAATCGTCCGATTGGTCGTAGCATGGCATATAAGATATTAAGTGGAGCAGCGGCAGAATTCGGCTTAGATGAAATCGGAACGCATACACTAAGAAAGACGTACGGGTACCATATGTACATGCAAACGAAAAATATAGCATTACTCATGGAGATATTCAATCACTCGTCAGAGAAGGTCACGTTACGTTATATTGGTGTAAACCAAGATGCAATGGATAAAGCAATGACTAGGTTTAAAATCTAATCATTGCTTATTTCTTTTTTTATCTAGGGGTATCGCAACATTTTGGAAAAAAATACGCTAAGAGTATGAAAGATTTTATACAGTTCCAGTAACAAACAAGAACCCTAAAACTGCGCTAGGATAGGGATGTATAAAAATATGAATAGGGGTAAAGAAAAAAAGGTGAACTCCTTTTGAAAATAGGGATTCGCTTTTTTCTTGCTACCGCTAATAATGCGTGATGTTAACTGATCATGTATAGGATATACATACAAGCTAAGTTATTCGATTTGAATATAAATAATTATATTTAGTTTCAAAAAAAGGAAGTGAACTATTTTGAACTCATATTTTTCAAAACAAAAGAAATGCTGTCGTAGACTTTATCCTGCTTTTCCACCTGCTGTCCCTCCGATTCCAGAACCCAAAAAACCACCAACAGTCATGACGTGGAATCTTTATTTAGGTGCGGATTTTACACCATTTACAATCGCCACTACGCCAGCAGAATTACGCCAGGCGGTAACGGAAGTGTTTCGTCAATTTCTTGCGACCAATTTCCCTGTCCGTGTGAAAGCAATTGCCAGACAAATCGTTTTGAATAAACCTGATATCATTGGATTGCAAGAAGCAGAACTGTGGCAATTATTTGTTCCTGGTGTACAAACAGTCACATACGATTTTGTAGAATTGCTATTAAGTGAGTTAAGAAAAATTGGATTACATTATGAAGTAGCAGCTCAAAATGAAAATAATTCAGTGCAACTTCCAAGTAGCAATGGAAATATAGTAGGTTTTTTAGACAGAGACGTTATATTAATCAGAAAGGAATCCGGATTGGAGATTATTCAGCGGCAAGAAGCTAATTTTGCAGCAAAATTGACAATATTAGTTGGAGGACAACTATTCACGATTCCTCGGGGATGGTCATCTATCGACGTTAGCTCAAACGGACGTATCTTCCGGGTAATCAATACCCATTTAGAACCACTTTCTCCCCCAGTCCAAGTCGCCCAAGGAAATGAATTACTAGCTGGACCAGCCAATACAAATCTACCTCTGATTCTTCTAGGAGATCTGAATTCAAACGCTGACGGAACCGGCACACCAACATACGGGAATTTAATCAATGCTGGATTTCAAGATGTTTGGACTCAAGTTGGTAAAGGACAGGGATTTACATGTTGCCAAGAGCCAGATTTGTTGAATGCTGTATCCTCTCTAATCAGAAGAATAGATTTTATTTTGTTTAAAAACGGCTGGAACCCAATTGTAGCGGATGTGGTAGGAGAAGAACAACATGACAGAACATCAACCGCTCTTTGGCCGTCCGATCACGCCGGAGTTGTGGCTAGCTTGATTCTTCCCTCCTAAAGAAAAGATTATATTAAAAGACTCTGATAAATAAAGGATACAGTCAGAGAAATATGAATAACGATAAGGTGCTACCCCCATAAAACAGATGATTTATCTGATCGTGTTTTATATGGTCCCCTAACTATAGGCGGTGATATTGTGATGGGATCTATCATAATTTATTTAATTAACTACCGATAATGAGACGATATGTAAACTTTAACTGAATATGATATACATCATTCATGTTTATTGGCCAAGCATGGATAAACGTACAAGAAAAAAAGGCTCATTTTACATTTAATATATTAAATTTTAAAAAAAGGAGATTGATTATTTTTGTCTTCAAAAAATAGATGCTACGTTCCTTGGCTTCCTTGTGCATTTCCTCTGATTCCAGAACCATCTGTACTACGATCAGCGTTTAGAGCTTTTAATGCAACAACCCCACAAAATGTAGGGTCTGCTGATTTGACCCAAATTGTATATCCAAATAAAGTATTTGATTTAAACAATGAATATGATCCGATTACATCGACCTTTACTCCAAAACAGAATGGAATATATTTAATTATTGCAAGTTTGAGTTTTAACCCAAATGTTCCTTCAAATTATAGTTTAAGAATGTTTATTGATATAAACAGAGAAAGAGCTGCGGCAGCTGATAACGATTTTTTTGGTGAAGAAGTAACCGTTACAAGCAATCTGTTAAGCGTTTCTACCATTACACAATTATCTAAAAATGATAGTGTTCAAATTCTTGCACAAGCTACCGCAGATGGTATTACTGTACCTGGCCAAAGTTTTATACACTTTGAATCAGCTAGATTATTATCTTAACTTCCTCTAACGATAATTATGTAAATAAGCTGTCCACATGGGCGGCTTATGTTATTTTTTTACATAGCGTAGGCTATTTTGAAAAATGCTGGTGGTATCCCCTATACAGTTACTCATAAATTTCGTACTGTGTAACTCAAAAGAGAAAGGGAAATGAAATCAATGATATCAAGGGATTCAGCGGAGGGGTCAGTTACACAAAATATAAGATATGGATAACTGAACAATCGTTATGTTAAAATATAACAAAGTAATGTTAGGAGGGGAATTTATGACAGAACGCGATGATATTCTTAAAGAAATAGATGAAGAGATATTGAGAGAAGAGGCAGAAGAGGCAGAAGAGAAGGTAGAGTTAACTGAAGAGGAAAAGGCTGAAATAAGAAGAAAGAAGGCGGAGGCACTTTGGAGAGATGTACAAGCTGGTAATGATAAACATCTTATTACAAAGGTTGCTTCAGTAATGAATAGATATCCAGAAACAAGAAACTCAGATGTTGCCCTAATGATTAAATATTGGAAGATATACGAAGGACAGCGAGGGAATTTTGTAAGTTTAGAGAAGTTATTCGAAATGGAAAGACTTACATCTATCGCTCGGACAAGAGCGAAAATTCAAAATGAATATAATTTATTTCGCGCGGATAAAAAATTTCAAAGGTATAGACAAGACAGAGAAGAACAACAAAAAGAGTTTCAAATTATAGAGAAACCATCCGTACAAAAAATACACATTTATGCAGATGAAAGTGGCAAAAATGATGATTTTCTAATGGTTGGGAGCTTATGGGTTCTTGCAAAAGAGGGGGAATTAAATAGTCAAATTATAAATTGGATACAAGAAAGAAAAAAGACAGATAATACATGTCCAGATGAGTTTCATTTTAATAAGATAAGAAATAATGGAACGAATTTAAGAGTATACAAGGATTTTTTTGATTTTGTTATTGCTCGAGGAGCTATGATTTCTTTCAAAGGAATATCTGTTAATAAAACTAAGCTTACCCAACATACAGATGATTTAGTAACAGAACTTTACTATCAACTAGTTCGAGTAGGAATAGATCATGAAAGTAAAACAGGTAGAGTTGAATTGCCCAAACAAATCGAATATATAAAGGATCATGAAGAAGGTGAGAGCGCTTTAAGGGGACAACAAATTCATCAATCGTTAAGCGATAATTTCAAATTGTACTATGAAGAAGATTTGAAACTTGCTAACTTCTTTTCTATGGATTCAAAACTAAGTAGGTTTATTCAAATAGCAGATTTATTTACTGGTGCTTTAAATAGAAAGTATAATCATCGAAAAAAGAATCCAAATCAACCTCTTAATGCAAAGGATGAACTAGCTGAATATATATTAAGTATCATTAACTTGAAAGAAATAAATTATCCAGTGGAATTATATAACGAAGAAGTTTTAGGAGCATCAGATACAGACATGGCTACAATATATATATTTGACTAGACCTTTTATAAATAAGTGTCGAGGAAATGAGTGGCATAGTCGTGACCGCTTTTTGGCAGTAAGTTTGCCGGTTGTTTTGGAATCAATGTGATATATTTGTATTGTGAGAAGTGGCGGAAAACACAACTCATAAAATTCCTTTGTACAATATTTTTTCTAAACGACTTCATAATGACGGCACATAAAATCCGAAACCAGCAGATGGTACTGATTGGATGTTACCGTTAATAAGGAGAGCCTTTGCTCTTCTTTGAGTTAACAACCTTCTAGGTAGATGGAATGAGAGGAACTTGATAAGTCCGGCAAAAGTTTCCGTCTTAGTTGTTAGCTGAGAGAAGAATAAAACTTCACACACCGTAATTGAAGTACAAAACAATAATTAATGAAAAAAGTATCTATTGGGATGCTTTTTTATTTTAATAAAGGGATATTGTTTGATTTTATAGAAGTATAGGAAGTGGAAAGTAGATTAATAAAATAGAGGAAGAATAAAAAGTATGAGGTGCGTATGTGATGGAGATTAGAAAATATTTAGAAACTTTAGGTGTAGATGGAAAGAGCTTTGTCTTACTAACAATTACTCCAAAAGGGAAATATCCAACTCAATTCCAAGATGAAAATTACTGGATGTTTTTAAACAACATACTTCTTGATAAGGGAAGTTATTTAGGGATTTACGAACCAGAAAACAAAGAAATGATGGGATATGTGGCATTTACACTTTTTACTCAACCATTAATTTCTGACAAGTATGAGTTACCTTATCAGACAACGAAATGTAGACCAAGGGCAACTATAAAAGAAATTGAGGCATTTTTAGTATTGAAAGAATTTTATAAATATGTTCCAAGCGGAAAGATGAACGAGAAAGAAGCTATCGCTAAAGGAATAGAGATGGCAAAAGAATTTTTAGATAGGTTTGATAAAGAAAGCTTAGATTGTGTTATTACTGTGGCGGAAAGGCATCAAACAGGAGTGGATATTTTAAATGATTTAACATTTAATCAATCTAACGATAAATATTACTTTGACTATGTATATAGTTATTAATAAGTTCTTTTGTATTTGTATTAGTTCTAGATATATAGAAAATGCTAGTAAGATATAGAGAATTTATAAAAAGGCATTCCTTATGGAGTGCTTTTTATTTTATGGAATTATATAAGTCGTGTGAGAGTTTGAAAAATAGCATATTATCTTTTCCAATGTACATATTAAGTAAAGTGATTAATATGATACATAAAAGGTGGGATAATATGAGTGGAAATAAAAAAATGAAAAATTGAATAAGGTAAAGAAGTATTACTTTAATGAAGATAATCAGCCGGTAGCTGGTATAGAGCTAACTTTGCCACCTGATATAGGGAGTATGTTAGAGCAAAAATCAGATGATGATGTAAGTAGAGAAAGTAATAATGAATAAGTTTAATCTAAGCATCCATTTGGGTGCTTTTTATTTTTGGAGGAGGATGAAGGATGAATAAAAGCAAATTAACTAGTCCAGAACAAGCAATTATAATCAGCACATTCATTTCGATGCTGGGACCAGACCTTGTAAATGAACGTATCAATAAAAAGAAATTAGAAAGTGTTATTCCAATCTTTAATGAGATGGAAGATAACACAACACCAAAGCAAAGAAGAGAAGCAATGGTTAGTTTGTTAGATAAAACTATGGATAAGTTCTTAGTGATGAATGATGAAAGAATATAAAACTAAACAACAGAAGCGTAAGTTCTATGACAGTGGTGAGTGGAAGAGTATACGCGAACAGGTAAAGAAGCGTGATAAATATGAATGTCAGGAATGTAAACGTAATGGTAGTGTTCGTGTAGACACCAATGAATACAGTGAGAGTGCAAAGCGTAAGAAGATTCAACTCGTTGTCCATCATATAAAAGAACTAGAATATCATCCAGAACTCGCATTAGAAATGGACAATCTCGAAACAGTCTGTGTGGATTGCCATAATAAAGAACATGGAAGATTCTTTGAAAAGAAACCGAATAAATGGGAAAACGATGAAAAGTGGTAAAAATGATTTGGTAATAACCCCCCCTTAAAAATATTCATTAAAAAATGCTCTAAGGGGCACCGGAGGAGGGGGTTAACTGTCAGGTTTTTTTCGATTTTACGCACGTAAGGGGGGGTGGGGAGATGGCTGTTAGTATTGTGAGGTTAAAAGAACAGCTCATGAATAGTATTGATATCACAGATTTAGTCGAAGTTGAAAAAGTAGAAAGATACATTGATCTGGTCAAAGCATTTAGAAAAATAAATAAAACCATTAATAAAGAAGGCGAATCTGTAACAGTAAAAAATGGTTCTCAAGTTTTTGTTAAAGCCCACCCTCTTATAAGTGAGAGGAACAAAATTAACAGTTCTTTAATTGCTTTAGGAAGAGATATAAAATTCGTTCCTAAAGTGGGTGCTTCTAATACGGGATACAGTCCAAGTGATTTAATATGATCAGGCAAAAGTATGTAGATGAATATATTGAGCTTTATAGGAGTGGGAAAATAAAGTTCAATAAAGAAAGAGAACTGTTAATTGACTATCTAGAAAAATATGTTTTGAACAGAGACGATTTGTATTTTGATGATGAAATGATTGAGAAGTGTATCCGCTTTGGAGAGAAATGGTACTTCCCGTTGCAAGCATTTCAGAAATTCTTAATAGCATTCGTTTTTTTGTTTTATAAGAAAAACGGACGTGTATTTTATCGTAAATTCTTGTGGATGCTAGGACGTGGTGGCGGTAAAAACGGATTAATATCAGTCATCATTCATTTTTTAATTAGTGAAATGCATGGTATCACGGAGTATAACATTTCCGTTGTTGCAAATAGTGAAGAGCAGGCGAAAACCAGTCCAGATGAAGTTCATAAATGCGTCAAACGAAATGAAATATTGCAACGAGCATTTAAAACCACATTAACCCAAACTGTCTCTAAAGCAACAGGAAGTATATTGAAGTTTAGAACGTCTAATGGAGATACAAAAGATGGTTTGCGTGATGGCGCGGTTGTATTTGATGAAATACATCAATATGAAAGCAATAAAGATGTTCGAGTCCACATTAGTGGTTTAGGGAAAAAGAAAAACCCACGTGAATTTTACATTGGTACAGACGGGTATGTACGAGACGGATTTCTAGATAAACAAAAAGAAAAAGCAATGAAAGTTTTAAATGGTGAAGCCCGTCCAAATGCTATTTTTCCGTTCATTTGTAAATTAAATGACGAAAAAGAAGTCGATGATATCGATAATTGGGAAATGGCGAATCCAATGTTATCTCATCCTTTAAGTGAGTATGCTGAAGGCCTACTTGAAACAATAAAAGAAGAGTATGAGGATTTAGAGGACGATCCAAGTAACCGAGAAGAGTTCATGACAAAGCGAATGAACTTACCTGTTACAAATTTAGAACGGTCCGTTGCAAAATGGTCAGAAATTCTTGCTACAAATCGTCCTTTTCCTAATTTATATGCCCAAGAATGCATAGGAGCGTTAGACTTTGCGAGTATTCGGGACTTTGCGGCATGTGGTCTTTTATTTAGACAAAATGGTGAATATATCTTTAAAACTCATTCCTTCGTACGAAAAGAATTTGTTGATATCTATTACGGATATTCTAAAAAAGCAGGCGAGTTCAAGAAACAAAAATTCGCTCCAATTAAAGAGTGGGAAGAGCAAGGATTACTAACAGTTGTTGATGAGCCGACTATTAATCCTCAACACATTGTTGATTGGTTTGTAGAAATGCGAGAACAATATGGAATTAAAAAGATTATAGCTGATAACTTCAGGATGGAAGCTATAAGGCCGCTATTAGTAGCAGAAGGATTTGAAATAGAGGTTATACGAAACCCGAAAGCAATTCATAGTTTATTAGCTCCACGTATTGAAATGGCATTTGCAAATAAACAAATTATTTTTGAGGATAATCCGTTAATGCGTTGGTATACGCAAAATGTGTTGGTTGTTATCAAAAGTGATGGAAATAAAATATACGAAAAGAAAGAGCCTGTTCGTAGAAAAACAGATGGGTTCCAATGTTTTGTTCATGCTCTTTATCGGGCGGATGAAATACAAGAAGCGACTGATTTTGTTATAGGCAACATTAAATTCTAATAAAGGGGGTAATAATCATTGGATGGTTAGGTTCAGTGTTTGGAAGAAATAAAGAACTAAAATTTATGCTGGATCTGGATGCATTAACCGATACAGCAAACAGACTTCATATGAAACGTTTAGCGATTGATACATGTGTATCATTTTTAGGAAGGACGATTAGTCAATCTGAATTTAGAGTAAGAAATGGTAAAGCATTTAAGAAGGATGAGCTTTATTATCGATTAAATGTAAGACCAAACAAGAATATGACCGCAAGTACCTTTTGGGAAAGGTTTGTTCGCAAACTTATTTATGATAATGAGTGTTTAGTCATACAAGCAGATGATGGTGATTTACTTATTGCAGATGGATTTCAACATAATGAGTATGCTGTGTTTGAAGATACTTTTACTGATGTAAGGGTAAAAGATTATACGTTTAAGAGAAGTTTTAAGCAAAGCGAAGTTATTCATTTGAAGTATCGAAATGATAAATTATCTCCACTTATTGATGGATTATTTGCAGATTACGGTGATTTATTTGGTAGGATATTAAACTCACAGAAACGTAAAAATCAAGTTCGTGGCACGGTTGATATGGATATGATTGGTGCTAAAACTGAGGAACAAATAGCAAAGTTACAAGAGTTTATAGACAATATGTATAAGTCAATCGGTTCGAAAGATATAGCTATTGTTCCACAGCAAAAAGGTATTAATTATAACGAGATATACAATGGTGTTGCAAATGGTCCAAGTGTGGAAGAAATCAATAAAGTAACAAATGGTTTCTTGAATCAAGTAGCTATGGCAATTGGTATTCCTATAGCTCTGATATATGGAGAAATGGCTGATGTAGAAAAGCAAACGAAAAATTATATGCTTTTCACAGTACGACCATTATTAAAAAAGCTATCTGATGAAGCGAACGTTAAATTCTTTGAAATGAGTGAATATCTTTTAGGACGAAAAATTGAGGTTAAGGCTGTTTCCTATCAAAGTATATTTGATCTTGCGACAAGTATTGATAAACTCATTTCTTCAAGTGCATTTACAGGAAATGAAATTCGTTCAGAAGTAGATTATGAAGAGTCGGATGATCCAAATCTAAATATCCATCATATTACAAAGAACTATACAAAATTAAATGAATCTGAAGGGGGTGAGAAATGATGGAGCATGTGAATATGAATAAGCTTTTGAACTTAAAACGAGATATTCGTTTTGAAGCTAAAGGTGAAAATGAATACAAATTAACTGTTTATGGGTCAATTGGTGGATGGTTTAGTGAAAACAATGCTGAAGCAGTAAGAAGAAAAATTCAAGATGTTAAAGCAGAAAAAATTCACGTTCATATTAATTCTGGTGGAGGTTCCGCTTTTGATGGTGTAGCAATTTGTAATCAGTTAAAGCAGCATAGTGCAGAAATTATAGTTCATATTGATGGTTGGGCAGTTAGTGCCGCGTCTGTAATTGCAATGGCAGGTGATAAAATCATTATGCCTAGTAATACTATGATGATGATTCATCAAGCGAGTACCTTTGAATATGGAAATGCAGATTTATTTGAAAAAACAGCACGAGATCTACGGAAGATTGATTCAGCTTTAGCAGCATCTTATAAGAAACGTTTTGTTGGAACAGATGAAGAATTAAAACAACTTTTAAAAGATGAAACTTGGCTAACGGCAGAGGAAGCAGTTGCTCTTGGTTTAGCTGATGAAATTGCTGATGAAATCGAGATTGATGATACGCAAGAAGATGAAGAAGAGGAAGTTGTAGAAAATTTTAAAGAAGGGTTAGTAGCTAAGTATACCAAACAACCAAATAATCAAAATCCAGAAGAGCCTATTCAAGAGCCTGTTAATACAAAACAGAATCTGAGTACGCTCTTTTTAAATTTAGGAGGAAAATAAAATATGGTGATTAAATTTAATAACTTTGAAGAGAAGAAATTAGCATTTGCGAAAGCAACGCAGGAAGGTACAGCAGAAGAACAAACAGTAGCATTAAACTCCATGATTGAAGCGCTTGCTACAGATGTACGAGCTGATATTTTAAATCAAGTAAATGAATCAATGGTAGATCGTTCTATTATGCAGTCTCGTGGCGCTAATGTATTAACAAGTGAAGAAATGAAGTTCTTTAATGCAGTTGTGGAAGAAGGTGGTTTTAAATCTACTGAAACTTTACCTAAGACAACACAAGAGAGAATTTTTGATGATTTAGTTCAAGGTCATCCGTTGCTAGATCATATCGGTTTAGAGAATTTAGGAGCCGTGACAGAATTTATTTATGGAGATCCAGAGGGTGCAGCTGTATGGGGACCGCTATTTGGTGATATTAAAGGACAATTAAATGCTACATTCCGAAAAGAATCAATTACTCAACTGAAATTAACAGCATTTATTCCATTAGCAAATGATATGTTGAAGCTTGGTCCAGTATGGGTGGAACGATATGTTCGTACTATGATTACAGAAGCAATGTCGGTAGGTTTAGAGCGTGGTTTTGTAGCTGGTACGGGTAAAAATGAACCTATTGGATTATTAAAAGACCCTAGTGGAAGTGTCACGAATGGAGTATATCCAGATAAAAAAGTTGCTGGAACGTTAACTTTCGAGCCTGGTCGTAAAACAATTAATGAATTAAAAGGCGTGGTCAAATTATTGGCTAAAAAATTAAATCCTGATGGTAAAACAGATGCAGATAGACCTAAAAATGTAGCTGGTAAAGTAGTTATGGTAACAAATCCATTCGATACTTTTGACATTCAAGCAAATGCTACAATTCAAAATGCGGCAGGTGTATATGTAACGAGCTTACCTTTTAATCCAATCCCAACAGAATCTGTATTTGTACCTCAAGGACAAGTGGTGTTCTTTGTTAAAGGAGAGTATATTGCAGCGATGGGCGGAACGGAGCCAATCAAAAAGTTTGAAGAAACACTAGCTTTAGAAGATGCAACGCTTTATATCGCCAAACAATACGCTACAGGTAAACCAAAGGATAAATACACTTCACAAGTTTACACATTGAAACTTGAAGAAGTAACCCCACCAACACAAGGGTGATGTGAATGGATAAGGTAATTTCGAATGAAATATTACAGCAATTTAAAGACAGGATGCACTTAGGTGATGATGAAGATGATAACCTGAGACGCATCCTTTTTGCATCCAATGAAGCCTTAATAAAAGTGTGTGGATCGTATGACATAAATAAAGATGAGACGTTCAAAGAATTAGTTTTTGAACGTTCTCGTTATGTTTATAACGATGCGCTTGAGTATTTTACTAAGAATTTTTTAACCGAAATTAATAGTTTAGGTATTGATAAAGCATTAGAAGAAATTAAGTTGGACGGTGATTAATATGCGTCCTTTTCAGTACAAGAAACCACTGAATACAGGTGATTGTAGAAATCGAATTATCATTGAACAACCTGAAGTAATAAGAGATGAATTGAATCAAGAAGTTGAAACAGGCAATTGGCAAGAAGTTAAAAAGGTATGGGCAATGATAAAAACGGTAAAAGGTTCGGAGTACATTGAAGCTTCAGCTTCGCAGTCTACACGAATTTATCGGTTTGTAATGCCTTATACAACAGGTATTACAGAATTAATGCGAATTACTATGAAGGGTCGTATCTTTGACATTATCGAACCGCCAATGAATGATGATGAAATGTATCAAACATTGACTATTATCGCAAAGGAGCACGTTTAGTATGAACGATTTTGCGAGTGAAATTGCTAGAGAATTACAAAGGTATGCGAATGTTGTGGAAGAAGAATTGTTAACCACGCAAGAAGAAGTAGCTGATGTTGCTGTAAGTAAATTAAGGCAAAGTGGTCCTAAAAAAACAGGGGCTTATCGTAAAGGGTGGCGTAAGAAAAAAGAAGGTAATGGCGTTGTCGTCCACAATATAAAAGGGCAACTAACGCATCTTTTGGAAAACGGCCATGCAAAGGCTGGTGGTGGACGTGTTCCGGCTCAAGTTCATATTCGTCCTGTTGAAGAGTATGTAATTAATGAAGTACCAAGACGGATTGAAAGGGCGCTTGAATAATGACATTAGGTGAATTAATAAAAACCCTTGAAGCTACAGGTTATCCTGTGGCTTATTCGCATTTCACAGCAACCCCAGGTAAGCCAGTGCCAGCGCCACCTTATATTTGTATCCTTGTGGATGGGTCAGCAAATTTAATGGCTGATAACAAGGTATATCACAAGATAGACGATGCAAATATTGAGCTTTATACAACTAAAAAAGATTTAGTTGCAGAAGCCAAACTTGAAAAAGTCCTAGACAATCATGATATTCCTTATGAATCGTATGGGACTTTTATTGAATCTGAGAAATTATTTCAAAAAATATATGAAACGAGGTTGATGTAAATGACTAAAGAAAATAAAGTCGCATTTGGTTTGAAAAATGTTTATTACGCACTTTATGACGTTACGGATGGGGTTGTTACATTTAAAACACCAATACCGATTCCAGGTGCTGTTGAATTAACATTTGATCCACGCGGAGATTTAATTGAATTCTATGCGGATGACATGCTTTACTATGCAGCGAGTAATAACCAGGGGTATGATGGAACGTTATCTATTGCGACTGTTCCTGAACAATTTGCTATCGATGCATTAGGTGAACAGTTAGATGAAACAGACGGTGTATTAAATGAGTTAGCTGATGCCAAAGGGAAACCATTCGCTTTATTATTTGAGTTTGATGGTGATGTGAATGCAACTAGACACGTTATGTACAATAATTCAGCAAGCCGACCAACTATCGCATCTAAAACAAAAACAAATTCAGCTGAACCAAATACAAATGAACTTAAGTTTGTCTCTAGCCCTATTGAAATCAATGGAAAACGTATGGTTAAAACAAAAACAACTTCTAAAACAACTCAAGAAATTTATAACAACTGGTACAAAGAAGTGTATGTAAAAAAAGCAGCAGTACCAAAAGGAGCGTAATAGTAAATGGAAAAGACAATTACAATAGACGGGAAACAAGTCAGATTAAAAAGTACAGCGGCAACGGTTAAAAAGTATAAAGCGCAATTTAGACGTGATTTATTTGCGGATATGCTCAAATTAGGTGTTATTGCTCCTTCCAATCCTCAAGCTGGCGCTACTATTGATTTAGCGAATGCAGATTTAAGTAAAGTAGATTTTGAGGTTGTTTATGATCTAGTTTGGTTATACGCGAAAGCAGCAAACTCAGAAATTGCTGATCCAATTACGTGGTTAGATGGTTTTGACGAGTTCCCTGTTTCTGAGATTCTTCCGGAAATTATGGACATGATTCAAAGTACGATGGGTGCAAAAAAAAAATAAAGAAAAGTAATGGAGAGCAAGGAGCTTTCAGTGATGAAGAATTAACCACTGATACGTTTCTTGCGCTTTGTTATAAAGCGAAACTAACAAGTTGGGATTTAGAAGATATGACAATCGGTGATTGTTTTGATTACATTGCTGAATTTGCTGAAATGGAGAATCCAGACAAAGAAAAAGTTAGAAAAGCAAATCAAAAAGACTTCGATTCATTCTAAGAAAGGGGTGAGAAAATGGCAGGAAGAATTAAAGGAATTACGATTGAAATTGGTGGAGAAACCACGGGACTTCAGAATGCTTTAAAAGATGTCAATAAACGAAGTAATGATTTAACAAAAGAGTTGAAAGATGTTGAGCGGTTGCTAAAGTTTGACCCAGGTAATGTGGAAGCGTTAGCGCAAAAACAACAGTTACTTACACAACAAATTGAAAATACAACACAAAAGCTAGACAAGTTAAAAGCAGCTGAACAACAAGTACAAGCTCAATTTCAAAACGGTAAAATTTCTGAAGAACAATATCGTGCTTTCAGGCGTGAAATTGAATTTACAGAAGGATCGCTTAATGGTCTGAAAAATAAACTCGGAAACATGAAAGCAGAACAAGACAATGTTGCCAGTTCCACCCGGCAATTAGAAACATTGTTTAGTGCTACAGGAAAAAGCGTTGATGATTTTGCAGGTGCATTAGGAAATCGTCTTGTGAATGCAATTCGGAATGGGACGGCTACAAGTAAGCAGTTAGAGCAAGCAATTGGAATTATCGGTCGTGAAGCGTTAGGAGCAGGAACAGATATTGATAAATTACAACGTGCGCTTCGTTCTGTGGATGCCGGAAACTCAATACGACAAGTACAAAATGAATTAAGAGATTTACAACAAGAAGCTGGCAGAACTGAGAAAAAGTTCGAAGGTCTGAAAATAGGGTTAGAAAATGTTATCGGTGGTTTAGCGGCTGGCGGCGGAATTGCAACCGCAATTGAAAAAGCAATGGATATGTCAAGTTTACAAACAAAAATCGATATCACTTTTGAGGTTCCGGAGTCTTCGAAAAAATCAGTAGAAGAAGCTATTAGAGGTGTTACTACTTATGGTGTCGATGCTGAAGAAGCGCTAGAAGGAGTTCGTAGACAATGGGCATTGAATAAAGATGCATCTGACGAAACAAACGCCGCTGTAGTTAAAGGGGCAGCGACCATTGCGGCATCCTATGCTGGAATTGATTTTAATGAGCTGATACAGGAAACCAATGAGATTGGCGCAACGCTAGGTATTACTAACGAAGAAGCATTGGGGCTAGTTAATACATTATTAAAAACAGGATTTCCACCGGAGCAATTAGATATTATTGCTGAGTATGGGGATCAAATGGTTCAAGCTGGTTTTTCAGCTAAAGAAGTACAAGGCATTATGGCAGCAGGAGTCGATACGAAAAGTTGGAATATCGATAACCTTTTGGATGAAAAATTGTCCCTGTGAGTGGTGACATTCATAGCAAACTCCTTTAATTCAGTGAAACTCTCAAATGAGACAATACTGAGCGAAGCCTTTAACAAAGGAACGTGCAACGACTAGCTGAAAAGCGTAGGGTGTAAGCCAATGACATCCGAAATGGGGAGCATCTTATATAAAAGATGATGATATAGTCTGGTCTGTATAGTGATATATAGAAGTTCATAAGAGAACTGGCAGGATGTTGCGAGTCCTGTTGAACATATCGGGTGTTAAAGAAGGACGTATCAAAATGGCTGAGTTTGGGGCCGGTGTAGATAAGTCTATGCAAGAGGTTTTAGATAAAACAAAGATTTCGGCGGATCAGTTTGAAAAATGGGGTCAAGCTATCGCTCAAGGTGGCGAAGGTGGACAAAAAGCGATGCTTGAAGCAACCAAAGCTTTAGCGGGTGTTGAAAATGCAACAGACAGAAATGCACTTGGCACGAAGATGTTCGGTACTCTTTGGGAAGACCAAGGAAAGAAAATTATCGACACTATTTTGAAAGCAGAAGGCAAACAAGTTGATCTGAAAAAAGGAGTAGAGGATTTACATGGTGCTACTTCAAAAATAGATGCATCCCCAGCAGTTAAGTTTCAAAAAGCAATGCAAGATTTACAAGTAGCTCTCAAACCAGTTTTAAGTGTTATAGCTGATGTTGTTGCTAAAATTGCTGATTGGATTTCTAATAACCCAAAACTAGCAGCCACACTGGCAGCCGTTGCAATAGCCATTGGAGTAATTGCAGGAGCATTTATGGCTTTAGCGCCAATAGTTGTCGTCATATCGAGTATTGGGGCTGCAATGATGGGATGGGTCGCACTAATTGCCGTAGTTGTAGCCGCTGTAGTTGCCTTGGGCGTTCTAATTTATCAAAATTGGGATTCTATAAGGCAATGGACCATTGATTCCTGGAATGCAATTGGAGAGTTCTTAGTAGGAATATGGGATGGGATTGTACAATGGGCAAGTGATACCTGGAATAGTATTAGTGAAACTACATCGGAAGTCTGGAATTCAATTAAGGAGTTCTTAATAGGCTTATGGAATGGAATAGTTGAGTTTGTTGTAACCTGGGGAACCGCTATTTTAGAAGCATACATTGGTATTTGGACTTCTATTTTTAATTTCTGTATGGAAATTTGGAATGGAATTGTGGAATATCTTACTTCTGTCTTACAAGGAATAGCAACCTTCTTCACTGAGGTATGGACTTCAATTTCAACCTTCTTCCAAGAGACATGGAATGGATTAGTTGCCTTTCTAACACCAATTTTACAAGGGATTGCTGATTTCTTCACTATGATTTGGAATGGTATTTCCACAGTGATTCAAACCGTATGGAATTTCATTACTCAATACTTACAAGCGATTTGGACAGCTATTCTATACTTTGCTACGCCAATATTTGAAAGTATCAAGAATTTCATTTCTGAATGCTGGAATAAGATTAAATCTACTACAAGCCTTGTATGGGAAACGATTAAGAATTTCTTAGTTTCCTGTTGGAATGGACTTGTAGCATTTGTTATGCCGATTTTCGAAAAAATTAAGTCCTGGATCATAGCTGTGTGGGATGCAATCAGTTCGGCAACAATGGCTGTATGGAATGCGGTTAAGAATTTCTTGCAATCATGTTGGAATGGTCTAGTTGCTTTTGTAATGCCAATATTTAATTCAATAAAAGACTGGATTGTAAACACCTGGAACACGATTAGCTCCACTACAAGTGCGGTATGGAATACAATTAAAAGTTATCTTTCTAGTCTATGGAATTCAATTGTTTCTACAGCAAGTTCGGTATTCAATAACATCAAGCAAGCTATCTCTACTGTTTGGAATATGATCAGTAGTACAAGTAGTAGTATCTGGAATGGGATTAAGTCCACGCTATCAAGCATATGGAATGGCATTAAATCCACAGCATCGTCAGTGTGGAACGGATTAAAGGATGCTATTATGACTCCTGTCCGCTGGGTAACAAATGCTGTGAGCGGAGCGTTCGAGGGGATGAAATCAGCGGTATTAGGTGTATGGGATGGTATTAAAAGTGGCATTCGTACAGCTATCAATGGAATCATTCGTATCATTAATAAATTCATAGATGGATTTAATACACCAGCGGAATTATTAAATAATATACCAGGTGTTAGTGCTCCAACTATTCCACATGTACCAATGCTTGCTAAAGGTGGAAAACCTGTAGGTGATGGTTCATTTATTACAGGTGAAGCTGGACCGGAATTGTTTACGAAAAAAGGTAATTCCATCACAGTTACACCTTTATCATCAAAAGAAAAATCACTTGGTATTACTGGAACCATGAATCAATTAATGGGTGATATGAGCCGTATGATGGCTAGTTCTATGAATCAATTATCAGGCTTGAAAACTGTTATGAGTGGTGTTTATGGAAATATGTCTAATAGTAGACAAGCTATGACAAATACGGTTGCAAACCAAGTGTTTAATTATTCTCCTGGACAAACAGGTGGAAATGGAATGATTCCAACACAAGGTGGAGATTTGGTTATTGAAGTGCCAGTTATTTTAGAGGGACGAGATGTGGCGCGTGGTACTTATCGATATACAAAAGAGTATCAAGAAAGAGAAGAACAAAGAAACTCAGCCTTTTAGGTTTGGGTTTCTTTTATTTTATACAGAAATGAGGTGTCAAAATGAGCTCTTTTACATTTAACAATGCACGTAAAGAATTTGTCCAAATTGCAAAAGGTTGGAAAAGACCTACTTGGGCACCATTGAAACGTAATTTTCTAAGTGTTCCAGGATATCCAGGGGCAAGGTTATTAAATACACAAACGGAAATGCGTGTTTTATCTATTCCTGTTGGGATTATTGTTCCTGATGATGGAGACTTAGAACTATTAAAAGAAGAAATTGCAGATTGGCTAATAACAGATCAACCAGTAGAGCTTATTTTTGATGTAGAACCAAATAGAACGTATTTAGCAGTTGTGGATGATAGCTTTGATCCAGACGAATTTGTGACACTTGGAATAGGAACACTTACATTTATTTGTCCTATGCCTTATAAGTTAGGGCCCACACAGAAGAAAGTATTAGCAATAGATGAGGGCGGGAATTTAAAAGCTGAATTTCGTAATAGAGGATCTGTAGAATCTAATCCAATTATTGATATAACTGTGGGAGCGCAGAGCCCTTTCCTTGATGTCTGGAATGATAATGACTATTTTCGGATTGGTTATCCTGTTGGGTATAAATCCAAAATTGTAAAAGAAGATGAGAGACTTATCAATGATGATTGTTCTAGCCTTAAGGGGTGGGAACCTTTTGGAGGACAGATAGGAAAGTTTCTTGCAAGAGGCTCTATGGAAGTCGTAGGTGGAAAAGCTTTTAGAGCTTCGGATTACGGACAAAGTGAACTGAACAAATGGCATGGGCCTTTTGTGATGAAAGAAATCCCGACTATAGGTAAGAAAATTGGAGATTTCAAAATGGATATCCAGTTCGCCTTACAGTCTACGAAATATGACCAAATGGGTAAAACGATTGCGATGGTCTTGGATGCTAATTACAACGTTATCTGTCAAGTGGATATGAGCGATGAATATATGAGTCACGAAATCACTTTGGCTCATTCTTCCGTTGGGACTGGAGATAATGAACAACTTTTATCAAATGAAACTGGATATTATGTTGATACTTTCAATAAATTCAGTGGACATTTTGCTTTAGCACGTAGAGGAAACCACTGGAGAGTTTATTGTGCGAAACATATTGTGGGAACAGAACAAGATGGAGCTTCATTTGTAATGGAATGGTATGACGTAGGTAATCGAAATCCGAATACTACCAAGGAACCAAAGTATATTGCTGTGGGTTGTGTAGCTTTCGGGGATTACTATCCAGTTAATGTATGTCAAATTAAGGACGTTAAATTCTGGCGTATTAATACTTTAGAAATAGATGAGACTCCTTATATTTTTGATGTAGGAGACAAAATCCAAATAGATACAGAACGTTCACTTGTAACAATTAACGGTACGAATGCGATAGCACTGAAAGACATATTTAGTACATTTCCTATTGTAAAACGGGGACAAAATGAAATTATAGTGCGTCCAGCCAATGTAGGAATAGCGGAATTAACGTATAGGGAGCGATTTAGATGAGGACACCAAGTGGCACTTTACATGTTGTTGATTTTAAAAAGAGTCAAATCGTTTCAGCTATACAACCAAAAGATTATTGGGATGATAAGAGACATTGGGAAATTAAAAATAATATAGATACATTTGAGTTTAGAGTATTTGAGCATTCAGACCATGCAGCGACACTTATACAACAAAATTTAGTGTTGAAAGAGGTACGTGGGGGTAGAATAGTACCTTATGTTATTACTGAAGTGGAAAAAGATTCTGATGATAAATCATTAGTGGTTTATGCATCAGGGGAATGGATTCAACTTGCGAAAGAAGAAATTATTGAACCACAAAAAATTGAAAGTAAAACATTGAAACAATGCATGGAAATAGCTCTAAAAGGTACGAAGTGGGAAATAGGTAAAACAGAACATGACGGATCACATTCAATGACTATTGATGAATTCACTAATCCATTGGATTTACTAAAAAAGATTGCGGCTTCATTCGAATTAGAAATCCAATACCGTGCTGAAGTTGTCGGCTCTCAAATCGTTGTTCGTTATGTGGATATGGTTAAGAAGAGGGGACGAGATACAAGAAAAGAAGTAACTGTCGGTAAGGATTTGTTGGGGATTAAACGTATTGAAAACTCTCAAAACATTTGTACCGCTTTATTAGGTTACGTAAAAAAAGATAATGGAGAATTCATTACGATTTCAGAAATAAATAATGGCGTTCCGTATCTTGTGGATGATGAAGCATATCAACGATGGAATGAAAAAGGGAAACATAAATTTGCTTTTTATACTCCGCAAACAGAAAACGAGGATATGTCTCCACAGAGACTTATGACTCTCATGAAAACGGAAATGAATAAACTAGTAAACACTTCTGTTTCTTATGAAGTTCATGCTCAAAGTATCGGTCGATTATTTGGATTAGCTCACGAATTAATTAACGAAGGAGATACAATCCGAATTATAGATGAAGGGTTTACCCCTAAGTTATATCTTGAAGCTCGTGCTATTGCTGGTGATGAATCATTTAAAGATCCTAAACAAGATAAATATATGTTTGGTGATTATCGTGAAATTGTTGATCAAAACGATGAATTACGTAGGTTGTATCAAAAGATACTAAGCTCGTTATATGACAAGGTTCCACAAGAGTTATTTGACCAATTAAAGGATAAAGTCACTGAACAAAATCAAAACATCATTGACGCTAAAGATAAAGCTGATCAGGCTCAAAAAGAAAGTCAGGAAGCGAAAGATTTAGCAGAAGCGACTGTTGAATATGTGGAACAAAATCTTGTAGATATCATAGAGAGTGTTAATCCACCTACAGCTAATCTTAAACCGAATAAAACGTTATGGCGTGATATTAGTGGCGGTAAGCCTGGTATTTTGAAAATATGGACAGGTACGACTTGGGAACCGGTTGTTCCGGATACAGGACCATTACAGCAAAGTATTAAAGATGTTCAAAAAGATATTGAAACTACTAAAACGGAATTGAACCAAAAGGTTCAAGACACACAAAATCAGGCGACAGGACAATTCAACGAAGTAAAGGAAAGCTTACAAAGTGTTAGTCGCACAATTTCTGATGTACAAAATGAACAAGGTAATATTAATAAAAAAGTAACTCAAATAGAACAAACTTCAGATGGATTTAAAACTTCTATTGAAACTTTAACGAAAAAAGATACTGAAATTAGTAATAAATTAAATACAGTTGAATCAACTGTGGAAGGTACGAAGCAGACGATTACTGATATTCAGTCCGCAACAGATGGTCTTACAAAAACGACTAATGAAATTAAACAAACTGCTAATTCTAACACGCAATCAATTAGTCAAGTAACAAATCGTTTAGATAACTTAAAGGTAGGCGGAAGTAACTTATTTTTAAATTCTACGTTTGAAGATGGGATGGCTAACTGGACAGTAGTGACAGGCGTATCAGTTGATACAACTGTAAAATATAAAGGTTTCAATACATTAAAATCTGATCAACGAGACGAGACGACTAATCGTTACCGTGGAGCAGAGCAAAAGAATCTACCCTTTACAATCGGAGAACCTTATACAGCTTCATTCTATGTAATGACAGATGATATCAATACATTTGATGACATTCTTCGAATTGAGATTATTTGCGAAAGAGATGACAACACCCGTACAGCAACATTTAGTACTGATATTGATATTAAAGGATTAGGGAATAACCACTGGGGGAGATACAGCGCTACAGGTATCATTCCTAAAGAAACGACTAAAGTACGTGTTGGGTGCCGTGTATGGAAAAATGGGCGTGTATGGATTGCTTTGCCACAGTTCGAAGAAGGGAACATTATGACGGACTGGCATCGTGCTGATAAAGACCAAGTTTCTACTGTAGAATTCACTAAGAAAACAACCGAGATAGAAAAAAGTGTGGAGGGTGTAACAACTACAGTCTCAACCGTTCAAAAAGATCAAGGTACAATGCAATCCACCTTAAATCAAGTTAAACAAACAACAGATTCTAATTCTCAAACCATTACAACGTTATCTAAAACACAGGATAAACAAGGAGAAATTATTCAGCAAAACACAAGCGATATCACACAGTTGAATAATCAAATTAAATCTAAGGTTTCTGACACACAAATGGAGGAATATGTAGGTGGATTAGGAAGCACAAACTTACTATTTAATGCTGCATTTGAAGATCGAGTAATAAATGCTTCTACAGGAGTAATCACATCTAGAACTCCTAGCGTCGCTAAATGGGGTATATGGGCGAACGGAACAAATTTTAAAGCTACACCAGAGTCAGCTCGTAACCACGATGGCTATAACTCGGTAAAATTAGAAACTACGGGGCTAACGGCTACCACACCTGCTAGTTTTTATCAGTCTGCACCCAGTCAAGCTAATTCAGGAGACCATGTATTCTCGGCTTGGTTCTACACAGATAATAAAGCTTTATTAGACGATGGGGCTTATATGGAAGTGTCTTATTACAACGGTGGAACTTGGGTAGCTTCTAAAGCTGTACAACTATTACCCTTACTTGTTAATAACTCATGGGTATTTGTTTCTGCAACTCTGCCTGCCCCTGCTACAGGTCATACTGCTGTTCGAGGAAACGTAGCGATTAAACGTAACGGTAGACTATGGATGTCTCAACCACAACTCCAAAAAGGGGAAAATCCTAGCACTTTTATGGAGAACCCAAAAGACTACGCCAACTATGACCAACTTGTAGGTGAGATTGCTAAGAAAGTAGCTACATCTGATTTTAATAACAAAGTAACTCAAATGGAGACCACGATCAATCAGCAATCTAACCGGATTGACCTAAAAGCAGAAGCTAAAGAGGTTTACACGAAAACAGAAGCAAACGGTCAATTTGGAAGTAAGGCAATTGTAGAATCTCACTCAAGCTCAATATCATTAATGGCTGATGCGATTAACCAAAGAGTTGAAAAAGGTAACATAGCTTCTACAATTAACCAAACAGCCCAATCTGTATTGATTCAGGCAAACAAGATTTACCTTGATGGTTATATTGAAGCGAAGCACTTAAAAGCTCAAACCTTACAAGGGGTAACTATTCAAACTGCACCTCAGGGTTCAGGAGCAAACCAAATCCGTTTAAACGCTCAGAACATGACATTATACGGAAGTAATCAAGCTCGTGGGTACTTTGGATTTATTAACCGTTCAGATAGCAATATTCAATCCGCTTTAATCTTAGGAAATGACTATGCAAGTTCAGGAACTCTTAACGGTTCATTAGTGCTTGACCAAACTACAATTTCAGGAAACCAATGGACTAACTCAGTTGCCTCCATTGGTGTTGCTACTGGTAGAAGTGGAAATGACATTTTAAAGTCGAGTTATATTAACTTCTATCGTTATGATGGAGCAATGCAAATCAACTCTGTAGGCGATATGAGTTTAACTAATACAAACGGTAATATTTCTCTTACTGCTAGTTCCACGGGTGGTACTACAGGATTTATAACCTTGAGTGCTAATAAAGATATCTACTTTACCGCTAAGCGTGGCTACTTCAATTTTTATACAAGTGATAACAAGTCATTCCCTGCATTGATAATTAAAGACTTAGCTCCAAATAATCAAGGGGATGTAGATTTTCTGTTTGCTAATCAGCTTATGTTTAGAGTGGCTAGACATCCTGACTATGTTGGGGACGGACTACAGATTAAAAATGGAACAGGAACTTCTTGGGCAAACATGATGCTAGGTGTTTTAAAAACAATGGGGAACATTGGTTGTGATGCAAATGTGTATGCAAAGAATTTTATTAATACGTCTACACGAAAAGTTAAAACGAACATCGAAGACTTACCTTTCTCAGCACTGAAAAAAGTTAATAGTGTAAGAATTAAACAATATAATTTAATCTCTGATGTAGAAAAATACAATGCAGGTGAAATTGATGTTTTACCTATAAACTACGGTATGATTGCGGAAGATACTGATGGAGTGTTTACAACAAGAGAGAAAGATGCGGTCTCAATTTATGGTTCTGTTTCTATTACAATGCAAGCTGTACAAGAATTAGACTGGAAAACAGATAATCTGCAATGTGATATGGGGATGTTAAAGCAAGAGCTTGAAGCAGAAAAACTTGAGAAAGCTTACATTGAGAATCAACTTAGTGAATTAAAGGTTTTAGTAAATAGCCAAGAAGATAGAATTGCAAAGTTAGAAGAATTACTACTACAACAACTAATAAATAAGAAACCAGAGCAGCCATAAGCTGGTCTTTTTTTATTGTCTGAAAAGGGGTGGTTAAAGTGGAAGGATTACAAGAAGTAAGAAGTGATGTTCAAGAAATCAAGCAAGATATCAAGGACATTCGTTTAGAAATTAAAAGCTTAGAAATGCGAACAACCGGTAACGAGAAAGACATTATCAATATCAACAAGCAGCTAGATAAAATTAGTGCCAATACTACTTGGATCTTACGACTTATTGTCGGTGGGATTGTAGGCGGCATTCTCACTCTCTTAATGAAAGGAGGTGGTATGTAATGGTGAGTTTAGCCGTAATGATTGGAATTGTAGTTGGTCTTTCGCAGATTGCAAAAACAATTGGATTACAAACAAAATACGTTCCGTTATTAAATTTAACGCTTGGCATTGTGCTAGGCGTTTTATTTTTGGACGGAGATATCAAAACAAATGTATTTCAAGGAATCATCATTGGTCTATCAGCAAGTGGATTATTTGACCACACAAAAATCATGAAAAAGGATGCTGATGTGAAATGAAAAAAACATTAAAACATATTTCTTCTGTACTCTTTGCTGTTATTTTAGCTTTATCAGTTGCAACAAGTTCGTTTGCCGATAGAACGCTTATTATACCTGATCTACCTAAACAACCATATCGTAATGGTGTAGGTGCTTATGAGGGGGTTGTGGCGCATTCCACAGCAACTCCGGAAGCTCCAGCTATTAATATCCAAAAGTATGAAACTCGCACATGGCGAAATGCATTCGTACACTATGCAGTTGATTGGAATGAGACAATTCAAATTGCCGATACAAAGTACATTGCTTATGGTGGCGGTCCTGCTGCTAATAAACGATTTGTACATGTTGAATTATGTGAGACTGCAGATTATACAAAATTCAAACGCAGCTATGATAAATACGTTAAGTTACTAGCTAAAATTCTTCGTGACGGTGGATTATCTGTAGAAAAAGGATTATGGACTCACTATGATGTTACAAAGTATCTTGGCGGTACAGATCATGAAGATCCACTTGATTACTTACGTAGTCATGGAGTTTCAGAAGCGCAATTTAGAGCAGATGTACAACGAGCATACAATAATTCTAATGTTGATGTTTCTGTTCCTGAAAAGCCATCTAAACCAGCAGAAGTTCCAACATCTGTAACAGACGGAATTGCTTATATTGAAGGTTATAACGTTAATTTACGTAAAGGACCAGGTACAAGCTATTCTAAGGTTCGTCAGCTAAATAAACCAGAAACTTATGTTGTATGGGCTGAAAAGGATGGCTGGTTAAATCTTGGTGGTGAACAATGGGTTAAGAACGATTCATCTTATGTAAAGTTTAGTAAGAAAAGCACTGTGGATTCTTCAATTGTAGGTAAGCGCGTTGTTTCTAAAGTTAATAATCTACGATTCTATGATGCTCCATCTTGGCAGGATAAGGATGTTGCGGGTTCTGTAGATGCAGGATTAGGTTTCACAATTGATACAAAAATAAACGTCAATGGATCCCCGCAATTTAAAGTACACAATAGCATAGGAAAAACATATTATGTAACTGCAAATGAAGCCTATGTGTATGTAGTAAAGTAATCAAAAAGCTGACTATAATTAGTCAGCTTTTTATATACTATTATCTAGTATTTATCAGTCCCAAAGACATGTTCTTTGCTTTTTAGTTGGTACTGAAAATCTTACCGATGTTTCTTTTTACAATGACAACAAATAAAGAAACATTTACAACGACACTTATTTCGCTTGAACTTCCAATCGTCATCGCAATTGTGTTTATCTTTGGATTTCCACCAATCGTCATCACAATGGTGCTTATCTTTAGATTTCCACCAATCGTCATCACAATGGTTCTTATCTTTAGATTTCCACCAATCGTCATCACAATGGTGCTTATCTTTAGATTTCCACCAATCATCACAACATTGCTTTTTCTTAGAGCTCCAGCAATCATTATTCCAGGACATTTTTTATACCTCCCTTCGACTAGGGTTCATATTATTCTATGATTTAGTAAAAAGAATGCTTGTTTATTAACCTACTATTCTATTTTTATTTGATAGAGAGCTTTCTACTAGATATAGAATTCATAAAAACTATGCTAATTTTCAAGGGAGAGTGGATAGAACTACTGATTATGAAATTAATCAACACACACTTATCAAAGAAAACATTCTAATTTAAAACAATTTCTTATTTCGGAATATACTGTCTTGAATGTATATCTCTAAAAGTATTAGTTTTCTGAATTTTCAATAAAAATGAGTAGATTATACTAACTTAATGATAATGATTAAAAAGGCTACTATAGAACCCAAACATTAATAGAAGAAAGACATATACAAGTATTATGAGTTTGAAAATTTCATAAACTCTAAAATCTTATAAAAAGAGGAGCATGAAACATGAGCGAACAATGTCCAATTAATGTACCATGTCAGGTAGAAGGACAAACCCAAACACCATTAAGCGATGAGACTGCAACACCAATTCTTACTCCAGGAGCACCCATTGTAAAGATTCCGGTTGTATTAGCTGAAAGAACGCTTCAAATTGTTGTAGAGTCCGATATTGCATTAGATCCTCCAGCAGTCGAAATTAAACGCATCTTAAAAAACGTATTTTTAACACAATGTAAGTTAGTGCCTGTAGCATTCGTACCAGTACCAGGTACACCTTACCGACGAGTTACAAGAGCAAAATTATTTGTACAAGGCTACATTCGTAAAAATATTGAATATGCAAATGACGAGTGTAATGGAGTTCTATATGATCGTATTGCAAATGTTCCATTTTCTGGTTTTGCAGATCTGACAGAAGGTGATTTTTTATCATTAGCTTTAGTAGCTTCTTCTTCGGACACTACTTCTCATTTTATAAATCCTAAAAACGGTGATTTACCACGTCAAGACAAATATTTCTTTGAAAATTCAGTTTTTTATAACGAACAACCATATTGTGAATTAGTAAGCGCTCAATTTTTTGAATTAGACTTTTCACCTTGTCCTACAGACTTAAACGAACCATTTAGTACGCTTCGTGAAAAAATTGTACTAGATCTTACTTTAAAAGTTTTACAAGTACAACAAGTACAAGTAGCACTATAAAAATAAAAAAAGAAATTGTCTTTGTTAAAAAGACAATTTCTTTTTTATTTTTATACAACATATATAATGATGAAATGGTCACATACAAAAAACAAATTTTTGAATTTCATCGGACGGGGGGATGGTGATGAAAAATCCATGGATTGGTAAGGGAATATGGGATGAAATTTACAAGTATAAAAACCTGAATATACAAGATAATTTACACGAAAAAAGAGGGGAAAAAGTAGAAGTACCACCTGAATTAAAGGGAGAAGATGTAGCATCAAAATTAGAGAAAGAAGGTAAAGCGTCTGAATCACAAATTGGGCCTTTAATACGCTCACTGGTGATCAAAACTCCATTTTCTATTTTTTCAGAAGTAACTAGTTTTAAAATATTTCCAAAAATAAATGTAAAAAATCAAGAAGCATTTGTATTTAGGAATGAAAAAGGTGTAGAAGGGCGTGAATTAGATTGTAAGTTATTAACTACAGTGCAACAATATCATTCGGATATTTATTGTAAATTAGTTTCTTTAAATCTTCATGAGAAGAGAGTTCATTTTGAATTATATAACAAAAAAAATAAAGGGAATAAAGAAGAGAATAAGGTAGAGGCATCTTCATGGATTCCTATTCACAGTATAATATTAGAGAGTGAAAATGGGGAAGACGTAAATAATTTTATTACAGCGAAACTACCAATAGAAATAGGAAGATATAAAGGTGAAATTAGTTTACGAGAAAAGGTTGTTTTTAAAGAAAAAGTCATAGGAATAAAAGAGGTTGAACAGGAGATTATTTTGACAAAAACCGAATTTTTTATACCAAAAGTAAAAAAGAATGGGCAAAATGCACTTACAGTTGAAAAAGGAAGCTTATTGGTAGAAGGGTATATATATCAATGTATTGAATACATATCAGAACAAAGTACATTTCGTGATAATGAGCATCAGTTAATACAAAATATTGTATTGGAGTTAATCATTCAAGTAATACAAGAGCAAGAAGTACAAGTGCGAATTAAATAAAAATAATTATATTCCCTCGATTAGCTGATTATTTTTATTCGTAGTGTATCGATGGGTATTCTTTTGTAAATCATTCAGTGCTGCAAACTATTTGTTAAATGGTTTATCCTTGATAAATTCAATTTTACTTTGTTACTAAATTGTATGAATCTCCTCTGGTTTATGTTTTAAAAAAGTGCTAACAAGTTTGCAAACAATCTTGCTAACACTTATACAGAATAGACATAAATTATCGCTGATATGTCGTTTTTAAAAATAGTCTTAATCAGTTAAATCACACTTATACGAAATGCTCATAAAAACCGTCTTAATATCAAGAATATAACCATCCAGATATTCCTTTGCTTTTGAGGCGAAAACGAGGCATGATTTTAATTTCTACTCCAGAATTTTCATTGAATAATAAAAAATTTCGGTTTGTAAAACTAAAAGTGCAACAAGCTACAAACGGTATAAAGTGGATAAAGATATTTAGAAATTTAAAAGATGATTTTCATATAGGGGGAGAAGTTGAATTAGAGCATATTCTTCAATATCCGAAAGATTATATGCTGGGAGAAAACCTTAGGGTGTTGCTTCCATACAATGAAAGAATATATAAAGTTCAAGGTACTAAAATAAAATCTGGTATAAAAGTAGAGGAAAGAGAGTATTTATTTAAAGGGTTTCAGCAAAAATTCACTTATTTCACATTACTACCAGAATGTAAAAAACTAGCAACAAATAATGAAAATAAAGTATTCCCTTTAATTGCACCAAAAGGATTAGAGACTATAACGTTAGAAATATGGTCTGAAAAAATATCTATGGAAGTAGAACAATCGTTATTTGGAAGTGAAATTGTGTTAGCTCAAATCGGTGAGTCATCATACGTATTAAATGCAGATTCTCCAGTATTATTAAAGATAGTAAGATATAATATTGAAAAAGTATTGCAAAACCCATATAAAATGCAATATTGCCAGAAATACAAAGCGAATTTAGTAGAGGATGTTATGAAAGCGGTTTATGCTACTGCAGGTGAGCGCAATAATGCGACATTAGCGTTAATCGCAATAGAAAATTGTGATGGGCGTGAAAAAATTGATCCTAAGCAAATTGTTAGAGAAGGGTTTGCACGAGCAAACCGTATTTCAGCATTTATTAATTTATTTATAGGCCAAAGTGTATCTCGTACAACAATTATAAATTGCGTTCTTAGTTTACTAGAACAAAAAGGATTTTTGAAACGTAGTTGGAATAAGATAAATTTACCTTGTACATATGTTAATTTATCAATTGAACGAATCTCGAAATTTGATTTCTTACCTATAATTTCACAAATAAAAGGAAAAGAAATTTCATATAAATTATATGGGAATACAGATTGGCAAACGATTGATCGTTTAGTATTACATGTAAATAAACATAACACCTTTTTACCACAACCTTCAAAAAGAAATGATATGGGAATTCAATTTAAACAATTTGTTTTTGAAACATTAACAGGAATTTTACAACATGCAAAAGAAAAAAATGAACAAGTATATTTCATTATAGATGCGAATGTAAGAAAACATTGGATAAAAGAGTTACAAAATCATAAAATCGATATAGATACTTTCCCTGACTTTTTTCTAGATGTGTTAAAAGTCCCAAACTTAAATATTATTAGGATAAATACATCTTTTGATGTACCAAAATACGGCGCAATAGAATGTGAAGATATACTGGATGGTACAAGTTTATATGTAGATGAAAAAGGAATGTATTATAGCACTGGTGAATATTCGCTTAATGGTAGTGAAACATTGCAGCGATACATACTTGAAATTTTACCGCTAGGTGTAAAAGCAGTAGAAAGGAATGATATTGCCAAAATGATACATTACATGTGCTGTAATACAAGTATGCTTTTGGAAAAGGATGTACACATGCCGTATTCCATGCATATGGCGAAAGTAATAAAGAGCTATATGACGGATATAGATGCAAGAGAGTTTAAAGAGTTTGATGATGAATTGGATGTAGATATTATAAAAATAGAAAAGAAAGATTCAATTATTCTACTGTAAATAATAACAGACAAATCCTGCTCCTTATATCGATCAGGATTTGTCATTTTTTCATGTAAATAAGGATATCATTTGTCATGTATCTTCTCTTTTACGTATTTACTTTATTTGCATACAGGATTAAGATGTTTTTTAGAAATAAAAACATCTTATTTGGAAAAGTAATATGAATTGATTCAAAAGAAATTTGAAAGGAATGAGGAATTGTGAAGAAGTTAGATGTGCTATTAATGCTATTGAGCGGCCTCTTTCCAGTTGCAGGAATCATGAAGCAAATCCCACTAGAACAATCTTTATATATTGGAGGCCTTTTATTTTTTACTAGTTTCGGTAGCTATTTTGCGAAAAAAATATATTCACGTATATGTAGCTGGATAGCGTATGCTCCATTTATAACACTACTGTTAGTCATTGGGCATCAAGATATTTCAATAAGTTCAATTATAGCGAACGCGAAAATTGCCGCTTGTGTCGCTTTAATTCCTTGTCTATTCCGTTTTCGTACATATGGACTTACATTCGGTTTAGTCTCATTATGGGCCGCTTTACTATGGGATATTAAAGAAGTACAGTCGTTAGTCATACTTGAACGTATGTCGAGTTTAATGATAAGCAATTTCAAATACCTTATGCTGTTAGTTGGCGGACTTATATTAGGTGGGTTAATCGCCATGTTATTACACCGTAAAGAGGAAGATAATAAAGAAAATATAAATCTATTTCAACAAAAAAAGAAACGCAAAAAGCTATCATTTAAGATTCCACTTCCAAAATTACCGAAATTAAAGATGAAATTATTTAAGTTTGGTGGAAAAGTATCAAAACGAAAAACGCCAGAAAAAATACGTGAGCATAATTACGAAGAACCAGCTCCAGCTGCAACATATGAAATGAGAGAACAAATAGATCAATATCAAGAAGGTACTGCTCAAGGACAAACGAGGATGGAACGTCGTAGAAATAGGTATAATGCGTGATAAAGTGAAAAGTCCCTTAATGATTAATCAATTTTACGAAAAATCATTAAGGGGTTTTTATGTTATTAAATATAGATTGCTAAGGTGGAATTTATAGCATACTTTAAAGTTGAAGACTTAAATAAAATAATAGGAGGACAAAATGCTTATTATTACATATATTTCTGTCTGTATATTATTTTTAGTTAGCTTTTTACATGTTTACTGGGCTTTCGGTGGTAAGTGGGCGACAAATAGTGTCATTCCAACAAAAGCTGGAGAAAAGGCGTTTACACCAAGTGTAGGAATGACATTGTTTATTGCTTTATTATTAAGTACGGCCGCAATAATTTTATTACAACAAACAAATCTTGTTCATTTCGAAGTTCCTAATATTATTGTTCAATTGGGATCTTGGGTTTGTATGATTGTGTTTTTCATTAGAGTAATAGGTGAGTTTCATTATTTTGGCATCTTTAAGCGAAAAAAAGATACGCGTTTTGCTAAAATGGATACTGTTTTATATATACCGCTTTGTGCATTTTTGTCTCTATCATTCTTACTAGCAATTATTACGTGAACATTAAAATTCCACTTGTTTTCTTCACAATGAATATAAACGTAAATTGGCAAGTGTAAAAGTGAGGAATCTAGGAGTGAATAAAAAGGATGTGAGCGCCTTCATATCGAATTATAGATTATTATGAAAGGCGGGTGCACAATGAAGTATGTAAAAGTCAGTATGAATGGCGGAAGTGAACACAAATTTTCGATGACTTTAGAACGGTTTGAAGAAATTATTACAACAGAGAATGGACTATTAGAAAATAAATTAGTTAGTATTGAAAATGTAATGATTAATCCTACTAATATATCTTCTGTAGTTGAAAAAATTGGTGTACCGGCAAAGTTTATGGAAGCTTAAAAATCGGTACATAAAAAACATCCCCGGGGATGTTTTTTTATTTATAAATATGATAAATGTATAATGAATATATAAGGAGACTTTATAGCGATACTTCGCACATGCACAAAAAAATAAGTACAAGCATATATTATCTAGTAGGACAAGACCTTCGTGTCCTACTTAATACTCAGAAAAAACCTCTATCACATGAGAGCATCCGATTGCAGGGTGCTCTTTTTTTATCCGGCTCTTTAACTTTCAATTTTAAACATATCTTTGATGCTCATAAATGTTAAAAATAAAATAATAGCAAAAATTAAGTTAGATAAATAGAAATCTTGATGAAGTAGTAATTCAAAGATGACATCGAAAGCATATAAAAAGGCGATAGTAGGTAATGTACAAATAAATATAAATCTCCAATTTTTTAGATACTGTTTATAATTAGTAAATACTTTCTTCATAAACATAGCTCCTGTACTTTTTATTTTCTATATAATTATACATTTAAATAAAAGGATTTTCAAAAGGTTATTTAGCAATTAAGAATTGTAGGGAAGGCTTTTGTTGAAACTTTATATAGCTGTAGCAATCTTTCTAATACATGGTTTGACTAAAAAAACTTTTAAAGAGTAACACTTAAATGATACACTATAATCTACGTTATTTTTGAAATGAATAGAGGGATTTATATGATAGATAAAATCAAGAATGTTGTAGAAGATATGCACGAAGATGAAGCAAAACATTTACTTCAAAGTATTCTAATTCAGTTAAATTTATTAGAAGAAAACTATAGTGAAGATACAATTAAAAATTTAATGGATATTCCTAAGCAATTAACGAGTAATACATCTTATAAAAGAAATGTAATAGAAAGCTCACACGTACATATTACTTTTGATGATTCATCAGCTGGAAGTTTAAAGCATATGCTAGGTCAAGAAGAGCGATTGGAAGAGATGGTTGTTGCTTTTTCTGAATTCTTTTCAATTGGGCCGATAAACAAGTTACATATGAATGAAGGGCAACTAGCAAGAAAGAAATGGTTAGTAAACAACTTAACTGCTTATGAAAATTATTTTGAAGAAGAGTATTTACCAAGGTTTTTAAAAACTATAGAAGAACTACATACTATCCCTATTGAAACGCCTATTACAATTTGGAAAGCCGATAACGCACATGAACATGTGGGCCTATGTTTTGTAATGGCGCAATTAAAAGATAAGAAAAACATTCGCGTTATGAATACATCTGAAGCAAGTAAAGAAATATTAAAACGAGAGTATGCTATTCGTGGAACAGGAGAGTTATCACCTGAAAGTTTAGCTCTAATTCAAAACAGTTTTTTAGAACTGACATATTTAACTGAAGAGGACCGAATGCAGTATGAACATGAGTGGGAGAGTCTATCGAAAAGTACGGAATTTTTAAGAGTTTGGAGAGACAATGAAGTGCGTTCTGTACAAGAAGATTATTTTGATCAATTTATTATTGAATGTGCGAAAAGTATAGGTGCTGATCGAGAATTCCTAAAAGCCCCTAGGGTAATTGGTGAAGCACTTGGTCATGTAGAGCAGTTAGTTGGCGATACGTTTTTAGAATATCGCTTAAAGGAATTAATTAAACAAGAAGTATTTGAATTTGAAGGTTCGTTAGATGAAATGCGTTTCTATAGTGTGAAATTAAGAAAATAATTCATCTATTCCGATTATGAAGAAGCTCGTATTTTTAAAATCCGAGCTTTATTTTTTGTTGAATTTAGGCTATACATAAGCTTCCTATAGAGCACATATCACATATAAATGTTAAAGGTACTGAATGAAAAGTAGGTGATTTGTTAATATGTATAACCAACAAAATTATCCATATGATCAAGGGATGTATTATAATCCACAAAACTACGGGTATGAACCTGTAAATGAAGTGAGAGATTTGGAACAAGAAGATTATAGACCAGATGATGCGGAGGATGCTCCATCGTCACCACCACCGTCACAAGCGCCGTCGTTACCGTCTACATTTGCGTCTCCAGCACAACCAGGTAATATGAAATCATGGATGTGTAACTGTCTAGGAAGATGGGGCTTTTTACGTTTACATCGTCCTGGTCCTTTCGGAAGAGATTTATGGTTCTTCCCGACTGAGGTGAGAAGGAACGGAGTATCAGGTTACACTTGGCAAGGTGGTCGTCGTCGTAAAGTAAGTTACCGTTATCAGCAAATTAGTAATTTCATGTGTTTCGCATAAAGAAAAGTGAGAGAGTAGAAAGATTTTACTCCCTCACTTTTTTATTTTTCAATATATGAAGTAAGATTTTGATTAAAAATTTACAATTTTCACGTTTTTATTAGAGTATAATGCATATATTGGTTGGTTTTCAAAAACATATGGGAGTGAGGGAATACGATGTCAATGAAAAACAAAGTTGGACTAAGAATAGATGATGGCATTAATTTAGCTTCAGCTCAGTTTAAAGAAGATGCATATGAAATTTATAAAGAATCTCGAAAAATGCAACCTATCTTATTTGTGAATAAAACTGAATTAGGTGCAGAGTGGCTTATTACAAGATATGAAGATGCTTTGCCACTATTAAAAGATAATCGCTTAAAAAAAGATCCGGCCAATGTATTTTCTCAAGATACATTGAATGTGTTTCTTACTGTTGACAATAGTGATTATTTAACGACGCACATGTTAAATTCAGATCCACCTGATCATAATCGTTTACGATCACTCGTACAAAAAGCTTTTACGCCGAAGATGATCACACAATTGGAAGGAAGAATACAGGATATTGCAGATGATTTGTTAAGTGATGCTCAGCGAAAAGGTTCATTAAATCTTGTGGATGATTATTCGTTCCCTTTACCGATTATTGTAATAAGTGAAATGCTCGGCATTCCGAAAGAAGATCAGGCGAAATTTAGAATTTGGTCTCATGCTGTCATTGCTTATCCAGAAACGCCAGAAGAAATAAAAGAAACCGAAAAGCAACTATCAGAGTTTATTACATACCTCCAATATTTAGTTGATGTCAAAAGACAAGAACCAAAAGAGGACTTGGTGAGTGCTTTAATACTTGCAGAGAGTGAAGGGCATAAACTTAGCGCTCGGGAACTATATTCAATGATAATGTTATTAATTGTAGCGGGACACGAAACAACTGTAAATTTAATTACAAATACGGTATTAGCACTTCTTGAAAACCCGGACCAATTACAGTTATTAAAAGAAAATCCAAAATTAATTGATGCAGCTATTGAGGAAGGGTTACGATATTATTCTCCAGTTGAGGTTACAACTTCAAGATGGGCAGATGAACCTTTTCAAATCCATGACCAAACAATCGAAAAAGGGGATATGGTTGTCATTGCATTAGCTTCAGCGAACCGTGATGAAACAGTATTTGAGAACCCAGAAGTATTTGATATTACTCGGGAGAATAATCGTCATATTGCATTTGGCCATGGGAGCCATTTCTGCTTAGGCGCTCCACTTGCTAGGCTGGAAGCAAAAATTGCTATCACTACCTTGTTTAATCGAATGCCTGATTTGCAAATAAAAGGAAATCGCGAAGAAATTAAATGGCAAGGTAATTATTTAATGCGTTCTTTAGAGGAATTACCATTAACATTCTAGAATATTTATTGTAAGACATGCATACATCGAAAATGCTTTACATAGAGTATGTATGTGTTATTTAAATTCGAAACGGAAGGGTGAAAACATCCCAATGATCAACTAATTCTATTTGTAAGAGATCTTCGTTAAAAAACGAAATATTCTTCTGAATAGGATTAGTCTGTACATTTATAGAAAAGGGATGTATTTCGCTCTGCGAATATATAGTCTTTTTATATGATTTGTGCTGCCTCCTGTTCAGAACATGAAATAGGGGGCTTTTTTATGTCGACAAATGTAGAAACGAAACAAAATACTGGGGTATCACAAGTATTGAAAAATCGGTTTGTGCAAGGAATTCTAGCATCAGCATTATTTTTACAAGTAGGGATATGGGTTCGAAACTTTGCGGTATTATTATATGTAATGGAAATGACAAAAGGTGATGCTTTTGCTATTTCGATGATCTCAGTTGCGGAGTTTGCTCCAATTTTCATCTTTTCTTTTATTGGCGGAACGTTTGCTGATAGGTGGAAGCCGAAGAAGACAATGATATGGTGTGAAACGTTAAGTTCTATTTCAGTATTCGCTGTATTAATTACACTTATGTTTGGTACGTGGAAAATTGTGTTTTTTGTCACGCTTATTTCTGCAATCCTTTCACAGTTTTCTCAGCCATCTGGCATGAAATTGTTTAAACAGCATTTATCGGCGGAACAGATCCAATTAGCCATGTCTATATATCAAACAATATTTGCGATTTTTATGGTATTAGGGCCGATTCTTGGAACATTTATTTTTCATAGTTTTGGAATTTATATCTCAATTATCATAACAGGTATCGCTTTTTTACTGGCAGCTGCTGTGTTGTTATTTCTTCCGAAAGATCTTGAGAATGATAATGAGAAGAAAGAAATCACGCTATTACAGGAGATGCTTGACGGTATTAAATATGTGAAAAAGAAAAAAGCATTAACTTTGCTAGGGCTTTGTTTTATGGCAGCAGGACTAGGTATAGGATTGATTCAGCCATTAGGTATATTTATCGTAACTGAGCAGTTAGGGTTATCAAAAGAGAGTTTACAATGGTTACTAACAGTAAATGGCGCGGGTATGATTGTTGGCGGAGCTTTAGCGATGGTATTTGCGAAAAACGTAGCTCCACAAAAGATGTTAATTATCGGTATGCTTGGTCAGGCAATCGGTATTGGTATTATAGGTTATTCCACAAATTTATGGGTAACACTGACAGCACAACTTTTTAGTGGATTAGCTCTTCCTTGTATCCAAATAGGTATTAATACGCTCATTATTCAAAATAGTGATACTGATTTTATTGGTCGTGTAAATGGCATTTTAAGTCCACTATTCACCGGTTCAATGGTAGTAACGATGAGTATTGCTGGCTCATTAAAGGAGATGTTTTCATTAAGTATGATGTATGAAGGAACCGCTTTACTTTTTATAATTGGATTATTATTTATTTTACCTATATACAATTTAAAGCCAGTAATAGCGGTAGAGAGTGAAATAAATGGTAAAGGAAGTGCTGTACAACATGAATCCTAATCCAAATGTTAAATATCCTATTGAAGGAAATCAAAATGTCCATTTTATAAAAAATACAATAACGAAAGCTAATATACTCGTTGGAGACTATTCATATTATGATGCGAAAGATGGAGAAACTTTTGAAGATCGAGTATTACATCATTATGAATTTCTTGGAGATCATCTTATTATTGGAAATTTTTGTTGTATTGCAAGTGGAGTTACCTTTATTATGAACGGAGCGAATCATCGGATGGATGGATTTTCGGCATATCCATTTAATATATTTGGGAATGGGTGGGAGAAGTATACACCTAATTTGTCTGATTTACCTTACAAAGGGGATACAGTTATAGGAAATGACGTATGGATTGGTATGGATACAACGATTATGCCTGGAATAAAAATAGGGGATGGTGCAATCATTGCAGCTAAATCTGTTGTGACTAGAGACGTCGCACCATATACAATTGTTGGCGGAAACCCTGCAAATAAAATAAAGGAACGATTTACAAATACAATAATAGAAGAATTATTGCAAATTCAATGGTGGCATCTTGACATTAAAATAATAACTGAAAATATAGATGCAATTGTACAAGGAGACATTGAACTATTAAGAAAGTTAAAAAGGGAATAAAAAATGCATGGCAAAGAGTATCATACCTCCGAATTTTGTTAATGATAATAGAACAAGGAGGTGTGATACTATGGCACAAGACGTTTTATGTGAAGTAAACAACTGTAAATTTTGGGCTAACGGCAATAAATGTAGTGCAGATGCAATTTATGTAGTAAGTCATAAAGGGAAACAAGCATCTACTACAGAAGAAACAGATTGCAAAACTTTCGATCCAGAAGTATAAATTTTGAAGGGTAGCCAAATCGTGGTTGCCCTTTTATTAATTATAGTATTGATAATAAATCTCATTTTCATTCATTGTTTTTAACTTTTCTTTTTATTTTTTCATATTTTCTTCATAAGTGATGTAATCCAGAGCAATTCATGTTCAATACGTGATGTACTAAATTCAATGACTTCTGTAATAAAAAATGAGCTAATATGTAAAGATTGAATAGCAGTAAGCTGTTTATGTAGTGCGGCTTGGCGTATTGTTAAAATTTCTTTTCTAGCTTCGTAATCAAGTTTTTCAAATAGTGCGATACGCACAAGGAATTCAGCGTTATTTGTCGCAATCTTTTCGGGAAACTCTCTTAACATTTCATAAAAAATTTCTTCTCCTGTTTCAGTTATGTCGTACAT
This sequence comes from Bacillus sp. EB106-04-02-XG92, assembly GCF_058791995.1. Lineage (NCBI taxonomy): Bacteria > Bacillati > Bacillota > Bacilli > Caryophanales > Bacillaceae > Bacillus > Bacillus sp. EB106-04-02-XG92. Next base: position 306,793 of record NZ_JBYTEA010000004.1, read on the forward strand.
ATTTCGATTCGGCTTTCCGACTTGTTTATGTATTTGTTTAATTATAGCCCCCATATTTTCGAAGCGCCGAAGAGCGGGATACAGTGTATTATGGGGTTCAGCCGAGATACGTGTAAAAACGGGTTATAATATGTAATATATTTCCATTATTGGTTTTTTAGTTAAAAATATCTACCTCATGATTAACAAAAAGCTGATTACCTATGCGCTATAAATGAACTGCCCCCAATTGTTAAACAAAACCTAGCAATTGGGGGCAGTTCATAGTTATCATTTGACTCTTCTAGTGAATTTCTCAAGTAAAGCACCCTTTGGTTGAATAAGATTTATTTATTCATTCCCATCAATCGCTTAATTGTTCTTATTTTTCCACGATGATTAATTTCGTCTTCCATAACGTGAAACCACAAGTAGTAATTATTATAAGGCACACCATTATCCCACTTGTTTTCCTCGAATAACCAGCTATCTTGTTTTGATTTCAGATATGTTAGTGTATTTTCTCTAACTTGTGATAATTCATTCAAATAATAATCTAAAGATTGCTTTTTTATTCCTTCCCTTGCTTTGTCTCCAAGTGCTAAAGAAATTCGCCACTTTAGATATTCACTTTCAGTTAAATCTCTTTTTTCAAACGAGATAACTTGATGAACAAACTCCATCGCTGCAATATGTGATAAGAGAGAACCAATAGTGTTTGAACTACCGTTTGGAAGAAATCTAAATCACTTTGGTTTAAATTGGAGATTTCGCTCAATGTAACATCTCTTGTATGTTCAAGCATTGTTACAAGCTCTCCAATCTTATTTGAATAGTTTTCTCTTGAAATTATTCTATAATCTATCATATATATCCCTCCAATTCATGCTAAGCATAAGTTTTCCAATAAAATAAAAAAACAAAGTCTGAAAATTCATGTAAAATAATGATATAATTTAATTGAATATAAAGAAAAAGGAAACCTGTTTTTATCAGTGTTACCTTATCCAAGACTAAATTTTACCCATACATCATTTTTTTGATGTAGCTCTTGAAGATAAAAACTATTTAATTTTCAAGGAACAGTTATTAACTTAAAACTTATTATACGAGGAGGGTGTATCATGAAAAAAATATGCTTTGTATTAATTGTCGACGCTGGTATAAATTATGGTTCAATATTTTCTCTACCATTTTTAAGGAATCAGGATGATTTGAAGGGGTATTTTTCTAAGTATTATGATGTTTCAATTAATTATATTAGGGATAAAAACTCAGTTGACTATTTGGTAGTTCCCAAACCGTGTCCACCTTTTGATAATGAAAATAATCTTCCAATAATTGAAGTACCAGCAATCTTATTTATGGAAAAGGATTTTGAAAAAATAAAGACTTATATAGACAATTATTTTTCTAATAACTCATAAAGAAAATAAAAGTACAGTAAAAAGAAGTCCGATAAAAAACGAGTGGCGTAGAATATTTCTATTAATCATTCGTTTTTTATTATATTTACATATCAGTCTATCGCAAATGAACTTGTACAACATATCGGGAAATATAGTGAGGTTAATATCGTTGAAGAGTTTGCTGCACCTTTACCTGTTACCGTCATATCCGATTTATTAGGAGTGCCAACAACGGACCGTAAAAAAATTAAAGCATGGTCTAATATTTTATTTATGCCGTATAGTAAAGAAAAGTTTAATGATCTGGATGTGGAAAAGGGTATAGCACTAAATGAATTTAAAGCATATCTTCTACCGATTGTTCAAGGAAAGAGATACCATTTAACCGATGATATTATTTCGGATTTAATACGAGCTGAATATGAAGGCGAAAGATTAACAGATGAAGAATTTGTAACTTTTTCTTTAGGTTTATTAGCGGCAGGTAATGAAACAACTACTAATTTAATTATTAATAGCTTTTATTGCTTTTTAGTGGATTCACCTGGAACATATAAAGAATTAAGAGAAGAACCTAAATTAATTTCAAAGGCAATTGAGGAAGTATTGCGCTATCGCTTTCCTGTTACGTTAGCTAGGAGGATTACAGAGGATACAAATATATTTGGACCTTTTATGAAAAAGAATCAAATGATTGTTGCGTAGGTAAGTACAGCAAATTTAGATGAGAAAAAGTTTTCGCAAGCCTCTAAATTTAATATACACCGAATAGGAAATGAAAAGCATTTAACATTTGGTAAAGGTGCTCACTTTTGCTTAGGGGCACCACTTGCACGTTTAGAAGCTGAGATTGCATTAAGAACTTTCATAAATGCCTTTGAAAAAATAGAGTTATCTCCATCGTTCAATTTAGAAAAATGTCTATTGGAAAATGAACAAACGTTAAATTACTTACCTATTCTTTTGAAAACTAGGTAAATCGCTCAGCAAGGTACAAATTTACTGTACCTTGTTTTTTATTTCTCAATTGTAAATTTTTGGTTGGTTATTTAGTATGGAGGTGTGTGAAAAAGAATGGAGGAGGACGCTTATGTTAACGTGTAATGGAAGTAAAACGTTTCAAACGTTCATTAAAGGTGTAACGGATTTAATGGATAGTAATTTATTAGAAAATCAAATTGTTTGTGCGATTGAAAAATTACTAGAAGAACTTTTAGAAAAGAAAACATGGCTTCCGTTAGAAAAACAGAAGGCGAATTCGGCTCAATACGCACGACACTTGTTATATGAAGATCCCTTTAATCGTTTTGAAGTATTAGCTCTTGTATGGAAAGATGGACAATCTACACCTTTACATGATCATGATGGTACATGGGGAGTAGAAGGTGTTTTTAGAGGAAGGATAATGGTGCAAAACTTTATACAAACTAAACAGCTTGAAAATGCACTTGTTTATTTAACACATACAGGAAATCTTTATTTGGGAGAAGGAGAAACAGATAAAGTCATTCCACCAGCTGATTGTCATATTCTTGAAATAGCCGAAAATGAAAGCGTTGTCACTATTCATGTTTACGGAAAACGTTTAGAAAAGTTTAAAATATATGTCCCAACTGAAGAAAAGAATGTGTACATGTGTGAGACGAAATATATTAGTTATAGTTCATAGATTAAAATCAAAAGCTTTTCTTTAAAAAGAAAAGCTTTTGATTTTATTTTTAATTATTTCTTGACCTGAAACGCTTTTCATAAATTATAAATAAGGAGTACTTCACGAAATCAGTATGAAAACGATACCTTTCGTTTAATATAAATTCGTGTATATATAGAAAGTGGTGAAGAAATAATGAAATTAATTGCAATTGATTTAGATGGAACTCTTCTTTCGGGAAATAAAATGATTAGTAAAGAGAATGCAGAAGCGATTCGAAAATGTCAGGAAGCAGGCCACGTTGTAGCAATTTGTACAGGACGTTCTATCGTCGACATTGAACGATTATTGTTAGAAGTTAATTTAGAGTGTCCAATTATTGCAGAAAACGGTGCGCTTATATATAAAGATAAAAAAATGATGAAACGATATCCAATTCAAAATATGCAAGCACTTGAGATTGTGAACTATCTTGAAGAGAATGGTTTATATTATCAGCTTTATACTGATAAAGGTGTGTACGTACCGGATTATGGAGTGGAGAGTGTACGTAATGAAATCGAGTACGTGAAAAATTCAAATGAAAATATCGACTTGAAAGAATTAGAAACGATTGCTGCATTATATCTTGAACATACAGCATTTCTTAGTGCAGAAAGTTGTAAACCAATTGTAGAAACAGATATACATGTGCATAAGCTTTTGCCATTTTCTTATGACATAGAAAAACTAAAAAAGTTAAAAGAAACGTTTCTGCATAATACGGATTTAGCAATTACATCTTCATATTGGCATAATTTAGAGATTAATCACCGAGATGCTCAAAAAGGAAATGGATTATATACTTTAGCAGAACATCTAAATATTCCAGTTGAAAATACTGTAGCGATAGGTGATGGGCTAAACGATGTATCTATGATGGAAAAAGCAAACATATCAATTGCAATGGGGAACGCAGTCGAGGAAATAAAAGCAATGTGTAAATATGAAACTTTATCAAATGAAGAACACGGCGTTGCACATGCTTTATATAAATATGTAATGTAATATAAAAAGAAAAAAAGAATCTAAATAGATTCTTTTTTTCTTTTTATTAGGGGTAAGGTATTCTATGAGCTTCATAGAAGCCTTATTACTTTTTATTATATAGAATATATTGGAATAAATGTTTATATTTTTCATAATAATTGTGAATATTTTATGAACTTTATATTTTGTGTATTTTTACACTTCTCCAAATGATGTGTATAACGGTACTTTAATAATGAAATGTATACATGAGGGCACGTGTTAGGTTGCTTATCAAATTAGATGATGAACAAAACACATACTGATTAAAGATTCGTTTTATACGTATATATTTTTCTTTTTTAATTGAAAAATAAAATTTGTTCGAATAATTATTCTGCAGCTATATACCTAAAGGCACATTCTTCGTATAATGGAGAAGTATAAAATTTGAATTTGTATTAATTTTACATATTGAGGTGAAAAAAGAATGAATGCGCGGCTAATGGAACTTATTGATGTGAGTACAATAGAAACCATGGCAGAACAATTTTATCAATTAACCAACATATCACATCAACTTCTTGATGCTGAAAAAGAATGTATATTTTCTTTCGGAATAAATGAGACGAAAATATGTAAACTTCCCAAAATTGAAATCCCCATTTTTTTATACAATCAACATTTAGGATCATTTGTAGTATGGTCAAACAAAAGTGAAATTTTCAATTGTCAAAAATATTTCGAAATGCTTTCAAATCTAATTATAGATGGGGCAACAAAAGTATTTCAAAGTAAAAATACAACATTGCTCTCTCGAAAAGAAGAGGAATTACATACAATTTTACAAAATATGCCCGTTATGGTTGATGCGCTTGATTATAATGGAGATTTTGTTCTGTGGAATCGTGAGTGTGAAATTGTAACGGGTTATACCGCTGAAGAAATAATAGGGAATCCACATGCACTTCAATTATTGTACCCAGATCATAATTATCGTCACCAAATACAAACGAAATTTTTAACTTGCGGAAAAAATTTCAGAGATTGGGAAATGCACTTAACATGTAAAAACGGTGAAACCAAAACAATCATGTGGTCTAATATTTCAGAACAGTTTCCTGTAACAGGATATAGCTACTGGGCTGTTGGTGTAGATATTACACATTTAAAAGCGATAGAAGAGCAGTTAAAACAACAAACGTCTGAATTGGAATTAATTTTTAAGGCTTTACCGGATTTATGTTTCTTAACAGAAGATGATGGCACAATTATAGACTATAAAGCAGGCTCCCCTACAAAATTTTACGTACCGGCAGAAGCTTTTATGGGAAAAAAGTTTTTCGAAGTATTACCATCGCCAGTGGCGCAGCAGTTTCATGAAGCAATTCATCAAGTGAAGGAAAAAGCAACGAATGTAATTGTTGAATATCCACTTATAATTAATGGTAGTATTGGTTTCTTTGAAGCTAGGTGTTTACCTTTATTACATGATAAAATTATGATCATTGTACGTGATATTACAGAGCGAAAAAAAACAGAAGAATTGCTAAATAAATCAGATACACTTGCAGCAATCGGTCAATTAGCAGCTGGTGTTGCTCATGAAGTGAGGAACCCATTAACAGTTATTAAAGGATTTATACAGTTATTCCAAATTAATAAAGAAGATCAAGAAAAATATTTTGATTTAATGCTTTCTGAAATTGAAAGAATAGAAGCGATTCTTCAAGAGTTTTTATCAATTGCTAAAACAGATGAAATAAATACAGAACAAAAAAATATTTATCAAATTTATAAAAATGTCGTTTCGTTAATGAATACAAAAGCAATTATGACGAATATTCAAGTGGAATTATATGCAGACACAAAAGATATAAGTATTGAGTGCTCAGAAAATCAATTGAAACAAGTGTTTATTAATATTTTGCAAAATTCAATCGAGGCTATGCCGGATGGCGGGAAAATTACAATTCATATTAAAGAGATAAACGATGAAGGTGTCATTATTCATATAATTGATGAAGGAATAGGGATACCTGAAGAAAGAATTAAGAGATTAGGTGAGCCTTTTTATAGTACGAAAGAAAAAGGTACTGGTATCGGATTAATGTTAAGTTATAAAATCATTGAAAGTCATCAAGGGAATATAAGTATTATGAGTGAAGTTGGAGTCGGGACAACAGTAACGATTTACTTGCCGAAAGCTCAGAGTGAAAAATCTCTATCAAATTATGATGATAGATTTGAATCAATGCGGCCCATTATTAATTCCTAAATACCCAATAACCAAAAGCTTAGTTTTTGGTTATTGGGTATTTTTACATTTAATTTAGTAAACTTTACCTTTTCTTTAGATTTGTTTTAATTTCTATTAAGTTTTAAATATTATATTAATATTTGTGCAAGGTAATGTATGGAAGTTGTACGTTACTTTTAATATAGAAAACAAATATTATTTGAAATTTTGTAAGGAGGAGATTTAGACGAAGTGAAAAAACTAGAGAAAACAACAGGTAGAGCAATACCGACGCGGTTAAATATTTTATTCTTTTGTGTATTTTTATTATTTTCTGCCATGATCATACAATTAGGTAAAGTACAAATTATCGATGGAGAAACGTATAAAAATGAAGTAGAGAAGAAAGAAAATGCGACCGTAAGTCTTTCTGTCCCACGCGGAAAAATATTTGATAGAGAAGGCAATCCAGTAGTTGATAATAAATCTTTACGTACAATTACATATACAAAGATGAAAGGTGTAAAATCTGAAGAAATATTAAAAACTGCAAGACAACTTGCAGACATAATTGAAATGCCGCAAGAAGATATAGATAAGCTAACTGAGACGGATAAAAAAGATTTTTGGATGCAATTAAATCCGAAACTTACCGAAAAGTTAGTATCTAAAAAAGAAATAAATCAGTTCAGAGATAAAGATATTACCGGAAAAAATTTAGATAAAAAAATAGAAGAGTTAAAAAGGAAGCGTGTAACAGATAAAAATCTTCAGGAATTAACAGATAAAGATATAAAAGTGTTAGCTATTAAAAGTAAGATGACTTCTGGTTATCAAATGGCTCCTCAAATTATTAAAAAAGATGTTAGTGAAAAGGAATTTACTATAATTAGTGAAGGTTTAGCGAATCTCCCAGGTGTAGACGTATCGGTTGATTGGGAGAGAGTATATGTCAATGATGGATTATTCCGATCTGTTCTTGGAAATGTTTCTAATTCCGATGAAGGATTACCGAGTGAACGATTAGATTACTACTTGGTACGTGATTATAGCCGAAATGATAGGGTTGGAAAAAGTTATATCGAGCAGCAATATGAAGATGTACTTCATGGTACAAAAAAAGAAGTAAGAAGCGTTGCAGATAAACAAGGTAATACAATTAGAACGGAAACTGTTTCCGAGGGGAAAAGCGGTAAGAATTTGACTTTAACAATAGATATGGAATTACAGAAGAAAGTAGAAGAAAGTATTGAAAAAATATTAAAGGCATATAAAGGGTCAGAATCCATGTTGGACCGTGCTTTTGTTGTGATGATGAATCCGAAAAACGGACAAGTATTATCCATGGCTGGGAAAAGACTTGTAGAAAAAGACGGAAAAACAGAAGTTGAAGACTATGCATTAGGCACAATGACTAGTTCTTATGAGCTTGGATCAACAGTGAAAGGTGCGACAGTTTTAACCGGATTTGAAACGAAAGCTATAACACCAGGTACTTATTTTTATGATGCACCAATGAAATTTAAAGGAACTAAGGAAAAAAAGTCTTGGAAAGAGTTTGGAAATATTGATGATTTAAGAGCGTTACAAGTCTCTTCAAACGTTTATATGTTTCATACAGCATTAAAAATTGCAGGTGTGGATTATGTGAAAAATAGTTCATTAAACATTAAACAGGAGTACTTTGATAAAATGAGGTATTATTTCAGACAATTTGGATTAGGTGTTCCAACGGGTATCGATTTACCGAATGAAACAGCTGGACAAATTGGTAAAAAAGATAATCAACCTGGTTTCTTATTAGACTACTCAATTGGCCAGTATGATACGTATACACCACTTCAGCTTGTACAATATATTTCAACAATTGCAAACGGTGGATATCGAATGAAGCCACAAATCGTTCAAGAGGTAAGAGAGCAAACGTCGCAAAAAGATGAGATTGGTAAAGTGGTGCATGCAGTAGAACCAATCGTTTTAAATAAAATAGATATGAAAGAGGAATATATAAATCAAGTAAAAGAAGGATTTAGAAGGGTATTCCAGGAAGGGGATGGAACAGGAGTAAGGGCGTTCCAAAAAGCATCTTATAAACCAGCAGGTAAAACAGGGACAGCACAGACAGTTTACGGTGGAGAAAGTGATATTGGAAGAAATGAAAAGGGTGAGAGAAGAGAATGTTATAATTTAACTTTAGCAGGATATGCGCCATATGATAATCCTGAAGTAGCATTCTCTGTAGTTGTGCCGTGGGTTATTAATGATAAATCCGGTATTAACTCTGATATTGGAAAAGAAGTTTTAGATGCTTATTTTGATTTGAAAAATAAGAGATTGACTGGAGAAACTATAAAAGTAGATAGCTCTCAAGAAGGTTAAAACATATGAAATAGTATAGAAACTAGATTCGTTTAATTTAGGAATAGATTCAAAATGGGTGATAGAAAGGTAAAATCATTCTATCAATTATTCACGTTTTATAAAATAAATCATATATTGATAGCATAGGACAAGCTGAAAAGCTTATTCTAACCTCACAGAACACTCCTTATCACGGTTAGGCATCTACTTATGTAGATGCCTTTTTTAATTTAATCACTAAGCATTATTTATCAACCTAAAGTAGCAAACATATTAGGACTATTAGGTGAAGATTGACGGTAATAATTACAGTATGCTTAATAAGTGAATTGAAATGTAAGGAGTGAGAAATAAGTGCTAAATATTTTAGTGGTTAATTTTCCAGCAGAGGGACATGTAAATCCTACATTAAGTTTAGTCAAAGCTTATACTGAACGGGGTGATCACGTACATTATATTACGACAGAACAATTTAAAGGCAGAATTGAAGATTTGGGAGCTACTGTATATACACATCCAGATTTATTAAAGAAGATTTCTATTGATTCTGAAACTCCAGATGGGCTGAATTCTTTCTTTCGTGTACATGTTCAAACTTCTTTATATATATTAGAAATTACGAAACAATTATGTGAAAACATACATTTTGATTTCGTAATTTATGATATATTTGGCGCTGGAGAGTTAGTAAAGGAATATTTACAAATTCCAGGCATAGTTTCTTCTCCTATATTTTTAATTCCTCCAAAATTTTTGGAGACATTACCTTTTCATCCAAATGCAGAAATACCATTCCAACCCGATGAAATTTCCGAACAGTTACTATATCAAATGGAACATGAATTTGGAGTAAAGCCTAAAAATAATCTTCAATTTATGCATAACAAGGGAGATATTACTCTTGTGTACACAAGTCGTTATTTTCAACCTAATAGCGATTTGTTTGGAAGAAATAACATTTTTATTGGGCCGAGTATTTCAAAGCGTAAAACAAATGTAGAGTTTCCACTTGAATTGCTTAAAGGTAAGAAGGTTATATATATTTCAATGGGGACACTGCTTGAAGGACTTGAACCATTCTTTAATACGTGCATTGATGCTTTCTCAGGTTTTGATGGAATAGTTGTAATGGCAATTGGTGATAGAAATGATCGTTCTAAAATTCAGAAAGCGCCAGACAATTTTATAATCGCTTCATACGTACCCCAATCAGAAATATTAAGTGAAACAGATGTTTTTATTACACATGGTGGCATGAATAGTGTACACGATGCAATTCATTATAATGTCCCATTTGTCATAATACCTCATGATAAAGATCAGCCTATGATAGCACAACGATTAACTGAGCTGGAAGCAGCCCATCGGTTATTGAAAGAGAATGTAAATGTGCGAACGTTAAAAGAAGCAGTATCCGATGTTCTTTCAAATGAAAAGTATAAGCATGGAATACGAAAACTGAATGATAGTTTTTTAGAATGTGGTGGTTCAAAAGAAGCAATTGCAGTGATAAAATCTCTTTTAAATAAATAGTGTAGACCATATAAAAGCATAGAGGTTCTACCTTTATGCTTTTATAATATTATCCTGCAAACTGCACAGCAGTATTCGCATGTAAAAAAGCGGTATCAAAAACAGGTACAGTAAGATCGTTTTGGGAAATGAGCAATGGTATTTCAGTGCAGCCTAGCAGTATACCTTCTGCGCCATTTTGAATTAAAGATTTTGTAATTTGTAATAGCTTTTCTTTTGATGATTCTGAAGTAATTCCTTTACTTAATTCATTTAAAATAACATGATGGATAAAATTTCTTTCCTCTTCATTTGGAATGATTGTCTCAATGTTATAGTTCGCTAGACGTGATTTGTAGAAGTCTTGTTCCATCGTTTGCTTAGTACCTAATAGTCCGATACGCTTTATATTTTGTTCTACCATTTCTTTAGCACTTACATCACCAATGTGAAGAAGTGGAATGGATATTGCATTTTCTACTTCTTCAGCAAATAAATGGACTGTATTGGAGCACATTAATAAACATTCAGCCCCGGATTTTTCAACCTTTTTTGCAACTGTAACTAATTCATTTTTCACTTCTTCATATTGATGATTTTGTAATAAAGTAGTTACCTCACCAAAGTCCATACTATATAAAACAAGCTTTGCATTTTGATCATATTGAGAGAGTGTAAGTGTATTGATATGTTTATAATATAATGATGTAGATTCCCAACTTAGTCCACCAATTAAACCAATTACTTTCATCGTACATTCCTCCCGTAACTATGTTGAATTTATTATTTCATAATTCCGATAAGAATACAATGATTTAAATGCACTGTTAAATAAAAAATTAAAATAATTAGAAAAGTATTGAAATTTATTTATCTTAATGCCATAATACGAATTACAAATTAATACTTATCCAGAGAGGTGGAGGGAACGGCCCTATGAAACCTCAGCAACCCCTATGTAATTTTGTAGGAAGGTGCTAATTCCGCAGAGGACACGATGTGTTTTTTGGAAGATAAGAGGATTCTTGAACGTGAAAGAAAGTGACCTCTTATGTAAGAGGTCATTTTTTGTTGTATAGAAAGGGAGTGTCGATGCATAATTCATTTTCAAAATAAATATAGAGTAATAAAAGTTGACTAATATGAGAGGGGAATTGTAATGAACAAATTATCAACAAAGTTAGTAGTAGCAATCGGAATTGGAGCAGCATTATACGGCATATTAGGACTTTGGGGCTTTTCTATTGCACCAAATACATTTATTAAACCTGCATTAGCTATTTTAACCGTTTTTGGAGCGTTATTCGGTCCAGTGGCAGGACTGTTAATAGGACTTATCGGTCATACCGTAACAGATACAATCGCTGGATGGGGTATTTGGTGGGGATGGGTTATTAGTTCAGGCATTATCGGTTTTGCAATGGGGCTCATTCAAAAAAGAATTGGCTTTAGTGTGAAAAACGGGACGTATAATAAAGGCGATATTTCTTATTTAGCTATTACTGGGTTACTTGGTATCGTCATTGCTATTATATTTGCTGGGGCATTCGATATCATTGTCATGGGAGAACCGTTTGACAAAATTGTAATACAAGTATTAGGAGCAACAATTGCAGATGTCATTGTATTTTTAGTTCTTGGATTACCAATTACGATAGGTCTAGCTAAATCTAATAAAAAACATACACATTTAAAAATTGAAAAGTAGGGATGTTAACATGCAATCAATTATTTCTTTTGAACAATTTAGTTTTCAATATAAGCATGCGGCGCAGCCTACTGTAAAAGACATTACGTTTCATATATATCCTGGTGAAAAAGTATTAATTGCTGGACGAAGTGGTTCAGGAAAATCAACGTTAGCTCATTGTATCAATGGGCTAATCCCATTTTCTTATGAAGGAATGAGTGCTGGTAATATATTAATTGCGGGAAAAGATCCGAGGAAAGGGAGTATCTTTGAACAAAGTAAACAGGTAGGAACAATTTTACAAGATCAAGACGCTCAATTTATTGGTCTTACAGTAGAAGAAGATGTAGCTTTTTCTTTAGAAAATGAATGTGTAAATCAAAACGATATGAAACAGATTGTTTCGGAATCATTAAAAAAGGTAAAGATGCATTCTTTTCATAAACAAAGTCCGCATGAATTATCTGGAGGGCAAAAACAAACTGTTTCTTTAGCAGGTCTGTTAACGACAAATGCTGATATATTATTATTCGATGAACCGTTAGCAAATTTAGATCCAGCTAGTAGCTTACATACGATAGATCTTATTAAAGATATACATAAACAATATAACAAAACAATTGTTATTATTGAACATCGAATAGAAGAAATATTAAATCTAGATTTAGATAAAATTATTTTAATGGATGAAGGGGAAATTGTTGAGATAGGAACACCAGAAGAGATTTTGGCCTCAAATATATTACCATCTATTGGTTTAAGGGAACCTATGTATATGGAAGTATTAAAGAGATTACAGTTTGATAGTAATAATGAGGTAATATACCCACTTGAAAATCTTCAAAGAGAAAGTGTTCGTAGCGCAATAAATGAGTGGATGGAGAAGCAAGTCTTTTATAAAAACACTCCTAAAAACAAAGAAATATTGAGAGTAGAAAATTTGTCGTTCTCCTATTCTAATAAACAAAAAGTATTAGATAATGTAAATTTCTCCATAAAAGAAGGGGAAATTGTTGCACTTTTGGGTCATAATGGTGCCGGAAAATCAACATTAGCTCATAGTCTTATAGGTATTAACAAAACAAATAATGATAGGATTTTATTTAATGGAATAAATATTAATACTTGGTCTATTCGTAAACGTGGAGAGATTATATCATATGTCATGCAAAATCCAAATCATATGATTACACAACCTACTGTTATAGAAGAAGTTTCATTTTTATTAAAATTAAAAAAGTTTTCGAAGGAAGAAATTAAGCATAGAGCGGAGGAAACGTTAAAAATTTGTGGCTTGTATCCATTTCGAAATTGGCCAATCCAGGCATTAAGTTACGGACAAAAGAAGAGAGTAACGATTGCATCTGCACTAACGACAAATCCGAAACTTATCATATTAGATGAGCCGACGGCGGGACAAGATTATTATCATTATAAACAGTTTATGACGTTTATAAGAAAAATAGCTGCAAAGGGAATATCTTTTATTTTTATTACACACGATATGAATCTTGCATTAGAATATGCAGACAGAGTGATAGTTCTACATGAAGGGGAAATTATTGCGAATAATACCGCGTCTACTGTATTAGGACATACAAAAACGTTACAAAGAGCTAACTTAAGGGAGAGTTCTTTATTCAAACTCGTTAAATTAAGTGGTATTGCAAAACCTGAAAGATTTATAGAACTTTATTTTGATGTTATGAGGAGGGAGGAAGGTGTATAATACATATTTTCATCGTATGGATGGAGCAGTGAAATTGTTGTTATTTATTTTTTGCATGACGCTTACTTTTTTATTTTTTGATTTTCGCGTATTGCTCTTTGTATTTATAATTGGATGTATCGGACTTCTAATTGCTAAAATTCCATTTCGTAAAATCATTATTGTTTTTACTGTTATATTTACATTTAGTTTGTTAAATTCTGTCATGATCTTATTTATTACACCAACACATGGATCTGAATTAATCGAATCATATACTTCATTTTTACATATTGGATATGCAACAATAACTTATGAAACATTATTTTACGCAGCTACACTTTCATTAAAATATTTTACGTTATTACCATTTACACTTATTTTTATTTATACGACTGAACCAAGCGAATTTGTGAGTAGTTTAAGTAAATTTCGAATTCATTATAAGATTATATATGCGATAAATATTGCATTACGTTACATACCTGATATTCAGTCCGAATATCAAATTATAAAACATGCGCAAGAGGTAAGAGGAGTAGCGTTTGAAAAAGGAGAAGCAAGTTTATGGATTCGTATGAAAAACCGTGTCTTAATTTTCTGGCCTTTAATTATTCATTCTCTAGATAGAATCGATACAGTTTCAAATGCAATGGATTTAAGAGGATTTGGAAAGAAGGATACGCGTACGTGGTTTTATACAAATAAAGCGAAAAGCGGGGATTTCATTGCTTTATTTGTAGGTGTTTTTATTTTTATAGTTGCAGTGTATGCAAAATTACATGTATTTCAAAACTTCTGGTATCCATTTTAAAGCACTCTCAATGAGTGCTTTTACTTATTTTTATATAGACATGCTCAAAAAAGGGATATTCTCATAATGTATAATACGAACCAGTTAAAATGATCAACTACCTATTAGTTTTCAAACCAAAAGGAGGAGAAAATATGAGTTACGGTGGTTCTTGTGGTTTTGGTGGAGGTTTCGCTTTATTAGTTGTGTTATTCATTTTATTAATTATTGTTGGATGCAGCTGTTGGGGCGGAGGGTACTAATTTCTAATTAGTCTCCACAAATGTAAACTTACAAAACATAGAAGATACTTATGTATCGAAACAAATAAAAAAGGAGCAACTATGCTCCTTTTTTATTTGTTCTTAGATGAGTTCATATTACATTTCGGTAATGTAATTGTCAAAGTTGTACCTTTATTAATAACGCTTCGGATTTTTAAATTACCTTGCATCGTTTCAATAATTTTAACAGCAACCATTGTACCTAATCCTGTACCTTTTGTTTTTGTACTAAAATACGGTTCACCAAATCGATTTATTTGCTCTTGTGACATACCAATTCCGCTATCTTCAATTCGTATAATAACTTTATTATTACTAATAGATGAGGAGATATTTAAAGTACCGCCATTAGGCATTGCTTCAATACCATTTTTTATTAAGTTTAAAAAGCATTGTTGAAAGTGCTGTTTATTACCAACAATTGTTGCCGTTGAGAAATCTTTTGTAATATGTATTGTGTTCATGTTACATAAAGGTAAGATCATATTAATAACTCGATTTAACTCTTGTTCTACTGAAATATGATCTAACTTTTCTGAAGCAGGTTTGGCAAACGTTAAATAATCATCAATAATTCCTTGGGCACGATGTAACTCTTCAAGAATATGTTCAATATACTCGTCTCTTGATTGTGGAGTTAAATTTGGTGTTTTTAAAAGTTGAGTAAATCCTTTTACGACAGTTAAAGGATTTCTTACCTCATGCGATATACTAGCAGCGAGTTGGCTAACAATCTCCATTTTTTCCATTTTGATTAACTTCGATCGCATACATACTGCATCTTTTAAAACTTCATTAAAATAAATTACAAATAACATTAAAGTAGTTGGTAATATTATGAAATAAATAATGTATAAATTATTTACTTCAAAATCTGACAAGGTTAATACAATTACAGTTGTAAATATTGCTAGAAAAAATGTTAAAAACATTCCATAAGCTACTTTAACTTTTCTATTATACTTATTAAATTTTGCGGATGCGAACGCTGTAATGATAAACATTGTGCCATAAACTAATATTGTTAACATACTAAATCCATAAAACGAAAACCTTGTAATTAATAAGATGGCAAGCAATATTATACCAACAGGGAAGCCACCATAAAGCGTACCTATAATAACCGGTATTTGTCTTAAATCATGAATACAATTTTCATCCATATAGATCGGATAGCGCATACATAAAATAAGAGGGATACTCGTACAAAGTATAATAAGTAGTTTTTTATATTTTTTTAAATGGCGCCCGCTATCATATATAAAATAAAAAATAAATATACTACTTAAAATGTAAAGAAGATTATTTAATACGTTTTGATTAATATAAACAAAGTTCATAATATTTGCCTCGTTATTTTGAATTTCCATTTCAAATATATTATACATGATTATAGTAGAAACTTTTTGCTTTTAATAATATAAGTTTATATCTTTTCAGCATTAGCCACGTTTAGCCACTCTTCATAAAATGCTTCAACCGATACATATCGTTCAATTCGGTTTTCATTTACAGCACGATACGCTATTTCATATAAATCTTTACTTGCTTCCCATTTCGTAAAGGAGCGATCTTTTCCACCGCCCAAGAGAGCAAAAGCCATTGCCCCCATATTAAATACATTTGTTCTTGCATCAATCATTGCATGTAGCTCGAATTCTTCAGGAGACATAAAACGAGAGGAACCCCATAATCGTCCCATTTTATTCACATATGGTTTTTTAGAATATAAATCAATATCACAAATCTTCGTCTCATTTGTATGAAAATTATATAAAATACTACCGTCATAAAAATCTAATGCTACATAGTTTTTCTTTTCAACAAATGTATGGAAAGAAAAAATGGAATGTAATGATTGAATTCGTTCCATAACTGATAAATGCCTAAATTTATAAAATGGAGAGCTTGAGTTAGTATATTTTTCAGGAGGCGGGAAACTCCAATGTGAATGAAGACATTCACCATCAAACCAATCGAAAATTAGTACATATCCAGAGTGAATTGGATAGTGTTCAATTAGTTCTATAAGCGAGTCATGTTTTAATTCCTCGTATAGGGAAGCTGAATTTTTTAATCTTTCAATAGCGTCTTTTATTTTCCCTTTATATGCAATTGTTTGTGCCCCTGCATATTTAATGAATTTCTTACGCCCATCTTTTTCTACACCGAAAGATAGATTACCTGAATCTTGCTGGTCAAAAACCGCAAATACGTTTCCTAATTTCAATAGCCAATCAAAATTATGATGTTCTTTTAAATGGAATGTAACTTGATTTAACTGAATTTTAACTGGAATATCTTTCATAGTATACCTCGCATTTATTATAATTAAGTTGTATACCTCAGTATTCGACATATTTTGTGAAAATCCTATGTTAATCACATGAAATTTTATAAATATAATAATAAATAATTTTAAGAGGGTGGATAAAGTGGAACAACAAATCGTCATTAAACCATATAAAAAAGGCTGGCATGAAGAGTATGTAATAGAAAAAGAGAAATTTATTTCTTTATTCGGTGGAGACTGTGTTGCTATTGAACATATAGGAAGTACATCCGTAGAAGGATTAGGCGCGAAACCGCTAATAGATATGATGGTTGGTGTAACGGATTTGCAAATTACAGAAAAGTGGATTGAAGCGCTAATAAAAATTGGGTATGAGTATGTTCCGAAAGAAACCCCTAATTGGCGTTTTTTTAGAAAGGGAAAATGGAGAGCTGGTACTCACCATTTACATGTTTATATTTATAATAGTGAGGAGTGGAAGAATAACATTTTGTTTCGTGATTTTCTTATAAAACATAAATGGGCACAGAAAGAATATAGAGAATTAAAAGAGAGACTTGCAGCTACATATCCTTTTGATCGTGCTTCATATACAAGTGCCAAAGCACCGTTTATTCAAAAAATATTAGAATTGGCTAAAACTTAAAAACACCCTGCCTTTCCTACGTTATTTATAGGGAAGGATTTTTTCTTTTGTCACAACGATATACATTATTTCTAATTATTGGAGGCAGATTCTTTTATTTATTTTAATATATCTAGTACATTGAAAATATTAAGGAGGAATGAAGAAATGAAAGCTATTGTACATCAATATAAAAAAGGGGTAGAAGGATTATCATATAGATTGTCATCTGAAATAAATCCTAATGCTGGTGAAGTAAAAGTTCAGTTAAAAGCTGCCGGATTAAATCATAGGGATTTATTTATTATAAACAATAGAAAAGAAATGGATCTGCCTTTAGTAATAGGCTCAGATGGTTCAGGTATTGTTACAGAAATCGGAGAAGGCGTTTCAAATCATTTATTAAATAATGAGGTTATTATAAATCCTAGCATTGGATGGGATAATATTGCCGAAGTACCAGAGTTACCAGAGGTGTTAGGTGGACCGAAAGATGGAACGTTTGCTGAATATGTCATTGTGCCAGCTGAAAATGTAGTGGTAAAACCGTCATATCTTACTTGGGAAGAGTCTGGCGTATTATCTTTATCGGCATTAACTGCATATAGAGCGCTTTTTACAAAGGGTAGATTGAAATGTGGAGAACATGTTTTAATTCCAGGAATAGGTGGCGGTGTAGCGACATTTGCCATGTTATTTGCGAAAGCAATTGGCGCAAAAGTCAGTGTTACTTCAAGAGTTGAGAATAAAAGAAAGTTTGCCGAAACATATGGCGCAGACTTTTCTTTTAATAGTTCTGGAAATTGGGAAGAGAATTTATGCGGAGAGAAAGTAGATTTAATAATTGATAGTATAGGATCAGCAACATTCTTAAAATACTTTGATGTATTAAAACCAAATGGTAGAATTGTTAATTTTGGTGCAAGCTCAGGAGATAAAATTGAATTACCTTTACGAGCATTATTTTATAATCAAATCGATATTATGGGGACATCTATGGGTAGCAGTGAGGAATTTAATGAAATGATTAAGTTTATAGAGAAATATAAGATTAAACCAATTATGGATAAAGTTTATTCGTTAGAAGAGGCTATTCAAGCATTAAAACGTATGGAACAGGGAGAACAGTTCGGTAATATCGCTTTACGTATGGAATAAAAATATGATTTAATAACCTATCTTTTTATATAGATATGTTATGTAATATATACACTTATAGTTCGTGAATCATTGGATTTAAAAGATTTTTTAACATTATACAACTTTAATTCATGTAAATAGTTACATAATTGTCAAATGAAAAATAGTAAAATGAATAAAGTGAAAATCTAAATATGTGTAAATGTTGTATACTGTGTAAATCAAGTAAACTTGTATCTTTATTTCAAGTAATATAAGGAGAGAGTAACGTGAATTACACAGTATTTCAGTGGATAAACAATTTAGCGGGTACATCTGCGCTCTTAGATAAGGTAATGATTGCTATTACAAATAGCGCTGCATATGTGGCTATTCTATTCATGTTTATCTTATGGTTTCATAACGGAAAAAAAGAGAATGCGATAAGGAAACAATATACAGTGTTGTATACGACACTTTCAGTAATAATTGCATTACTAGTAAATGTTTTTATTCATGCAGTATATTATCATCCACGTCCTTTTGTATCATATAATGTGAATCAATTAGTACCTCATGCAGAAAACTCATCATTTGTTAGTGATCATTCTGTACTTGTATTATCGATTGCATTCATTTTTGTTCTTAGAGGAGAAAAGTTAAGATATATTGCACTTTTATGGGCGGGTTTAGTTTGTATATCACGTTTGTATGTAGGTGTTCATTTTCCTTTAGATGTAATAGGTGCGGCTGTAATAACAATTGTAACAAGCAGTTTATTGTTGCAGAAAAAACGTATATTTGAACCAATCGCAAAACTTGTTTTCAAAATGTATGCCCTCGTAGCGAAACGAATTCCCTTTTTAGAAAAATATAACCATGTAGCTTAAATTTCATAACTAGTCTCTTATAGATTAGGTGAAAAAATCCCCCTTTGGAAATCCAGAGGAGGATTTTTTATTGTATATAAGTGAATGGATTATTTGCAATAAGAACTTGAATGTTAGGGAGTAAAAATAAAAGTATGAACATTCTGAAATTTCACGTACTGTATTTAAAGTATATAAATAAACTAGCAATAACAATAATTAGTTTCACATTGTTTTAAAGGAATTAATAAGAAAAGTTCGAAACATATAGTATTGTAAGCAAAAAATTACATAATTTATAGCACACCATTGTAGCAATTAATTGTGAAAGAAAGGAGATAAATATGCATAAACTTGAAACGAATAAAGGTGCGCGGTATTTTATGGTTGCTTTTATTGTTTTGTTTCTTATTATGCTTTTGCGATTTTTCTATATTCAGGCAGTAGGTGTTGTACATAATGTAGATGTAAAGGATCTAGCAAATGAACAACATAATAAAAATGGTGTTTTGGAATCGAATCGCGGCACAATATATGATCAAGCTGGAAAAGTGCTAGTCCAAGATTCCACAACGTATCGTGTTGTTGTGAATTTGAAAGGTACAGATAAAGTGAACAATAAAGAGGAAACCGCAGAGCGATTAGCTGATGCGCTTGAAATTGATAAAGAGGACGTATTAAAAAATTTTCATGAGGGACGCACGCAAGTTGAAATTGGAAAAGTTGGCCGGAATTTATCTAGAGAAGTAAAGGAACAAATAAAGCAATTGAAAATCCCAGGTGTATCTTTTATGCCAGAAAAAGCAAGAGTGTATCCAAATGAAGATTTTGCATCCTATATACTTGGTTTTGCGAGACCAGACGATAAAGGAAATACAGAAGGGAAATTTGGACTTGAAAAGAGCCTGGATAAATATTTGCGCTCGACAAACGGGAATATAGAATATGTGGGAGCACCAAGAGGAATCCCGCTTACAAATGATATAGGAAAAATAGAACCAGCTAAAAATGGGAATAACGTATACCTTACGCTCGATAAACAAATTAATAGTTTTTTAGAAGAAGCGATGAATAAGGCGCAAGAACACTATGATCCTTCTATGTTAGTAGGAATCATAGCGGATCCAAAGACAGGGAAAGTTTTAGCAATGTCTAGTAAACCTAGTTTTAATCCTAATAAAGGTGATATCGAATATTTTTTAAATGATCCAATAGCAAATGCATATGAACCAGGTTCAACAATGAAAATATTTACGTTAGCTGCCGCAATTAATGAAGGTGTATATAACGGGAAAGAATATTTCCAATCCGGAAAATATTCAGTTGGTTCATCAGATATTAAAGATCATAACGGTGGATTTGGATGGGGATCTATTACGTTTGATGAAGGTTTTGAAAGATCATCAAATGTTGCTTTTTCTATTTTAGAAGATCAGTTATTGAAACCAAATAAGTTTAAGCAATATATGAATAAATTTGGATTCAATCAAAAGACCGGGATAGATTTACCTGGTGAAAGTAAAAATACTTTATTATTAAATACACAAATTCAACAAGTCACAACTTCTTTCGGACAAGGCTCTACAGTAACGCCTATTCAATTAATCCAAGCTGCTACCGCTATAGCAAATGACGGGAAAATGATGCAACCATATATCGTTGACAAAGTTGTAAATCCAATAAATAAACAAGTTATTATGGAAAATCAACCGAAAGAAATTGGGAATCCGATAAAAAAAGAGACAGCGGACAAGGTAAGAGACTTAATGGAGCGTGTTATTACGTCTTCAAAAGGTACTGGTACAATGTATAAAGTGGATGGTTATCCAATAGGAGGTAAAACAGGAACAGCACAAATTCCGAATCCTGAAAATGGACGATATATGGAAGGAAAAGAAAACTATATTTTTTCATTTTTAGGTATGGCTCCAATTGATGACCCTGAGTTAATTGTATACTTAGCTATTAAGCAGCCAAAGTTAAAGGGAGATGAGTATGGAGCTCAGCCGCTTGCAGAAATATTTAAACCAGTTATGAAAAATAGTCTTGAATATTTAAAGGTGAAGCCATATACAGAAAAACAAATGGCAGATGCAACGAAAAGATCCCAATTAAAAATACAAAATTATGTAAATCAATCAATGGATATAGTAGAGAATAGTGTAAAAAAAGAGAAACTCCAACCGATAATTTTAGGAGAAGGAAAAATAAAAAAACAATATCCGCAGTCTGGTGAAATAATGAGTGAAGGAGATCGTATATTTTTATTAGGTGTCAACGCAAAAATGCCTAATTTACAAGGTTGGTCCATGCGTGATGTTATGTATTTCTCTAAATTATTAAAATTAGAATTAAAGACTACAGGTACGGGCTATGTAACGAGTCAAAGCATTGAAAAGGGACAAAATATACAAGAAGGCGATGCATTAGAAATAAACTTAGAACCACCTTTACAACCGTTAGTAGAGGCGAATACAAATTAATTCGGATAAAGTGTAGGGTCTATATACTATAGGCTCTTTATTTTATAGATTTAAGTAATTTCACGCACCGTAATTTTTAGAAAAAATAATAAATAAAAGAATTAACAAAAACACGTTATTAAATATCTGATTATTTTTTATTTACAGTTAAATATTTCTGTGATAATATGGAAAAAATCAAATGCAGTGAAGAGAAGAGTAAATAAAATGAATTTTTCACAGAGAGCTCCATTTAGCTGAAAAGGAGTAAAAATTCTTTATTGAACCAAGCCTCTGAGCAGCACATCGGAACCTTTTATTAGGGGGTGGTGTGACGGGAGCTCCCGTTATAGAGCTATGGTATAAGCATGATTTACAATGCAGTACCTGATAAGGTTAATATGGCGACATATTAACAAACTAGGGTGGCACCGCGATGATAAATCTCGTCCCTAAGACAAAAAGTCTTGGGGGTGGGATTTTTTTATTGTTTAAATACAATTTAGAAAGCGGGGGCCTAAAATGAAAAACTTACTTAAAGATTGGAAATATCCTTTATTACTACTGTCTGGAGTTGGAATTGCGAATTTAGGAGCGTGGATTTACTTAATAGCACTGAATGTACTTGTCTATCATATGGGAGGATCAGCCTTAGCTGTTGCTACTTTATATGTAATTAAACCATTAGCCGCTTTATTTACAAACGCATGGTCAGGAAGTATGATTGATCGTTTAAATAAACGGAAGTTAATGATTCACCTAGATATATATCGTGCGGTATTTATCGCTATTTTACCTTTACTTCCATCACTTTGGATTGTTTATGTGTTCGTATTCTTTATTAGTATGGCTAGTGCAATTTATGAGCCAACTGCTATGACGTATATGACGAAATTAATACCAGTAGAGCAAAGACAACGTTTCAACGCATTACGTAGTTTAATAGGATCTGGTGCATCTTTAATTGGTCCAGCGATAGCGGGAGTATTGTTAATAGCAAGTACAGCGGAGTTTGCAATATATATGAATGCTATAGCATTTCTCTTATCAGGAGTAATAACATTACTGTTACCTAATCTTGATAAAAAATCCGATATTACTACGTCAAATGATAAGTTATCTTTAGCTGCATTAATAAAAGATTGGAAAATCGTTTTAAATTTCAGTAAAAAATCTTTGTATATCGTTTTTGTGTACTTCTTATTTCAAGGAATGATGGTATTAGCTACCGCAACTGATTCACTTGAATTGTCATTTGCGAAAGAAGTTTTATTGTTAACAGATAGTGAATATGGCTTTTTAGTTAGTATTGCTGGAGCCGGTTTTATTTTAGGAGCCATAACAAATACAATATTATCAAAAAGATTAACACCTTCATTTTTAATTGGAATAGGATCATTATTTATCGCAATCGGTTATTTAATTTATGCTTTTTCAAATGACTTTTTAATAGCTACTATCGGATTCTTTATTTTATCTTTCTCTATGGCATATGCAAATACAGGATTTAGCACCTTTTATCAAAATAATGTCCCTGTCCATATGATGGGACGGATTGGGAGTATATATGGGCTTGTGATTGCTAGCATCACCATTTTAATTACGATATTGTTCGGAGTTGCTACTCAATTTATTTCTATACAACTTGTCGTTATCGTAGGATCATTCGTAATGCTACTTATTACTATCATATTGTGTGTGTTTACTTTATTGCCATCACAATCTAAAGTGCATTCCTCGGAGTCAATTAATTCAAAATAGTTCTCTTGGTTTTGATTTACGGTATTCAATAGGAGGGTTCACCCTCCTATATATGGAAATATAAGAAGGGTGAACAATTATTGATAAAAGAGGATGATTTTTGTAATGAAAACAAAAGATCAAATAGAGAGCATTGTAAAAGAAATACATCGACGTATAGATTTCTCTGGGGTAATTTTAGTGAAAGAAGAAAAAGGCATAGCCTATGAAGAGGCCTTTGGTTACGCAAATCGAAATGAATGTATAAACAATACGCTACAAACAAAGTTCGGAATTGCCTCCGGTTGTAAAATATTCACTGCTATCGGTATATGTCAACTTGTTGAAAATGGAGTAATTACTTTTCAAACAAAGTTAAAAGAGTGTTTAAGTATAAACTTTCCAAACTTTAATGAAGATATTACAATACATCACCTTTTGACGCATAGTTCGGGTATTCCAGATTATTTTGATGAAAGTATTATGGATAACTTCGAAGATCTATGGAAACAAACACCTATGTATCTTTTAAAAAGTTTAAAAGACTTCTTACCATTATTCCAAAACAGAAATATGATGTTTGCACCTGGAAGTAAGTTTTACTACAATAATGCAGGTTTTATTATACTGGGATTAATAATCGAAGAGCAGACAGGACTTACATTTACGGAGTATATAGAAAAAAACATATTTAAACCAATTGGTATGAATGATTCTGGCTATTTTTCTTTAGATACATTACCAAGGCAAACAGCTCTTGGATATATAAAAGATGAAATTAACCAAAATTGGAGGACAAACATCTACTCTTTACCAATAATAGGAGGCTCTGATGGTGGTGCTTTTATTACTGCGCCAGACATGCTGAAGTTCTGGGAAGCGTTGTTTAACTATGAAATCGTAAGCCGAGAATATACAAAGATACTTTTAACCCCACATATTCAAGTGAATAATAATCAGTCTTACGGCTATGGAATATGGATTGAAACAAGAGAAAACAAGAGATTCAAATATCATGTAATGGGATATGATCCAGGAGTCAGTTTTCGCTCGGCTGTGTATCCATACTTAGGAATTACATTAGTTATCCCGTCAAATAAAGGGACAGGACCCGAAAAAATAATGAAAGAATTAGAAAACTCTTTTTCATAAGGTTAAAAGAATTTATGAATGCACTAATAAATGCAAAAAAGACGTACTATTTATTTGTGCGTCTTTTTTGTATAAATAACGCTTAAAACTGATGGGAATCACATTCTATATTTTATGATTTTTAGTAGCTAGTTTATTTAAAGTATGGAATAAAAAGAAGCGAATATAATTTTCAAATTTAAACAAGTAAACAGGAGGACTCTAAATGGAAATTCTATTTGTTATTCTACTTGTTGTTTTTATAATCATACTAATGCAAGGTAAAGAATATAAAGTGAATATTAATCGTATTTGGCTCATTCCGGCTTTGCTGTGCTTTGTGACAATCCAGTCTATTATTCATATGGGACAATTAACTATATCGAAAGTATTATTATTCATTGTAATGCTAGGGATTGGATTGGGTCTTGGAGTAATTAGGGGAAAAGTTTTAACATTTCGATTAGATAGTGAAACAGGTCATGTATTAAGAAAAGGAAATTGGTTAAGTACAATTATTCTACTTGCTATTCTAGGTACGAAGGTTTTGATTAAACAAAGTATGTTTTCTGGCAGTACTCACTATACATTAATGGTTGTAACAAATACCTTTTTATGTATCACATTAGGTACTGTAATTAGTAGAAGATATTATATTTGGAAAAAATATAATGAATTAATACAAAAAACATGAAAGTATTCATCCATTGTTTAACAGCGCCGTGAACGGTAATACTAAATAACATTGAACATTTACAACAAGGGATGATAATATGATATTCATTTACACAGATTTCGGTGGAACTCATTCAACTGCACTCGCTGCAGCTTATCATTTAAATAAATTACCAACTGATCGTAAGTTAACGAAAGAAGAAATTTTGAATGTAGAGTACTTTAATAAATTAAAAACAGAAGATATGGGGAAAATTATTTTTCATGGAATAGATGAAAATAGTAATCCAGTTTATACAATTGGATGCGGTGCATCAAAAGTCGTGGTACCTGCGATGAAGCATTTAGGAGAGATTCTGCAAAAACATTATCAAAATCAGGAAAAGATTGTTTTTTCTAATACATCACCAACAGTTCCTTTACCAATGACTTTCGGTGGACTGTTTTCAAGAAGGTTCCACCTTGACTTTATAGGTGTACCATTACTCATATGGGGAGCAAAACTTAGCTGTGATAACGTACAAAGACTTGTTAGTTATACGAAGGAAGCAGGTCGATTGACGAATGATTATGTTGTAATTTTAGATAATGAAACTTTTAAATAATGTATGATAAGAAGAAAATTGGACAAATACTATCGTTTTCTTCTTTTTTCGTGTAAATGACAAAAAATATTCACATTTAATATGCATCAACTATAGCCAAAACAATAAAGTCCTGTTACTATTACAGGGATATTCTCTTTTCGTAACATAAATATATAGAAAAGTCAGAAAAGAGGAATTGAATTAAGGGAGGAACAACATGAAGCGTGTTGCTTGGATTACTGATAGTACAACTGCGAGTTTTAAAACAGAAGGAGATAACTTTGTTATCCCAATTGAAGTTATTATTGATGGTGTGTCGTACAAAGATTGTGAAGAAGGTGTGCGTGAACGCGTTTATAATGCTTTGAACGAAGGTAAAACTGTCACTACATCACAACCTAACATAGGGGAAATGGTAGATTTATTTTCAAAATGCAAAGAAGAATATGAAGAGGGATTTGCAGTTGCTATTAGCGGAAAAGTAAGTGGAACCTATCAAAACATGAAGTTAGCGGCAGAAATGGCAGGTTTCCCATTAACGGTATTAGATAGCGAAACAACAAGTTATCCAATGGATGAACTAATTAGAAAAGCGAAATCGTTATACAATGATGGTATGACTTTACAAGATATACACAAAACATTAGTAGATGAAAAAAGAAGACCTTTCCACGTATTCCCGAAAAGTTTAAAAGGCCTTTACGCAAGTGGACGTGTAAAAGGCGTTCAATTTTTACTTGGAAGTTTATTAAGTGTTAACTTAATATTAGAAGTAAAAGGTGGAGAGCTTTTACTTGAAAAGAAAGTTCGTAAAATCCAAAAATGTCGAGAATATATTAAAAATGAACTTGAAAAAGAATTACCAAAAGTACTTCATATGTTCCATGCTAACGATAAAGATGGAGCTGAAGAATGGATTGCAGATATTAGACAAGCATTCCCTGAAATGGATTTCAAATTATACCCATTACCAATTTCATTTGCAGTTCATGCAGGTGAAGGTACAATAGCAATTAGTTATTAAGCAGAAAACCCGTGAATGATTCGCGGGTTTTTTTTATTTAATTAAATAATTAAAGTAAAATTGGAGGCATATTACGTCGCCATCAATCAAAAAAGCTCATTTTATCGTTTTGGGGAGTAACCAATCCCTCTACTTGATTTGAAATTAAAAATATAAACCTTTGCCTACTGGTTGAACAGTTTCTAGAACAGCATCGACCATTTTTTCATTGATTAAGGTTCTTATAATCCAAGCTGAAAGATCTTGAGCAGCAAAACAGCCTGCAGCAGTCGAGATATTTCCTTCGTTCACGAAACTTTGTTCAATAACGTCCACATCAAATTCTTTAAGCTGTTCTACTGCGGATGGATATGTAGTTGCTTTTTTACCTGTTAGCAATTTCTTAGCTCCTAGTAGTAATGAACCAGAACACATAGATCCTATTAATTGTCTTTGGGGATCTACATGAATGCTATTAATATATTCTTCGTTTTTATATAAATCTTGTACACCTTTACCGCTTGCAAATATTACTGCGTCAGCAGTAGGAATATGAGATATGCTTCCTGTCATAGGAATACGTAAGCCAGACATAGATATATGAGTTTTTTCCGTTCCTAATAGTTGAACGTTCCAATCAGAAATACCGCCAACTAAACGTACACGATTTAATAAATCCCATGGTAAAAAAACATCTATATCAGTAAAGTTATCGAAACAGACTATTGCAATTTTCATTTTCTAATCCCTCATTCCGTATGTATGTCCCCTTATTTAGAATATAAACGTCTCCTTTTTATTTTCTATATTAAGTTATAAATTCCTGTATATTCTATGCGATGGCAATTTAATTAAATAAAAGGATTATACACCTATAAAATAAGTGACATTCAAATATCCTATACATATCGTAAATAATGTTGTTTAGAAAGTTTAAAGGGTTTTTAAATATAAAAATAGAAATCTATATAAAAAAATATATAAATGGTAGTGATGCTATGAAAATAGGTAAATTTGGAGAATTAAATAACATAAGTATTGATACAATTAGACATTATATGGACCTGGGTCTCATTATTCCTGAAAAAAAGGGAGGGCATTATTTTTTTGATGAGTATTGTCAAACAGATTTAAAACTTATATTACATTACAAAGAGCTAGGGTTTAGCTTGAATGAAATTAAAGAACTATTTTTTTATAAAAATTTAGCGAAATCTATGAATTACGAAAAAGATACTTTTTACCAGTCTTTATTTAAACTGAAATATGACAAGTTGGAACAGGAAATAGAACTTTTGGAGAAGAAACGGGATAGATTAAAGGAAGTGTTACATGATTTATTATTAACAAGTGAAATCTCTAATTCAATTATAGGGATAGATTTAAGCGTACTTCATTTGCTTACATGTTCTAGATGTAGCAAAAAGCTAATTCTTCAAGATGGAATTATTAATAACAATCAAATTACTGAGGGGAAGTTAATTTGTAATTGTGGTGAAGAATATATTATTATCTCAGGAATTATAACTGCTGGTAAATCATTTAAAGCAAATGAGCGAACGTCACTTGAAGATACTATTTCGGATTATATTCATGAAACTGATAATGCATATTTGGAAAATATGCTTAAAGAAGGGGAATGGGCGAAAAAGAAACTAATACATTTAGATTTAAATAACAAATTAATACTGGATTTAGGATCGGGACTTGGGTTCTTTTTGAGAAACATTTATGAAGAACTGCCAGAAGATTGCCTATACATTGCAGTGGATCGAGATTTTAATAAACTTTTATTTTTAAAGGATGTATTAGCAAGTAGAAATCCGAAAAGAAATATTCTCTTTATCTGTGCTGATTTTTTGAACATCCCTATTCAGAATCAGTCTGTTGATATTGTAATTGATCATTCTGGTACGAGCAATTATAGTTTTGAGCATGAGAATTTTTTACTTCACGAATTAAATCCACTTTTTAAAACGGATTGTTATTTATTAAGCCTATTTATTTTATTTAAAAATTTCAGCCCAAATAGCCAAATTACAAACAACTTTCGAGCAAATTTTACACTTTCAAAAGTAACAAAAGAAATCCAAAATCTACAGTTTCAATCGATTGATGAAAGTACTTCACACTATTTGAAACGAGGAGGTAAGTACGAGGATTTCTTTGTTAAAGGAGAAGAAATTTATACATATTCATTTTTCGGAAAAAGATAAGGTTAACCTCAACATAAAAAGTCCGGTTATAAAACTGGACTTTTTATGTTGATTTATACTTTTTGCGATTAAAAGAAAAGGAGAATGCTAATCTACATATTTAGCACTCACTGGATAGTCTCTTGTCGGTGTATGTCTAGTAAGAGAAAAGATAGCCAAACCTAAAGATAATAAAACTAGAGATCCACCAACCCAGGCCATATTGGCGACATTATGTACTTGTTTTAAGGCTATACCTCCAACTGCAGAGCCGAGTGAAATTCCTATTTGTAGGGCTGAATTATTAAAACTTTGCTGTATATCTGACGTATCTGGGGCAGTTTGGATTAAATAACTTTGTTGAGGTGGTGCAAGCCCCCAACTCAATGCAGCCCAAACTATCATAACAGGAATAAATAGGATAATAGAAACTGCCGTAAACGGTAATATAAATAAGATTAGAGCAAATAAAGTAATAACTATCACAATACTTTTTGGAGCGCCTATTTTATCTGATAAAACACCGCCGAACGCTCCGCCACTTACTGCAGCTATACCAAACACTAAATAAAATATGCTAATCCAATAAGGGCTTAGGTGGAACTTATCTTCTAAAAAAGGAGTAAAATAAGCATATAGAGTATAGTGTCCAGCTAACATAAACATGGTAGCTAGATGAGCAGCGCCTAGTTTTGGACTACAAACGGCCTTTAATTGAATAGATAAAGGAATTCGATTTTCCTCTCCAGGTATTTTCTCTAAAAATACTGAAATTAAGATGATAGATCCCAATGATAAAATAGCAATACATAAAAAGATAACTCTCCAGCCAAATGTGTTCGAAATTAATATGCCTAGTGGTACTCCTAGAACAAGTGAAGAGCTAATACCCATATAAATTAATCCTAATGCTTTTGCTCGGTAAGAGGGATTAACAATCTTTGCTGCAATTGTAAGGGAAAGTACTACAACTAAAGCTGTACTCATAGCAGTTAAAACTCTTGCTATCATCATAAAAGTAAAGTTCGGACTGAAATACGTAAGTATATTACCAATTAGAAAAATGTAAAGTGAAATAATATACAATTTTTTTCTTTCCACTTTATTTGTGAAAATTAATAATACAGGACCTGCTATTGCATAAGTAAAGGCAAAAATTGTAATTAATTGACCGGCGGAACTTAATGAAACATTAAAATCTTTTGCGATGTCTGGCAATATTCCTCCAACAATAAGCTCTACAAGACCTACTGCTATTGTTGCTAAAGCTAATATAAATACTTTGAAATTCATTTTTTGTAATCCCTTCTCGTCATTATTTACCTTAGAACAAAAAAACTCCTGACTACAAACGCTATAATACGCATTTTGTAGTCAGGAGTTATTGGTTCCTGGTAGAGACCCCCAAGCCATATTCTTGGAGTTATACATGATTCTCATATGTAATTAATCAATGTAATAGAAGATACCATATTACTTTTTATATTTCAATAAAAAATTAGCATTCGTATATATAATCCTAAGTCTTTTATAGCAATCATTTTATTTCTATCATTGCAGAGAGACGTAAAAAACCACAGTTGATAAAAGATGGGGTTAGCCCCATCTTTTATTTATTTCTCCTTAAAACTTTTCAAATTGTACATATTGATATTGGGTTAACCCGAGACCTTACACTATATGTAATACAAAGAAAAGCGAGGGAAATGTTATGGGCGGTTTACGATTACATATAGAAAATAAAAAAAGCAAACAAGAACTTAGAAACATTTTTTTATATTCAATTGCAAAAACAGTATCAATATTCGGTAGCTCTATTTATAGTTTCGCATTAGGATTATATGTTTTACAAATAACTGGGTCCGCATTAAATTTCGCGATTACGCTCATATTAGGTACGATTCCAATGATTATTATGAATCCATTTGCTGGTGTCATTGCTGATAAGGTTGATAAAAAGAAACTAGTTGTTTGTATGGATTTACTAAGTGGATGTTTATTAATAGCTGTTTATATATTAAGCAGCTATTATGGATTAAACTTATCCTTTATTTATACTACAACCTTTCTTATGACAGTATTTACAACCTTTTTTGGAATAGGATTAGAAGCTGCAAAACCTAATATCGTCTCTAAAGAGAGGCTTATGAGTATTAACTCTATAAGTAAAATTATCGATTCCATATCTTTAATTCTAGGCCCTATGCTAGGGGGAATTGTTTTTGCAGTCTTTGATATTAATACATTTATCATTATAAACGGTATTTCATTTATTCTTTCGGGTATATCCATATTAGTTATTAACTTTAAATTGTTCGAGAAAAACATAAATGAGGAATATTCTATTAGAGAAATTCATTTTATTAAAGATATTAAAGAGGGATACTCTTACTTAATAGAGAGGGAAAGTTTAAAGAATACGTTTAATATATTAATTTCCCTTAATTTCTTCTTAGGTTTTTCTGTAACTGTTCCATTGCCATATATTATTAACACAGTTCTCAATCTTAGTTCTAAACAATTTGGTATGATTCAAGGGACTTTTCCGATAGGTATGATAGTTGGTGCAGTATTAGTAAAAAAGATAACTGATCGTTATTCTTACGCCTATTTATTGAAAAAAATAAGTTTTATGTTGGCGATTTTTATGATAGTTTCAGGTATTCCTATTTTATTCAAAAGTATTGAGGTAAATAATATTATATTTGTTACTATGTATTGCGCTATTATGTTCTTTGTAGGGCTAACGATAGCATTCATCGATATCCCTTTAATTTATTTTATGCAAAAAGAGATTCCGGATGAATATAGGGGTAGAGTGCTTAGTATTGGATTAAGTATAGGTAAAATGATGCAGCCGATAGCACTGGTATTATCAGGTCTATTATTAAATCATATTCCAGCCTACACGATTCCAATTGGAGGGGGCATCGTATTTCTTATTTTGAATAAAGTTTATTCAAATAAGTTGAATTTAGAAATTCATTCAAAAGGGTATAGTATTGAACGTAATTAAATAATATCGAAAAAGCGCAGGATTATCATCCTGCGCTTTTTTATCGTAATTCAGCTGTTTTTCTAATAACGATCTTATCAATATCATCTTCTTCATCGCCAATAAATAACCCGCGTTCTTTTAAATACGCTTCAAAATATAAATCTGCTTCTGCACGTTCATCATATGGTTTTACAGATAGAACGAAACCTAATTTATTTTGTTCCTCTAAATGAGAAGTGGAGATGTAGGCCGGTACATTGTGGCGTAAAAAGAGTTCTTTAACCGGAATAATCATATCTTTCATTAATTTCGTTAACATACCCATTTCAAACTCGAAATTAAAACGATCTATGCTACATAAATCAGCGAATACAACACCGATAAAACCTGTATTAAATACTTCTTGATATTCCACTTCTTCGTTACCGTAAAAATTCTTTTCGATTAAATAATTTACAAAATAAGCAACACCATCACTTTGTTCAAATGGTTTCGTTGAAAGAACAAAGCCTATTTTCTTTTGTTTATGTAAATACACACATGACATGTATGCTGAAATGTTATGTTCTTTAAATAGAGAACTTGTTGCCCCAGAGAGACCATCTAGTACGTGATGAACAATTTGAAGTTTTTTACGAGCGAAATAATAGGATTTCTTTTGTAACTCCAATGTATCAATAAAGACAGAGCCGATAAAGCCTGTATTTGAAATAATAGGTGTTTGCTTTTTTCTTCCTCTGCGCTTTGCTTGAGCCATTGTAAAAATCATCCCTTCATGTACAATTAAAATAAAAAGAACGTTTGTTCGTATATTTATATTTTACTATTAAAACGCTCTAAAGTAAAGGGTTTTTGACGAAAAAACAACAAAAAAGACACCTGTAAAAGGTGCCTTAAATGCAGTAGGGAAGAGGGTTCATCCCAACTATTTATATTATGATACAGAAACGATCTCTTCAGTATCTTCTACATCTAAATGACAGTCCATAGTACGAACATCTTGATCTTCATGACTTCCGAAATAAATAGTAATTTTCATATGTATCGCTCCTTTATTCTAGGAATACCTAAAATAATTACTAGTAATGTTAATATTTATTATATACCACTTTTTTCATTCCGACAACGTTATATCATTTTTAATTCTTTTAGAGCGTAAAGAGTGATTTATAGAGCTATTTTTATAGAAATAGGTACATTTCTTATATGTTATATTTAATACTGAACAATTTGAATGCAAATTTTTATGAAAGGAGAAAAATGAATGAATTATAAACAGTTATTAATAGATAATTTTACATATAAAACGTCATATATTGCGCGGCAGTTACATGGAATGAATGTAAAAGAAACGAAGGACTATATTGCTGTTGACTGTGGTTTACCTACAGATACATTTAATATCATTACTTTATTAAACAATGATTTATCGGAAGGTATTGAGAAATTATATAAAGTGGTAAACAACTATAATCAAAAGAAATTTCCAATGAGTGTTTGGTTTTGGGATGATAGGAAAGAGAAGATTATAAAAAGTGAATTAATAAAAATTGGCTTAAAAGAAGCAGAACAAAATATCGCGATGGTAGCAAACTTAAAAACAATACATCCAACAATAAATATGCCAAAAGATTTTAAGATTCAAAAAGCCTTTTCACCAGGACAAATTAAAAATTTTGGAGAAGCATTAGCTAGTCTATTTGGTACATCAGAGGAAGGTATACATGTTCAAGCATTCTACAATCAAACTGCTTCTGTCGACTTATGGAATAGTGGAAATATGAAACTATACTTAGGACTTTACAAAGACGAAGTCGTATCGGTCAGTTCATTAGTATGTACAAAAGATAGTGTTGGTATTTATGATATAGCAACGAAAGAAGAAATGAGAGGAAAAGGATTCGGCTCCACTATGTTTCATTACTTGCTGCAGGAAGCAAAGAAATTAAATGTTGCTCAATGCGTATTACAAGCTTCACCTGATGGGATTAATATTTATAAAAAGGCTGGTTTTCAATCTGTTGGACAAATGACTGTATTTGAAAATCGACATTTAATTGAATAAATTATTCGATCCAAATTGCTTTCATGTAGGAGTTAATATATCATTATGAAAAAGATATATATTATTACAATACTTTGCACCTTTATAGTAATAGGTACTTTCGTTTTAAATAAAGTAAATGAACTTACATACACGAAAGCTATTAATCAATCAAATCATATAAAAAACATTGCACATAGAGGAGCTTCTGCGTATGCGCCGGAACATACAATACAAGCTTATACATTAGGACAACAATTAAAAGGAGATTATATAGAAATTGATCTTCAAATGACAAAAGATGGACATTTAGTAGCTATGCATGATGAAACAGCAAACCGTACTACAAACGGTACAGGTCTAGTTAAGGAACATACATTAGAAGAAATAAAGCAATTAAATGCAGGTTTTTTTTTAATGAAAAGTATCCAACTTTAGCAAAGCAAGAATATGAAAATGCTAAAGTCCCAACACTAGAAGAAATTATTGAAACGTTTGGGCATAATGCTAACTATTATATTGAAACAAAATCGCCAGATGAATATGCTGGTATGGAAGAAAAGCTGCTAGAAATTATAAAGCAATACGAAATAAATGATAAAGTTATAATTCAATCATTTAGTGAAGAAAGCCTGCAAAAAATTCATAGTTTAGATGTTACTTTACCGCTAGTACAATTATTACCTTACAAAAAGGCAGTTCAATTAACTGAATTAGAGATAAAAAAGTATAAAACATACTGCATCGGTCTTGGAATGAACTATAAATATATTGATTCCACTTATGTAAAGAAAATAAAGAAATATGGATTAGAGGTTCATCCATTTACTGTAGATAATGAAAAAAATATAAAAAACTTACTTTTATGGGGCGTTGACGGGATGTTTACGAATTACCCGGATCGATTACAATCATTATTACAATCTTAAACTATATGGTGTAATTATCACTGAACCGATAATACAAGTACCCACAAGTATACCATGCTAATTCGTTATCCAGATGGTAACATCAACGAATACATAGAGCCGATATTGAAATGAAATCCGAAAAAGAATCCAATACTTTTATTGGATTCTTTTTATTTAGCTCTAAGGGACTAACTTAAAGCAATGCGATTTTGAATTTGTTAATAAAATATTACATCGAGTATGATTTTTCATAATAATCATCAGAAAGTAACGAAAATTTAATGGATTTTAACTACGCTTTTTATATTTTTTTGATACACTGACTACGAGAGGAATACCGATTAATGTAGGTAAAAACCAAAACCATATACGTGGGAGTAAATTAATTAAGGGAATATGAATACCGACATTTACTAAAAGTGCAGTAACAGCACCAATATAAGAGCCTAACATACCTCTAATATGATGGTGAAGCCAATTTTTCCAATGTTTTTTTCGTGCGAGGTATCCATATATCGCAAATGAATAAGAGAAAATTGCTACATAAAATAAATATGCGATTTTATCCCAGTTTATAATGGATAGTATAATGGCAGTAACGGTGATAACAACATAGGATGCGTGATATACTTCACCCCATTCCGTATGTTTACCTTTCTTCTTTTGAGCAACCATCGCTATTATCCCAGTGATTAAACATATCGTTCCAAATAATATGTGGATGGTTAAAAGAATGTTAAAAATGCTCATAATAATTCCTCCCTTTTTATTTTTATAGTATTGCAGCATAGGAGAAAAGTTGAAACATATTGTTTATTCACTTTAATATATTGAAATGAAGGTACTACAAGAACAAGTTGAAACGGACAAATTTTTCTTGAGTTTAGTGAGACACGTATTACGTGAAATGAAGGAGAGACTTCCATGTTTACATCTATTACATATTTACAATCAGGGAATGACAAGCAACAACAGGTATATGATGTTTTGAACAAACTAAATATTATGGAGGATTTAGCTTTGTATAGTCCCGTTCTTTGTGGGACAATCCCTATAAGAATTGATACTCTTCAATCTGACTTAGATATAGTAATGGAAGTACATAACTTTAATGTTTTTGAACAAGAAATGAGATCTTTATATGGTTCTTATGAAGGGTTCAAAATAAAAAAGAAAAAAATGAAAAATACTGAATCGATAAAGGTAAATTTTAAATTTGAAGGTTTTGAATTTGAATTATTTGCTCAGCCTAAGCCAGTGCGTAATCAAAATGCATATAGACATATGATAGTAGAGCATATGCTATTAATGCAGCATCCCCATATAAGGGAAGAAATTATTCGCTTGAAAGAAAATGGTTTGAAAACAGAACCTGCTTTTGCTCAAATATTAAATATTGACGGAGATCCTTATGAGGAACTTATTTTGTTAGGGCAGGAAATGAGATTGTGGTAAATAAGATACACAAAAACTCCTCTATAGATAAAAGAGGAGTTTTTGTTATGCCATTAGCTTACGAATTAATTCACTCAGTAATTTAATCCCGTTAGTCATTTGCTCTGGAGAAGCATATCCATATGATAAACGAATGTATTGATTTGATTCTTCTTCATAAATACGTCCTGGGTTTAAAAGAATTCCTTTTGATAGCGCCTCTGAAAATAATTTCTTCATCGGAATGTTAGGTACAACCTTTAGCCATATAAAAAATCCACCAGTAGGAATATCCCACGCCGCAACATCTACACAATACTTATTTAAAGCTTGTATCATGATTTGTCTTCGTTCTTTTAATTGAATTCTTACGTTTGCTACATGTTCTTCATAAAAACCTTTTTTTATCCATTCAGCAGCAACTCTTTGAGATAAAGAGCTCGATCCATAGTCTGTTTGCATTTTTATATCTGACAATCTATCAATAACTGGTTCAGGTCCAACAATCCATCCAATTCTAAGTCCTGGGCTAAGTGTTTTAGATAGGCTACCAATATATAATACATGTCCATGTTTATCTAGCGACTTTAAAGGAGCTGGAGGTGGTTCATCAATCCATAACTCGCGGTAAATATCATCTTCAATAATAGGTAACTGTTCCTTTTCGCATATTTTTATTATTTCTTTTCTTCGCCCTTTAGACATTAATACCCCTGTTGGGTTTTGAAAACTAGGGATAGAATATAAAATGTTTTTCTTTTGACTATATTTAATACGTTTTAATAATTCGTTAGGTAAAACACCGTGATGATCCATAGCTATACCAGATAAATTTATATTTGCTGATTGAAATACATGAAGTGAATATAAGTAAGAAGGTTGTTCAAGTAAAACAGTTGATTCTCGATGCAAAAGACCAATTGATATTAATTGCAATGCTTGTAATGCACCAGAAACGATTAATATAGAACTGGCTGATGCATGTATTCCGAATGATTTTACGTATTTACTAATTGCTTCACGTAACGGTAAAAAACCTTTTTGTTCTTCGTATCCAAAATAATCTAATTCGTCACATACACTTTTCATAATGGACTGCATAGTTTTTAGCGGAAAAAGTTCAGGAGCAAGTTCACCTTTACTAAGATGGATAAGTGTTTTATTTGCCTCTGCTTCATTTATTTCTCGTACCATTAACTTGCTAGGTTTATGAATACCAGCCTTTACATATTCACTCCAGTCAGGCGGGGGATTCGTCGCTAATAACGACCAAGTATTATTCATCACAATTGTTCCTGCTCCAATTTGTCCTTGAATTAAGCCATCTGCCATAAGTTCATCTAGCGCGGTTATTACAGTACTTCGATTTACATGAAATAGTTTTGCTAACTGCCGTTGACTAGGAATCTTACTTCCAATAGGCCATTCTCCGTTTTCGATTTTTTCTTTCATATATTCTACTACCTGCCTATATTTAGGCAGTTTTTTATTCGTTGTCATAAAAAAAACTCCCTCGTTCACTTTAAAAATGTCAAGTGGTTGGTTTTTACGATAAATAACTGGTTGAAGACATTGTAACAACTATTAAATATGATGAAAAGAAATAATTGGTAATTTAAAAATAGTTGGTTTATTAGAAAGGGAGAGAAAACATGCATAATAAAAAATGGGATTTACGCATTATATATGCACACACATTTACGATCCTTATATGGGGAACTGCTTTTCCGGCAATTCGTATGGGGCTTGAATCTTATACACCTGAACATCTTACTTTACTACGCTTATTAATCGCCTCATTTCTACTTCTGTTGTTTTCTTTTATCTACAAGTTACGACTACCAGATTTAAAGGATATCCCAGCAATTTTTATGTTCGGTGCTTTAGGATTCACTTTTTATCACATTGCATTAAACTACGGCGAAAAAACAGTAAATGCTGGTTCTGCAAGTTTAATTATTTCGGTCACACCTATAGTAACGGCAATTCTTGCTTCTATTTTTTTGAACGAAAAAATGAAATTAAATGGTTGGGTCGGTGGTGTAATTAGTTTTATAGGAATTGCTCTCATATCATTTAGTCAAGGAGATACTATGCAATTAAATAGTGGAGGATTATTTATATTATTAGCAGCGATTTCAGAAAGCCTATATTTTGTTTTCCAAACTTCTTATTTAAAAAAGTACGGCTTCTTACCATTTACCATATATACAATTTTATCTAGTACAGTATGTATGCTTATTTTCTTACCGGGATTGTATCAAGAAATACTAGCAGCTCCTCTTGAAGTGAATGTGAGTGTTTTATACTTAGGCTTATTCCCAACAGTACTTCCATATATCGCATTAGCTTATATCATATCTCGTGCTGGTGCTGCTGAGGCAACAAGTTCTCTATATTTAACGCCAGTAACTGCATGTTTTATTGCTTGGATATGGTTAGGTGAAGTACCAACTGTTGTTTCGATAATTGGCGGGGGAATTACTATACTTGGAGTTTTAATTGCACATGTATCACTAAAGAAAGATACTCGAAGTGAAAAGTACAATAATATAACTGGATAGATTTTATTTAGAAGTAATACTTCAACCATTTCCTTATATCAAGAAACAGGGATTTGTTTCAATACGTTGAATATAAAAATATATCCTCTTAATAAAGGAGCTTACCATATTGAATATCCAGTTAAAGATTGTTACGA
Organism: Bacillus sp. EB106-04-02-XG92; assembly: GCF_058791995.1. Taxonomy (NCBI): domain Bacteria; kingdom Bacillati; phylum Bacillota; class Bacilli; order Caryophanales; family Bacillaceae; genus Bacillus; species Bacillus sp. EB106-04-02-XG92. The sequence goes on from NZ_JBYTEA010000004.1 coordinate 346,214, forward strand.
GAGAAAATTGGGAAGATGCACTAAAATTACAAGTTAAAGAAGAACAAAGAAAATTTGTACCAACTGTAGCAGTTTCACTTGCTAAAGTATATATAAAACCAGATGGTGACAATGTAGAATACATACCATTTGCGATATACGACGGCGAGCTAATGGTTGGTTTTGTTATGCATGCTGTTATAAAAGAGACAACAGATATGTATTGGATAAATGGATTTATTATCGATCAAAAGCAGCAAGGGAATGGGTACGGAAAAGCGGCATTACAGGAAAGTGTCTATTTAATAAAAAATACATGTAAGGCTTGTAAAGAAATAAGGTTAACGGTACATAAAGATAATCTCTCTGCAAAGAAATTATATGAACGTTACGGTTTTCAACCATTGGGACATGATTATGATGGGGAGCAAGTGTATCGTTTATTTGTTTAAGTATTATAAAGTAAAGGTGTGAAAGGAAAGATGCAATTTTCGGAAGTGAAAATCGAAGTGTTTATTCCTGAAGAATACATTGAGATATTGCGGGATGAGCTAAATAGAATTGGTGCTTGTAACACAGGAAAATATGACCATTGTTTTTCCTATAGTTCCGTGAAAGGATACTGGAGACCGTTAGACGATGCAGCACCTTTTAACGGAGAAATTGGTCAAATATGCGAAGGGCAAGAATGTAAAATTGAAATAAAGTGTAAACAGGACTTTGTAAAGGATGCACTTGAAGTGATTAACGAAATTCATCCGTATGAAACCCCTATGATTTATATTATACCGATATTAAATGACTATTTTAATCAAATATAAAGTAAATGACTGGGAGGAATAACAATTGAAAAATAAATTTCATCATATTGTACGAGCTGTATTGATAAAGGATAAAAAATTGTTAGTGGCTGAATATATTGGCCATCATTATTTTTTACCAGGTGGTCACGTTGAAGTTGGCGAATCAGCTGAGAATGCATTAATAAGAGAATTGCGAGAAGAACTCGGAGTTAACTGTAGTATAAAACAATTTTTAGGTGTAATAGAAAACAAATGGGAAGACCGAGAAGTTCTTCATCATGAAATTAACCACATTTTTGAAATAGATTCACAAGAGTTACATAATGATTTCATACCAAAATCTAAAGAGTCTCATTTAGCGTTTCACTGGATAGATTTTACTCAAGAATCTTTAAATACTTATAAGATCATGCCAGCCCCTTCAGTTAAAGAGTTGCTAGAAAGAAAATTAAGCGATGAACTACTAAACTGTTGGATTAGTAATTTTTAAACAACTCTATTAATAATAAATTCGTCTACCGAAAAGGAATTAAGAAAATAGGCTAAAAAACAAGGTACATCACCTAGTGTAATTTCATATTTTGTTGATGTACGCATTTAGTCTATAGCCTTATTTCTACTTTGTTTGCAAAAATAGATGAACTTTAACATTCGGACGGAATTTATTTTTATAAATGGAGGGTTTCGTAATGAATCAGTTTCAACAAGAACTACAATCATTAAATCTTAATGATTATCAATCTGGTAATGTTGTGTATTGGGATCAACTACAACAAAATCAATATCCGTACTATTACATTCAAGACGATGCACGTCGTTGTGGCGGATGCGGAGGTTGTGGTGGTCGCTGTGGTGGATGTGGTGGCGGAAGATGCGGAGGTTGTGGCGGTCGTTGTGTAGGATGCGCTGGTTGTTTCGGTTGTTTTAACTGCTGGAACTGGTGGATCATTTAAGTATAGAACATCAATACTATTTCACATGAAAGAGAGGTATAGATATTATTTTATACTTTTCTTTCATGCTGTAATTTTTTATTCGTGTTAAGGGGGATATATTTGTATACATACGATAAGTTAATTTCTTGGGTAGAAAATATAAAAGAAGAAAATCATAGTTCTGCATGGGAAACAAATTGTTCCAAAAGAAGTGATAGAAATTGCGACAAGTTTACAGAGTCCAACATTTACAAACAATGAACTACCACAAAACGGGTTATTTTGGTTCGTTCAAAATGAACCTGCGCTTTTAAGCGAGCTTGGTGAACGCGTTCCAAAAGGATCGTATCAAATATTAGGAATTACCGGACCAACTATATTAGTAATACCTGAATATAATGTAGTTGTTGCGAAAATGTATAATAAAAGATATAACTACGGCGGTGATAATTATTTATATTATTTACGTGAATTCAGCAATTTAGTCGCGGATACATTTCGTAACGGTAATGGGGCATAATTACTCCTATAATGAAAAGGAGTGAGAGAAAGTGAAAGATAAAATGAATAAAAACAAAAAGCAAAACATTAAAGATGTAAATACAGAACAAAATGCAATTTATAGCGATCCGAAAGATGCGGCTAATATGCAAACGGTACCGCAGCCGAAAGATTTTGATGAAATTGAATATTAATTTTTTATTCATCCGACTATATGATGAATAAAAAATACATCTTAAGTCCCATCACATGATTGAAATCTTTTGTTACTCTATATACATTAGCATTTGAAAATGTCTTATCTTAACAAAGCTTTCTTTAAGTAAGTCTAATATAACCTGCAGAAAGACACTTCATTATGGAGTGTCTTTTTGCGTACATGAATTCAATTTCCATTTTTCATGCAGTATCTTGCTTCTTATGATGGATATACTAACTGTGAAAATTCATGTCATGATAAAAGAAGGGGACAGTTAGCATGAAACAAACCTCTATAAATCCGTTACTAATTGTTCTAGGCACAATCATTGTTCAAATTGGTCTTGGGACAATTTATACATGGAGTTTATTTAATCAACCCCTTGTTAGTAAGTTTGGATGGAATCTCAATGCAGTTGCAATAACTTTCTCCATAACAAGCTTTTCTTTATCATTTTCAACCTTATTTGCAGGAAAGTTACAGCAAAAATTAGGGCTTCGAAAACTCATCGCTACTGCAGGGATTGTGCTGGGACTTGGTTTAATACTTAGTTCACAAGTTTCTTCTTTACCATTACTATATTTATTAGCTGGTGTAGTAGTTGGTTATGCCGATGGAACTGCTTATATTACTTCATTATCTAATTTAATTAAATGGTTTCCAAATCGAAAAGGACTTATTTCTGGTATATCTGTTTCTGCATATGGAATGGGCAGCTTAATCTTTAGATATATAAACGGAAGTCTTATCGATAGTCTTGGTGTATCACAAGCATTTTTATATTGGGGGATTATCGTTTTACTTTTAGTATTAACTGGATCGTTCTTCTTACGTGAAGCAATAGTAAGTAACACTGTAACTGAAACTTTACACAATGATTATACACCTCGTGAAATGATGCAAACGAAACAAGTATATCTTTTGTTTTTTATGCTATTCACATCGTGTATGGGCGGTCTATATTTAATCGGCATGGTAAAAGATATAGGAGTGCAGCTCGTTGGACTTAGCGCAGCAACTGCAGCTAATGCCGTCGCAATGATTGCAATTTTTAATACAGTAGGTAGAATCGTTCTTGGAACGTTATCGGATAAAATTGGCCGAATGAAAATTGTTTCTGCAACGTTTATTATTATTGGATTGTCAGTCTTTACTTTAAGTTTCATTCCACTAAATTACGGGATTTATTTCGCTTGTGTAGCAAGCGTTGCCTTTTGCTTTGGTGGTAATATCACAATCTTCCCAGCAATTGTTGGAGATTTCTTCGGATTAAAAAACCATAGTACAAATTATGGGATTGTATATCAAGGTTTCGGGTTCGGTGCACTTGCAGGAGCGTTCATTGGAGCATTACTGGGTGGATTTCAACCGACCTTTATTATAATCGGTGTTTTAAGCGTTATTTCCTTCATTATTTCGATACTAATTCGTCCACCAAAAGCAGAAAACAAAAAAGAAACACGACATTTATATCGGAAAGTAGCCTAATTTTAAAAAGAGTCCTTGTATAGGGCTCTTTTTATATTACAAAATAAGTGAAAAGGATTTGAAAGGTAATAAAGTAATTTATTTCTTTAGCAATAAGTAGCAGATTAGTAAAATATTCATATTGTTTTATAAAGGCACTGAAATCATGTTATAAACCTATATTAACCACCTTTGTTATTAGATATGCAATTCATTTGTACACCCTTATTTTATTATAAAGGTAGTTGGCTTATATTGGCTACAACTATAATTTCTTCTTTTATCGCATTCACTTCAACAAATATTGATGACATTTTTATACTTCTTGTTTTATTTTCACAAGTAAGGACAGGAGTAATTAAGAAAGAAGGTAGAACTGTCCGAGGAAAAACTAAAATGAAACAACTTTATATTATTATTGGGCAATATTTTGGGTTTAGTTTCATTATTTTTCTAAGTATCATCGGTTCTTTAAGCACTTTTTTCATTCCTGTTTCGTGGATCGGATTATTAGGATTCGTGCCCATTTATATGGGAGTGAAAGGACTATTGTCACTTCGTTCTTATAAAAGTAACGAAGTCATTGATAACGCTTCTGGTTCAATATTTAAAGTAGCTTCAATTACATTAGCTAATGGAGCTGATAATATTTCGATTTATATACCAATGTTTGCTAGTCAAAATCTTAATGCCAATATTGTTACATTAGTAATCTTTTATTGCATGATAGCAATATGGTGTTTAATTAGCTACAAATTGATAAGAGCTCCTATTTTAGCTAAAGTACTTGAGAGAAATTGTCATATTATCGTTCCAATCGTTCTAATTGGTTTAGGAATGTTCATTCTTTTTCGGAGTAATACAATTGAATTATTGTACTAATTAAAAAGAATCAAACGCCGTAATAAGCCATACTACAGATAAAATGTAGTATGACTTTTCTTTATATTAGTGAAATGACGACTATTAAGTTAGACAGGATATTACGATTATTAAATTGAATAGATACTTTAAAAGGAGCGTGATAATTACAATGAAAATAGTAAAACAATGGATCCAGGAAGACAGTGATTACATAAGAGAAAAAGTAATTGAATATAACCAAAAACATATTTCGGATGAAGAGAGAAAGCCTTCAGAAAAAATTAGTTTTATAGTGAGAAGTGAAAAGGAAGAAATTGTAGGCGGAATAACTGCAATTACATTTTGGCATCACGTACATGTCGATTTCCTTTGGGTTTCTGAAGAATATAGACACGAAGGCTACGGAAGCAAGTTATTAAAACTTATTGAAGAATTTGCAATTGAAAAAGAGTGTAGGCTAATCAATTTAGATACTTTTAGCTTTCAGGCACCTGCGTTTTATAAAAAGCATGGATATAAAGTAATTGGAGTAAGTGAAGATCACCCTAAAGGGCACAATCGATACTATTTAGAAAAAAGGTTAGAAATTATATAGAATCCAAAAATGAATTTATCAAAGTATAAAGAGCGTACGTTGAATAATTACTTTCAAAATACGTTCTTTTTTATTTAGTAACGAAGAGATATCGATTATTACCTTTACTAAGCGCAGATAAATGAAATACTCAATTAACTTTTTTATATTTTAAAACGATTAAATGGTAGAATGTAACAAAGGCAGAAAATTCTTATTATTGAAGGTGGATTTAGATGAAAAAAGTAAATGTTACATATGCACTTTTATACGATAAAACAAATGAAAAGATCTTAATGGTAAAAAACAAAGGAAAGAATGGTTCTTATTACACATTACCAGGTGGCGCAGTTAAATTTGGGGAAACGTTAGAAGAGGCAGTTATTCGAGAAGTGAAAGAAGAAATTGGACTACATATAACTGTAAACGGTATTTGTTACATTAGCGAAGCTTTTTTTGAAGAGAGAGGACACCATGCAATTTTCTTTAATTTTTTAGGGGAAATAATTGGCGGGGAAACAAATATATCAAGACCAAAAGAAATAGAAGAGATTACTTGGATGGAATTACATAAAGCAGCACCACATTTACGTATACCAGAACAATTATTAAATACATTACAAAGGAAAGAAACAGTACCTTACTTTTTTAACGGAACAATCATTCATCAATCTTCATAAAATTATCATATTATGTAAGGCGGGGGAAAAATGGAGTTTATCGTTAATCATAAACAGTTCATTCAAGCACTTTCAGAAGTAAGTAAGGCTATATCTACGAAAGCTATAATCCCTATACTTTCCGGTATAAAGATAACTGCAGATCAATCCGGAATTACTTTAATCGCAAGTAATTCAAACATTTTCATTGAAAAATTCATCCCTAGTTCTACTGAAGACGACCGAATAACAACTATATTAAAAGCAGGAACTATAGTAGTACCTGCAAAATATTTTATTGAAATTATAAAGAAAATGCCAAGTGATGTAACAATAAAAAGTAAGGATGAGCAAATCATTACGATACAGTCAGAAGAAATTACATTAAACTTAAATGGACTTCCAACATACGAGTTTCCGAATGTACCACTTATAAACGATCATGCAAAAGTACAAATAGAAACAGAACAATTGATTGAAGTGTTTAAACAAACTGTCTTTGCGGTAGCTAAAAATGAATCTAGACCTGTTCTTACCGGTGTTCATTTAGAGTTAGATCATAATAAATTAATTTGCGTAGCAACTGATTCTCATAGACTTGCTATACGCGAAATGATAATTGCTACAGATACGAAAGCAAGTTGTATCGTACCAAGTGCAACTATTAGTGAACTGCTAAAATTAATGAGTAGTAATTCAGAATTCGTATACATCTATCTTTCAGAAAGTCACATTATTTTTACATTCGGCACAACTGCATTATATTCAAGACTAATTGAAGGGAAATATCCTAATATATCTAATTTAATTCCAAATGACTTTCAAACAGTCATTAACATAGATAGAAAAAGGATTTTACAAGGAGTAGATCGATCAAGCTTATTAGCAAGTGAATGGGCAAATAACAATGTTAACTTAGAAATTGTAAACGAATCTACAATTAAAGTTTCGTCTAACGCTTCTCAGATTGGAAAAATATATGAGACACAACAAGTAGATGCGATTCAAGGTGAAAAACAATTAAATATATCTTTCGATGGACGATTTATGTTAGATGCTTTAAAGGCAATAAAAGAAGAAACGGTTACTTTAAGTTTCAGCGGTTCTATGAGACCGATATTAATTGAAGCAGGGACACAATCTGCAGCTGCAGCAGTACATCTTATATCTCCAGTAAGAACTTATTCATAACAAAGGAAGGATTTACATTATGTACAAGCACACTCTATGTTTTATAAAGAGAAATGAAGAGATACTTATGTTAAATAGAGAATATGACCCTGTAAAAGGATTGTGGAATGGGGTAGGGGGAAAGATAGAAAAGGGAGAAACACCTTTAGAGAATGCAATTCGTGAAATAAAAGAAGAGACTAATATAGAAGTTACGCCAATTTAAAGGCATTATTAAATGGGAGGACTCTTCATATTCTGGCGGTATGTATGTTTATCTAATAGAGCTACTTAATGAATTTACATATCAAACTCCAAAAAAAGTATCAGAAGGAATTTTAGATTGGAAAGAGATTTCTTGGATGTTAAGCGACTATAATTACGGCGTAGGAGAGATGATACCAAAATTTTTATATGAAGTACTCCATAATGAATTAATATTAGAGCACAATTTTGTTTTATCTAATCATAAATTAATAGATTATAGGAATGAAGAATTGGCTAAGCAGGACAGTTCTATAGATAATATAATTCAATTATAAAAAGCAGGAATTGTAATCTATCATACACAGCAAAATAATTATCATTTAAATTATTCGAAGAGTAGCTAAGAAGAAAATTTATATGAGGATGAGGGTAATGAAGAAAATAATTATTTTACTCATAGCTGTAGTTTTAATTACTTTTGCTTTTTATCAATACACAAAAAAAGATAGTGTAGCTAAAAATGATAAAGTGTATGTAGAAGACTTTAAAGGTAAAAATGATTCAAATAAAATACAATCTGCTATCAATAAAGCAGAATCTAGTAAAACGAAAACGGTATTGCTGGATGATAAGAAGTACAAAATCACCTCACCAATTGTAGTGAAACAAGGTGTAAAGTTATTATTTGGTTATGGAACACAATTTGTTATCGAAGGTAATTTTAGAGTAATAGAATTAGAAAAAAACTCATCAATTGAAGGGGCCTATATAGCTATAGACGATCCTACATTTAATTCTGAAGTTATATATTTAGATGGCAAAAATAAGTATTATAACACTTGGCACAAGACACAAATAAAAGATATAAATATTATTAATTGGACAGAAACAAATAAAGGTACCGGAATTTCTTTATACTCGGTTGGAAAAGAAAATGAAATTTCGTTTGTTAATTTTGAAAACGTTAAAGTTGTAGGAATGGAAACGGGGCTAAAATTAGTAGCTAAGAAACCGCAATCTGGTTATGCTTGGATAAATGCCAATCGTTTTATGAACTTTTCACTTGAAGATTGTGTAAATATGATTTATATGGATAGTAATGTAACTACGCCAAATGAAATTAGTGGTAATCAATTTACAAATCTACAAATACAGCCATCCAGTAAAACGAAAAATATATTAAGTGTAAGTGGACAGCATAACGTGTTCAGTGGAATGGTGTGGGATTTACAGAAAATCAATCACGAAAACGAACTCATTGAACTAACTGATAAGAGTATGAATACAGTGATTGAAATGTCCAGTGTACCAACAAATAGAATTTTAGATAGCGGGAAAGCAAATATAGTGAAATAAGTTTAAATACAGAAGAAGAGCGAATTCCTTATAAGGGAGTTCGCTCATTTTTATTTATAATTAAATTTCTCTCCACCAAGCTGATGATGGATAGTCTGTAGATTTTAACGTAATAGATTCGCCAATTTGAGGCGTTGTAATTTTAACTTCTAAACGCTTAGCTTCTTTCGTAACACGTTCTATCGGGTCACTCCATTCGTGTAATGCTAATGTAAAAGCCCCCCAATGAATTGGAAGAAGGAGTTCTCCTTTAACAGCAATATGAGCTTGTACCGTTTCTTCAGGCAACATATGAATAGCAGACCACCTCGGATCATATTGCCCGCATTCCATTAACGTAAGATCGAATGGACCGTACTTATCACCAATCTCCTTAAAGTGAGGAGCATAACCGCTATCACCACTAAAGAAAACTTTTGTCTCTTTCCCTAAAATAAGCCATGAACACCATAACGAACAATCTCTATCTGTTATACTCCGTCCAGAGAAATGCCTTGCAGGTGCACAAACTAATTTTATAGTATCAAACGTAATTTCGTCCCACCAATTATGCTCACTAATTTTACTAGGTGAAACGCCCCATTTAATTAAATATTGTGCAACTCCAGTTGGGACATAAAAGTGTTTTGCACGATCTTTTAACTGCATAATACTCTTGTAATTTAAATGGTCATAGTGATTATGAGAAATGATAATCGCATCAATTTCTTGAAGGTCTTCACGTTCTAAAGAAAAAGCATCACTATAACGTTTACTATTAAACAGGGGAAATGGGGAAGAGGCATCTCCAAACATCGGGTCTAATAACAATGTTTTACCTTCTATTTTTAATAGCGAAGCAGAGTGCCCAAACCATGTCACACACTCTAAAGACTCATTATTTTTATCCGATAAAACAACAGGTAAATTCTTTATAGGACGCAGCTTAGTTTTCATTTTAAAGTAATCAGTCATTAAACCTATAATATCTTTCGGTTTAAAACTTACATCAGTATGAATTTGATTTATATATTTCTTTTTCATTCGTTCTCCTTTTTACGTTTAACAATATACGTATGTTGTTATTGTAGCTAATTGTAGTTTAAACGAAATCATTTTACCTTTCATCTTAAATGCAGTACATTTCATAAATTTGTCAAATTCATTATTCTCATATATAAAACGCAAATTAAACAGCAGCAGATCAAACTAATATGAAGTAAATGTAAAATGTTTTAATTTAGTAAATTCCCTCTTATACGCAACAAAGAACATACGTTTCATTGTATGTTATAGAAGTAAATACATCTCTTAATAATAAAAGAAAGGAGAGTAACTAAATGAAAGCAGAGAGAAAAAAGAAATCAAAATGTAAACTATCAAAATCTGAAATAACAAAGCTATATGCAGAAGGGAAGAGTACCTCAGAAATAGCTACGCTTGCCAATGTGTCTGCTAGGTATATTCGTATGGTTTTAACTGACAATAACGTTCCAAGGCGCGCTATAGGGAGTTGGAAGAGGAAGTATGACATATCAGAAGATTATTTTAAAACATGGTCAAATAACATGGCTTATATTTTAGGATTTATAGCAGCAGATGGTGTCATACAAAAAGAAAATCAATGTGTCAGTATATCTCAAAAAGAAAGTTACATTTTAGAAGATATAAAACAAGAACTAAACACAAAACAGCCACTGTATCAAAATAAAAAAACAGGCGTATATATGCTAAACATTAATAGCAAAACAATAAAAGACGACCTTATGAATATACATCGAATCATGCCATGTAAATCATTAAATATCAAATTCCCATTCGTGCCTGAAGAATATTTACATCATTTTGTTCGTGGATATTTTGATGGGGATGGTTATGTCAAGTATGAAACGTATACAGTCAGTTTTGTAGGAGGATCATATACTTTTATGAATTCTTTACATCAAATACTACAAAATCAAAATTTATCAGCCGATTTACTAAATCAAAATAAACATCATCGCGTCATTTTAACCGGGAGAAAATCAATACAACTATTTTCAAATTGGATTTATAAAGACAAAGATATTTATTTGCATAGAAAATATGAAGTGTTTCAGAAAGAAAGTCTGAGTTTAGACCAATTACAAGATCGAAAATTAAAACAAACTCAAACTGCCGTTAAACAAAGGAAACAAATTTTCCTTAAAGAATATATGAAAAATAAATGTAATTCTACAACTTGTTCAAATTTAGAAATAAGCGAATCGGCTTTCAAACGTTGGTTAAAAAATGATAATCAATTTAAAAGAGATTATGAAAAGATTAATTTAACAATGTCCACTAGCGATAACTAAATATAAAACTCTAAAAAACCTTAGAATAGGTATGAAGGTAGCTATTCTAAGGTTTTTATTTTCAAATCATAAAGTATTCTTAATTTTATTTATTGAATATAACAAATACATAGATTTTACAATTAATTTGATAAAAAAGGAGAGAAGAATCTTGCAAAAGAAATTTATCAATCCAGAAACAATGCCACCAACTTTTGGATACTCGCATGTAGTCGAAGTTAGTAACGCTAAACGAACAATTTACATATCTGGACAAGTAGCGATTAATACTGAGGGTCAAATAGTTTGTGTTGGCGATTTAGCTATACAAACGCGACAAGTATTCGAAAACATCAAAAGTGCATTAAAAACTTCGGAATTAAAATTTAACGATGTAGTAAAATTAACATTTTTCTTAACAGATATTTCTCAAATGGCCATTGTTAGAGATATACGAGATCAATACATTGATACTAAAAATCCACCAGCAAGTTCAGCTGTAGAAGTTAAAAAGTTAATTAACGATAACTTATTAATTGAAATTGAAGCAATTGCTGTAGCAAACTAATTTTAAAAACTTATTCGTAATCATATCAATGCAATTCGTTTAATGCGTTCATTTAAAACGAATTGCATTTTTTATTGTCTAAATATAATTTATATCTGGAGACATTTTCATCAACAACTTATAAAACAACAAACAACAAACAACTAAACAACCCATCCACAGAATGATTAAAAAGAACGAGGGGAGGCTAATTACCAAAACTAACTTATAATAAGTTTATTATTTTAAGTTAGTTAACATAATATATATTATAGGTAGTTACAGAAAAAAGCGATATCAGGTATCAAAACCCAAGTAAACTATACTTAATGAGACGGAACAGAGATTTTTAGTGAGATTCAGACAAAATCTTATCTAAACGAATTTCTACAGTTTTTATCATTTTTTTTGTTATAAATCCATCACAGTGAATTTTAAACGATTATTAATTAAGCTTTAAAGAATCAAAAACATTTTTGATCGACAAGAAATTTTTTATACAGAAAAATTATTTCTATACAAAATATAAATTATTAAATTCATTTTATGTTTTACTTAATAAATTTATATTGCTATTTACACACGTTTTATAACTTTAGATTATTTATTGTTATTTCTGTCATTTATGCTTGACTTTTATTGTACTTACCGTTCTTTATTCTAGTTAACATAACGTTTATTTTTAACATAAAAAAATCTTCCTCACCTTCAGGAAGATTTTTTAGCTTGCTAGTATTTCATTTATATATTTTTAATAACAATCCCAATTATAAATAACATTGGAAAAATCTAGATTTAATAAATCGTCTTTCTTTATAAAGAAATTAGCAACACCGGAATCTCCCCACATAATATTTAATGAATCATCTGTATCAATTTGCAGCAATAATACATCATATTGCTGGTATTTTTCTTCCCATTCTCTTGGATCTGTCTGTGTGAAAAATGGATAACCACCAATTTTATGCCCTTGATCTTTACATAAATCATCATACAGTTCGCCTAATTCTGTATTATTTTCTTCATCAACAATTTCTTCCCAATCAATTTCCTCACTAAACATCTTTTCAAATCGATAATCCCTTGATGTTACTGGTTGATAACCTAATTCAAACTTTAATTTCGCTGCTTCAGGTATGATAAAGTCCTCTAATTCTAAAGTGTTTAAATAACTAAACTCAGTAATTACCTTATTTAAATCTTTTATAATTGTAGAATGATAAATAATTCGAAAGTCTTTTTGTATTGTTGGATGGTCAAAATCGGCTCCATAAAGCTCATCATCAGCACTTACAAAAAACTGTAACATTCCCTCCTGAGGCATATATTCAACATGCGGTATTTCTTCAAAGTTTAGCTGCGCAAGTAACATCATAGGTTGTCCATTTGAATCTTTAGGATGCTCTTGATCTATAGGTAAATACGGATAACCACCAAACTTACTCTCAAAAAGCGTTGTCTCTGCTAATGTTCCAGACACGTTTATATACGGTTTCACACTTTCTTCTAAAATACTACGATACTGCTCTAGCTTTTTTCGGAATTTGAAGTTGATACGTATTCTTCATTGCATTTGCCTCCCTTTAATAATGAATTGAAAATGCCTTACTTAATTATATAGCAAAAGATAGCTGCATTAAAAATCGTTAAAAATCCGTTTTTACCCTCGTTTTTTGCGCACTTGGTGGACAAAGTAAATTATGTTCTAAAACCTTTTTATTAATAGTTCGAATTAAATTCGCTGATTCTGCAGTATTTGTATTTTCTTTTAGCTTTTCTTTTAAATCATCAATTTCCTTTGAAAGCTCAATCCACCTAGGTAATACATGATTATTTTTCAAAGTTCTATACAGTTGCTTTTCAGGATTGTACGAAAGATCTTTATCTAGATTTAGAGGTTTCCCTTTACCAGGTAAATTATCAAAAGACCCTTTCTTTTCTGCTTCTTTCACGATAGAACTAATATGGTCCTCATACGTAAAGGTCCAAACTTTCTCATCTTTTACTAAAATCTCTTGCTTTTTTAGTTTTTTATCTAGTTCTTCTTGATTCATAGATTCTCTCTCCTTTTTGTTTTATAGTGTGTTTTTGTAAGTTTTAAAGCTTTCAACCTATCAAATAACTTTTCTCGCCACCAAACACCGTTATGGCCGCCTTGAAACTCTTCATAAGTAATTTGGTATTCCTTTTCTTTTAAAGCTTTATACAGACGTCTATTAGCCGTTAAAAGAGGTTTGTTTTCAAGTTCTCCTGCTGCTATATAAAAATGAGGTTACGTCGCATTTGAATCTATAGATGAAATTTGATTTTCAATCCAAGGAATTTTATTTTCATACCCATCTTTTTTCCAATGAACGGATCCAGACATTGACAGCACGTTCCCGAAAATGTGTGGATTTTGAAGCGTTGCATAACAAGCTACTAAGCCACCAAGACTGAAACCAGCAATTGTTGTATGTTTTGCTTCTTGATGCACATGATACTTCGCCTGAATCCACGGAAGTAATTCCTCCGTTAAAAATGTATTCATTTTATCGTTATAAGTTAGCTCTTCTAGCCGATTAACTGGATCTATAGCAACAGCAATACAAAATACAAGATGGGATTTCTTTTTCGTAAATTAAATAATTGAGTGTTTTTGCGATTGAAAGGTTATTAATGAATGAATTTCCATCAAATACAATGAGAAGTTCTTGAAGATGTGAAGTGTGAGAATAATCATGAGGCGTATAAATATGAATTTTACGTGTGTTATTTAAAATTGTGCTATGAAAAGAATATGTTTCAATTTTTCCGGATGGATAATGCTTTGAAGGAAAACGACTGCTATACTGCACCTCCATTCCTATGTTTAACAAAGACGCTTTATTGGTACCTTCTCCAAATGTATTTCCATTAAATTGGTCTAATTGATACTGTTCACTACGCTTTATCCAATCATTTTCGAAAACATCGTTTACTGAAAAATAGTACGTTGAAATAAAACTCTTATCCGTCCGAAACGTTACATACCAAATATCTGTCTGTAACAACCGTTGTAGTTGATTTACAGACAGATCCCAACCAGGTACACTACCGAATACATAAACGTTTTTAGTTTTTCGATCCCCTAACCAAATATACGTTATAAGCTTATACTGACTTTCTACAGGACATTGTTCTATTAGTGGCGTATAATTCAACTTTATTTCATGAAAAAAAGTATACAAAGCTTTCTCATTTCCATTCTTTAATTGATTATTAAGCTCCTCTAACTTAGGACTAATTATTGAAGTCGCCTATCTTCCTCCTTTGCATTTCTTTTCATTAGATTGCTTTTATAGAATTTAGGATTAGGATGTTATGTATGTAGATGAGTTATTTATTAGAAAGTTTATCAATTGCCTGAATAGAAAGTTCCAACGCTTTAATCCGTCTTGTTAAAAGTGTTCTTTGAGGACTTTCAGCTTTAGACTTATCATAGGCCCTCTCAATTGATGGGAGCAAACAAGCAAGGATATTACGAGCCTCTGCTAGCTCTTCATGATTATACTGGTGACTTTCTTGATTCCAAATATTTTCTAGTACTGCTAACCCTACGCAAACTGCTTTAAGTCGTTTTTTTACTAATGTAGTATTTGCACCTTTTTGAGTCATTTGTGATAGTGCATTTTCAAGTTTACGAATTGTTGATTGTAAAGATTTTATTGATTCCAATTTATCTATATTTGATACATTTTCCATGTTAATGTTGTCCCTCCTGTCTTAATTTCACTCGAAATATTTTAACATAAATTACTAACGATATTCGAGTAGGACAATGCATTAAAGGAAAACAATCGCTAAACGCCTCTCCTCCCTTACTTTATTCTATAAATACTTCTTTTTGCACATTAAAATCCCTATATAAACAAGGTATAAATATTGACTTTTTTATGAACAAAAAACGCACAAGCAGTATAACTTGTACGTTTTTATTTTTATTCAGTAAGATAATATAGTAATGGTTTCCTAGACTTCTCATAATTCATGAAATCTCTATACAAAATGAGATACTTCACAATTTCCGTTTCAATAAAACGATATTGCGGAAACCATTCAAAAAACGATTTCCTTAGCCACTTTATTTGCTGAAGCACGATACGGAAACGGTTTTTGTAGCGGACTATACATTTTCTGCAATTCATTAAAAATAACCTTCTTATCTAATAGCAACTTTCCACCCCTTTATTTCTCTATCCACCTTAATAATTTTTCATAATGATATTGAGCATCTGTATAGCCGAGATTGTATAGATTGACGAGCTTTTCTTTATTTCTTTCTATTCCACTTATAGGAAGCTGCACGCTAGGTTGAATAACATAGAAATTATCTTTTTGTCCTATTTGCCCCATATAAGATATCGTCTCATTATAAAAACGATAATGTTCTACTAAAGATTGTGCGATATTCGGATATTTTCTATATAAAATTTTAGCTAGCCTAGAAAACTTATTTCGCCGCTTCTCATATCCTTCTGGCTTTGTCATAATAACGACGTTCTTTTCATAACCATCAGTTTGCGCTTTTAAAACTGGTATAGGATCAATAATCCCTCCATCTAGCAATTTTCGATTATCATATTCTACAGCAGGCGCTATAAAAGGGACCGAACTTGATGCACGAATGATCTTTAAAATGTCATTACCGTGTTCTATTTTATTGTAATAAACTGCTTTTCCTGAATCGCAATCAGTCGTTCCTATAACAAACTGTTCATTAGAGTGTAAGAATGTTTGAAAATCAAATGGCACAATTTTATTAGGTACTTCATCAAATAAAAAATCCATTCCGAATAATTCACGTTTTCGTATCAAATTTCGATAAGATATATAACGGTGATCAGATACTAACTCTGTATTTACTTTTTTATTTCTTCCTTTTTGACGTGATAAATAAGTTGCTCCCATACATGCTCCGGCCGATACACCGACTACATAAGGAAAATATAAGCTCTTTTCCATAAAATATTCGAGTACTCCCGCAGTATATAATCCTTTCATTCCTCCGCCCTCTAAAACTAAACCGATATTTTTCATACCATATCCCTCTGCTTCTTTTTTCTTACTTACATGTTAGCATAAGATTTTAAGATGAGGTTATAAAAAAGAATTGCAACAATAACCAGAAACTACTAAAGTAATGTCATAATTTCTTAGTAAATTGCATGGTACAATATAAGTAACACAATCCACAAATAATGGAGGAGGAATTTCCTATGGGTTTATTTAGCGGTATTTTAGGAAATGCATCAAATGCTAGTACAGAAAGTGTAGAACGTGATTTAGAGAAGATTATGCTAGACGATGAGAAAGTTGAGCATGCTTATAAATTAATTCGTGATTTAATCGTATTTACAAATCGTCGTCTTATTTTAGTAGATAAACAAGGAATATCAGGTAAAAAAACAGAGTATCATTCTATTCCTTATAAAAGCATTACACAATTTAGCATTGAAACAGCTGGGCATTTTGATTTAGATGCTGAGCTTAAAATTTGGGTATCTAGTTTGAGTACACCAATTACGAAAGAATTTAAAGGTGACGATAGTGTTTTAAGTATTCAAAAAGCGTTAGTAACATATACGACAAAATAATGTCTTTTCGCATGTTTATTCATTTGTAAAATTACTAACCCGAGTATTTTGGAAGAATATGCATCATTTTTGTATATTTAATCTCAAATGACAGAAAAAGGTAAAGTGTATTTCGAATGCTTTACCTTTCTTTTTTGTAATAGACAAGTGTAGTTTTATCATTTAATTTCTTTGTTACTTCTGTTCTTTTATATCCCATCTTTTCGTATAGAAAACAATTTCTTTCTTCTTCTAAAATCGTAGCAAGTTCGAAGCTTCGTGCTTTTGGAAACATCTCTTCAATTAAAAAAAGTACCTGCTGAGCGATTCCTTTCCCTTGATTGTTTGGATGAATAAACATTGGGCTGATCCAAAATTTATAAGGTAGTTCCTTTTTAAATATGCATATCGCTTCTACAAGGTTCGAATCAAATATAATCTTATAAAAGTTATTACTAGGATTATTTATCCTTAAAATCATTTTTTCAATAGATTCATTTGCTGGACTTGTTTCATAGTCTTTATATTTATTTAATAAAGGGGTAAACGAGTCTATTTGCATTTGAAATAAAGCTACTGCATCATTTTCTGTCGCATTCTCTAAAGTAATCTTCATGTTACCAATTTAGTCGTTTTCTTAATGAAGTGATATGAGCTGTATGATGACGTCCGTGCCATGCATATAGTCCAATTGCAGCAGCAAGTTTTGTTTCACCAGTTTCTGGATGGTTAAATGTCTTTTCTAAATCTTCCAGTTCTAGAGAATATAAAAGGTTAACCCATCTTTTATGTAATGAATCTAACATTACTAGTGAAACATCTACTGGTAATTTAGAATCAGGTAGTTCTGCCCACTTCTCTTCTTTATACGGTTTAATCGTAGGGTTCTTTTCTGTTAGTGCTAATTTAAAACGTATGTAGCTGTTCATATGGCTATCAACAACGTGATGGACTACTTGACGAACCGTCCATCCACCAACTCGATATGGCGTATCTAACTGCTTCTGATCTAAATCTTTGATAGCCTTTGTTAGTTCATTTGGTAAATCTTCAATTTCTTGAATCCATGTATCTATCATTTCTTCAGTTATAGGGCGTTTGTATGTAAATTGGCCAATTGGATAACGTAAATCATTCATGAATAAGTCCCCCTTATTATAAGCGCGAAGTATTTCTCCATATATAATGTACAAATTTCACATGTTCTCCATTTAATTCTACAGATGTTGTATCTGCTTCGTTTTGATAGGAAGAAAACCCGCTTTTTTCTAATACACTTTGTGATGCGAGATTATTAGTAGTTGTTTTAGCATGAATCTCATTAATTTTATTATTTTTCGCTACTTCTATAACTAATTTTACAGCTGCTGTTGCAACGCCTTTTTTAGTAAACTTTTCTCCTACCCGATAACCTAGCGAACTGCTTCGAGTTTCTGTATCAATATCCACTAAATTTATTCGTCCTACAATTTCTTTTTCTTCATTACGAATTAAATAAAAGTAAGAATCTCCATCAGCCTGTTCTATTAATAAACCATCTAGTAGTTTTTGGAAATATTTAAAATCAAAATATTGCGAGCCACGATTTGGTACCATTGTTTCAAAAAAAGATTTATTCGTAAGTTCAAACGTAAATAAATCCTTAGCATCGTTTTTCTTTAATTGTTCTATGTATATTTTCATCTTGACTACTCCTTCTATATCTACTAACTGTTATATATTCTTTTTCAATCAATTAATTTCCTTCTATTTCTTTTTCTTCAGTAATACAGCAAATAGCACTTTCGGATGAAATAGGTGAAATGGACTACGAATTAAATTCATCACCCTTACTAATCGAATATAAACGTCAGAGTCACTTGCGGATAGTTGATAAATTTGTTTCGTATACCAAAGCTGAAACTTTTGCTTTATCGTTAATTCTCTTTTTAACTGAGGATGACGTGATATCTCCGTTGTAGTCATCTCCCATGGAGTTTGTATGATATGAGCAGTCTCTTTATAAAACTGGTTTGTAAATGCACTATCAAGCTTTTGTTTCTTTTGTAAAAGTACCTGTAATTGGTAAGTTTCCATAGCAGCAACTGAAACACCTTGACCGAAAACAGGATCGAAACGACAATGCGCATCCCCAACTACTAACAATCTTTCGGGTAGATTATCCACTAAATCAAATCGCCTACGTACTTGATATGGGATTTTGTACGTTTGGATATTTGAAATTGCTTCTGCTTTATTTAGAAAATCTGTCACATTAGAAATTGATAGAGTTTCAGCAAAATTATAAAATTCCTCATCTGTTTGTGGCGCTTTTTCATTTGCATATCCACTGAAAGTAACAAAATAACGATGATCCTCAATCGTTTGAATAAGGACGCCATACGGATTGTCAGGGAAACTTGGAGACATTAGCGTATTACAGTAATCTAATTTCTCATTTTCTTTAAGTTTAAACATTCTAGTTGTGTAAAATAAATCAATACGCGCTTTCTCTTCTTGCACTTCGATATTATATTCACGTAACCATGCTATACTTTTTGAACCGAATCCACTTGCATCAACAACTATATCTGCTTGAATTTCTTCTTGTGTACCAGTCTCTAAACATTTTGCTTTTACTCCACATACTTTGTTACGTTTTCCATCTATTAATATCCCTTCAATCAATGTCTCATATTTAATAGTAATATTAGAAACCTGATCTATTCGTTTTTGAATATGCCATTCAAGCAAAAATCTACTTTGTTGAATCATATGTACTTCTCCTGTGAATGGTTGTTTCCATAAACCAAATTGATGCCATTTTAAATCACGAGTAAAGTTATGTACGACACTACCTGCTTCTATTAATTCATTCGTAATATTAGGAAACAATTCCTCAATGGCTTTTTCTCCACCTTTTAATAACACATGAGGATGATTACTTTGTGGGACTCTTTTTCTCGAGGACTTTCCATCCCATCTTTCACCGGCTTCTATAATGATTACTTCTTTAAAAGCAGTTGATAATGCTTTTGCCGCGAGCTTTCCTGCGATACTTCCGCCAATAACGATAGCTTTATTAAACATATTTTCCCCCTTAATAAAAGAGATCCTGTTTTTTATGAATGAAACAGGATCTTAAACTAATTAACTTCTTTACCATTATAATTAAAACACATGGGTATATTGCAACGTTATAATTATAATGCCTAATCCCCAGACGTAATACGCGAATACTTTTAAAGAGTGCCGTTTTAAGTATTGAATCATCCATGAAACAGCTATGTAACCGAAAAATGCTGCTGATAACGTCCCGACAATTAAAGATGTATTAGAAATAGATTCTGCTTTTCCTTGAAAAACATCTGCAAACTGCAAAATAATTGCTCCTACTATAGCTGGTGTTGATAATAAAAAAGAAAAGTAAGCAGCAGTTTCGCGGTCTAACTTCCTCCATAATGCAGCGACGATTGTCATACCAGAACGAGAAATTGCCGGAAAAATAGCAGCCGCTTGAAAGGAACCGATAATAAATGCATCTTTATATGTAATGTCGTCCATTTTTTTACGACCATTCTTTTGTTTATCCGCCATATAGAGAAAGAATCCTGTCACTAAAAACTCCCAACCAATCGTAATACCTGTTTTTGAAATATCCTCAAAGAAGTCTTTAAATAATAAACCGATTACGACTGCAGGTATCGTCCCGACAATAAGTAGTAGCATGAGTTTTGAAAATGGATTATTAATTAAATATAAAAATTCTTTCTTGTAATAAATAAACACTGCAAGTAAAGTTCCAATATGAAGCATCGTATCTAAAAATAATCCCGCTTCATCTAATTGGAACAAATGCCTTCCTAAATAAAGATGACCTGTACTACTTATCGGTAAAAACTCTGTTAAACCTTGTATGATCCCTAATATAAAAGCTTCTAACCAATTCATGATGGTCCCCTTTCTTGTTTGCTTGTACCAATATATGAAGGTTAATTTTTCGATATGAAAAAAACTATATTTCTCTATGAATTCACTTTCATTTTATGGATATATATGTAAAAATAGTGAGGGGGTTATTATGTGGCAACATACGAAATTCGGCAATGTATTACTATGGATAGGACCTATCCTTGTGTTTATAGGGTTATGTATGACAAATGTTATTTCTGATATTCCTATCTTTGAAGGAAAACATAAAACGATTGGAATTGTACTTATATGTATAGGGGTATGCTGTTTTATTGTGGCTAATCATTTAAAAATAGGAAAAAAATATGAGGACTAAATTTAAATAAAAAACAATCCCAGTCTATGTACTGGGATTGTTTTTTGTACTTATTTATAGAATACTTTATCAACGTTATATTTTGCTTTATATTCATTAATGATATATGTTTCGTAAATTTCTCTTTCTGTTGGATCTTCTACGATACATGCATCAATGCGGTATACTTCATCACGATGATTTTTAATTGGTGAAACATTGTCTTCAAAATGCTTCTTAATACGTTGTCTAATTTTACGAGCTTTACCTACGAAAAGAAGTTCGTCATTAATATTGTAAAACATAAAAATGCCGCCTTTATCTCTAGGGAACAAGTGGAAATCAATAAAACCATTAATTGGAGTGATTATTGGCTCGTCTCCTTTAATAACTTGTTTACGTTCAGTAATTGAAACATCAGCTTCAGGAATATTAATTTTAATCAAGTTCATTCACGTCCTCTTTTATTATAAAGATAAATAATAGCATACATATGTAAGAAAAGCTACGTTCAGAGGCATATTTCATTTTATAATTCAAATATTATAGGAGTATCATGTAAACTCTTCTTCCAAATCATATGATCACTTGATTCTCCCCAATAATCCTTCAGTACATAACTAGGTTCTCCAAACTTCTTCGCCCATATACTTTGCGCTTTTTTGTATCCACTATCTAAACAGTATTCTGTTATCCCTCTGCTAAGTAACGTAATATACATTGCGTTTAGCAATACATTGCCTATGCCATTTCGTTGATATTCAGGTAATACAAATACTGTTCCTATTTCATGTAAATCTTTAAGAACACCACCTGTACAACTATGAATCAATGTACTTGCTGGACCGATTTCAATTGTTCCAATGATTTTATCGTTACTTGTATCAATTGCTAATAAAAAGTAACGACTTTCTCCGTTACTCTCCACATCATTTTCCAAATACTGTTTTTTCGTATGTATTTCATTTTCTATGTCATCCAATAATTGTGATAACCCCTCATTTTTAAATGTATGAGTAATAACAAGACGAAAAAACAAATTTAATTCATCTACATCATCTTTATTTGGTCTTCTAATTTTAACGTTATACACGAATTAAATCTCCAATCTTTGAAAATATATGAGAAATTGTTAAGTCCATACTTTATATACTCTATTCAACATTATTCTACAAAAGCCTGCATAAATCCAACAGTATAGAAAGCTCATAATAAATATCGAAAATATAATTTTTATCTCCAAAGTTGTATGAACGGTAGGACCTAATACAGGAAAGCGAAAAATATCAAGAACGATCATAATACCTATAAGTAGACATATCGCTGAAAAGGCAACCACCAAAATCCTCCTCTTGAATTGTATAAAGGATACTCCTAACGCTATACCTAATAAACCAGTAGTAAAGGGAAAAACAATGAGTTCACTTGGCTCAATAATAAATAACAGGAAAATAGTTAAAATATAAGAGAATATTCCCTCGCGAATAGAATAACAAATAGCTAGAAAGATTGGTAGCGTCGCAAATGGACTAATAAATAACCCAATACCGGGAATTAAGTTGCCTGCAGATTGAAAAATAGCAGCAAGTGAACCGAGTAATGCTGTAATCACTAACCTCTTTGCTGGCGTCATCTTTCTATTATGAACAAAATTGGTATCATACGCGATCATCGGTTGATACCAATAGTTTCTAAAGTGATTCATCAAAATCCCCCTAAAGATATCTAATTATACAGTGGACGATTATATAATGAATAATTCCGAGAGTGTCTATCATGTTAAGGAACGATTTCAAAAATAGTACCTTTGTTAAAATCAGTTACTTTCATAGAACCGTAAACTCCTAAATATAATCTAGTTTGATCCAAATTTGTTCCTAAACTCATATAATAAGCTTCCTGCTCACCGAAATCATAATGTGTTTCAATAATATGAAAGTCAGTATGTTTACCGTGCGTACCAGCTCTAGAATAAGCTAACGCACCTTTTACTGAAGACTGCGATTTTTCTTTTTTAGCAAGATCAGTAAACACAATACTACCAGTCAAACTAGAAATGGCAGTTCCCATATACGGCTGAACTCCAGTAAGGGAAGTTCCTTCAAATTTATCTGGTCTGGAATCTTTATGATAATAACTAATTAGAGACTGTATACGCTGCACTGATGTTTCTATAGTTTCATTATAATAAGCCATTATTCTCTCATCTAAAGTTGGATTCTCAGAACAGTGCCTTATAAAAGAAGTTGGTAATTCTCCTTCCCATCCTCTCCACCCAAAATTAATAAATCCATATTGATCAAGTGTACCTCTCATTAAATGAGTTTGAACGATTTCGGTAACTGGTATTGGTTTATATAGAACAAAAGAAAAAATAGACTCTACAATATCTTGTCCGACGTTACCGGCATATTTGATATGTTGATTATGAAACCTTTGAAATGAAATACCTGTAATATTACGAACGCCTTTTGCAATGACTGTAAGTGTTTCTTGTATAGATAAAGGAAGTTCATTAAAGCGTGTAACTACTGGAGGATTGGTTATGAATGTATCTCTACTTACATCGATTTCAATTATTTTACCCGCTATTTCTAAATCATCCTGGCTTAAATTAAACGGATCATAGCCAGAACCACCATCTCCATTTGTAAAAACAAGATTTCCAGTCTCAGGTGAAAAGTTTAAGCTGTTTACGCCGTTATGATTAAAAAATGGCCTTCTTATATTAAGTAAAGTTCTTCTTTTTTGAGGTTTACCGTTTGATTGTAAAATCCATTCTTCAATTGTATCGATATGATCATATTGAGTATCTCTATTTGTCCACTTTAAGTTTAAAGTTTTCTCGTCACAAGGATTCGGTTTAAATTGTTTTGAAAGCGCTCCTGGCCCTTGAGTCCCGGCTACTGAATAATGAAGATAAAATAAGGCATTGTGATTAAATTGCGGATGAAACGCTAGTCCTAGTAAGCCGCGTTCATCATACCCGCTACTAGAAACGCCTTCTTCAAATGTACCTAATTTAATAATTCGGTGACGTATATTTAAAAATGTCTTTATAGCATCGTCTCCTATGTAAAAAACCTCTCCTAATTGAGTTGCGATAAATAGCCTTTCGGTCGTTTCACCTGGAAGTATAGCTGTTTTTATTACAGTCGGTAAATTTAAGTTATGAACGATGGGCCGTAAACGAACCTTAATTTTTGTCAATTAACTTCCCCCCTTTTTTATTTCTTTTATATAGAAGAATATGATTAGAGTAGTTCAATTAGTATCAAAACTATAGACATGAAGTTGTAATATCTCTGTTCGTACAAGTCTGTTTTCTGTTTAACATCAATTAACTTATATACCTTTTTATTACATTTTTTTGGTATAATAAAAGTATAGAATAAAAATTAGGGGGACAATCCATGGCAATCCTACTACAAATCATCGTACCACTTACATGTGCAATATACTTATTTATCCTCTATCGCAATGGAACATATGGATCAACTTCATTCCTCTTAGCAGTCATGATAGGAATTTTCGGTTTAGAGAATATCTTTCAATATGCTAGTTTAACAGATCATGCTGTATATCCGTATTGGGGAAGTTTGAAGGCTGTAATCTTTATTTTATCCGTGGCGTTTATATTCAAAAGAACACCCACTCCATATAATAATTAACAATTATTCATATTTATTTAAAGTTTATTTTCAGGAAGAGGTTATACAATGAGAGCGCCATATCAAGTATTAATATTTCCTTATATAATAACTGAAGATACTATTCAATACGCTATTTTTAACCGAAGTGATTATGGTTATTGGCAAGGAATTGCTGGTGGTGGAGAAGATGGTGAGACTCCTATTGAATCAGCAAAACGGGAAGCGTTTGAAGAAGCTGGTATTTTAAGAGAATTTCCTTATATAGAATTAGATTCTGTGTCTTCACTACCAGTAGAAGATGTAGTTGGAGAATTTCTTTGGGGAGATGATGTTTATGTAATAAAAGAATTTTCTTTTGGAGTTCAAGTTTCTACAAAAAACATTTCATTATCCAAAGAACACTCCAATTATAAATGGTTATGCTTTGAGGAAGCAGTAACGCTTTTAAAGTGGGATAGTAGCAAAACAGCATTATGGGAATTAAATAAAAGGTTATTAAAGCAATTAAAGAGTTAGCTATAAATAAAAAAGATTAGGAGCGAATCCTAATCTTTTTTATTATTCAATTGCACCCGCAACGTCATAATCGTTTAAATCTAATTCAATTGTTTGACCAAGTGCTAGTTTAGCTAATTCTGATCCTAAATATGGGCCGGCAGTTAAACCTGAAGCACCTAATCCGTTCGCAACGAGAATACCTTCAAAGTTAGGAAGTGGCCCAATTACAGGTAAGAATCCTGGCGTAAATGGTCTAAATCCAACTCTCGTTTCAAGCATAGTACCATTTTCTAAACCAGGTGCAACTGTTAATGCTTTATGGAATACTTCATGTAAACCACCTGCTGTTACACGATGATCGAAGCCAGTTTCGTTTTCGTGGGTAGCTCCAATTACGACATGACCATCGTCAAATGTTAAAATGTATTGATCGTTTGGTGGCATAACAACTGGCATATGGCCTGTTGCTGTATTTTCCGTTTGCAGGTGAACAATTTGTCCTTTTTGGAACGTAACTAAGAAATTAACACCTAATGGATTCAATATTTCATTCGCCCATGCGCCTGCAGTTACAATTACCTTTTCCGCTACCATTGTTTCGTCATTTACTTTAACTCCAGTAATAAGATTACCTTCACTGACTAATTCTGCATCACCTTTAATAAAAGTTGCACCATGTTTTTTCGCAGCACTTATTAATGCATTACGCAATGATCTTCCGTTTACTCGTGCAGCGCCACTAATATGAACAGAACTGTATTCTTCTGATAATGCCGGGAATAATTTTTTCGTTTCTTCAGCAGATAAACGTGTAATTTCTCCAATCTCTGGTGCATCTTCACGTCGTTTATAAGCTCGTTCTTCCATTTTATCTAACTTTTTCTCATCAGTATGTAAACTAATTGCACCTACACGCTTATATCCTGTATCTGTTTCACCGTCTTCTTCTAATTGCTGAATTAAAGAAGAATAATAACGCGCACCGCCTTTAGCGATTTTATACCACGCTTTATTACGACGCTGTGAAAGCCAAGGACATACAATACCAGCTGCTGCATCAGTTGCTTGACCTAATTGTTGGCGATCCACGATAGTAACGTTCGCACCTGCTTTAGCTAGATGATAAGCAGTAGACGCTCCTAAAATACCAGCTCCAACTACAATATACGATTTCATTTCAAACACCTTTTCTCTTTTGCTAATTATTTAAATATAAGAACATACTTTAGTATACTGAAAGGAATCCTTTTTTCAATGTGCTAAGCATAATTAATTGTTGCATCATTGTGAATTTCCTAATCGTTATTTTTTATTCTTACGAAATAGTTCAATTGTTTTATAGCCTTGTGAAAGGATTTCAATCATTTTCTCAAGACGTTTATCGCGTGTTTTTTCTTGTTTTACAGAAAATAAATTACGTGCCCAATCTTTTTGATATCCAGGTGTTAAACTTTGATAAAACGTAAGTTCATTTGGATGATTAGCCAATAATGCTTCAACATCTTTAATACGATCTGCATAATCAGCGACACATTGACTCATAGCAGGCGTTTTCTTCTCTTTTTTCTTTTCACGCTTTAAGCCTACAACAGTAAAGACGTCGTCCATACTTACCATTCGTGCAAATTTAATATCACTCTGTCCTACATACCCATCTTCG
Source organism: Bacillus sp. EB106-04-02-XG92 (assembly GCF_058791995.1). Taxonomy (NCBI): domain Bacteria; kingdom Bacillati; phylum Bacillota; class Bacilli; order Caryophanales; family Bacillaceae; genus Bacillus; species Bacillus sp. EB106-04-02-XG92. The sequence goes on from NZ_JBYTEA010000004.1 coordinate 373,420, forward strand.
CCAACGCTTAATGCAGGAAACATTTCATCACTGTGAATAAACGTACTGTAACGAGAATTACCTTTTTTCGGATACGCGAAGAATATGTAGCCTTTTTCAATTAGTAATTCTTCATTACTAATAATAAAATTCGTTTGTTTCACCATTTCATCAAGTGTTTCTACAAAAATAAAAATGGCATCATGATCTTTGGAAAATGCAGTTTCTTTCCCTGTAAAAATGTCATAATCACTTGGTTCATTAATCACGACCATATTTGTATACTTATTAAGTTTCAATTTATCAATAATTGACATAAAAATCTTCCTTTACATTCAAAATTCATTGTTCATACCGTTCTAGTGTATTATATCTGTTAAGAAAATCAAACTTTAATAGTAGTTTTAAAATAAAATAGCCGATTCTGTATAAGAACCGGCTAGCTATTGGTTACATCACAACTCAATAGCAAATAAAGTATATAAAAACTCCCTATATTGATCTTCTGTAATTACACGTTTCGTTTTTTCCTCACGAATCATTTCAGTTAAACTAGTATTCGTTAAAGAGACATGGCCATAGTCCGTCAATTTCACCGCAATTGGTCCCTTATTAAAAACAGATTTCTCATCTTCTATTACTCTTTTTTGAACATCGTTCACTACTACTTCATCAATGATACGATTATAAAAAGCATGACAAACTTTCCAATCTCCATTCGTATCTTTTCTTTCTAAAATGTAATTTCCTTTACTTGTGTCTCGTTTTCTCACTCGATACGAACCATTTTTAGAGGAAACAGATTCTCCAGTAAAAGGTACGGGGGTTAAAGGTACTAATGAAGCAATACCTACATCAATTAAGTATCGTTTGTTATCATAATTTAAAATAATCGTTATATGCCCATCCTCAAGTGCCCATGCGTTTATATCATTTTTATATACGGTTCCAAGGGCAAGTTGTACATCATAACCACATTCTTTTAAAAAGTAGTAAAAAAGAGTATTTAATTCATAACAAAGTCCGCCGCGGGATGTAGTTAAAATTTTATTCTGTAAATTTTCCATAGTAATTGTATTCGCATTACGTGTTATCACATCTAAATTCTCAAATGGTATAGTGTGTGCAAATGCAAAGAGAATTGTATTTAATTCTTCAAACTTCACTTCAGTACGGTTTGCAAGATTCAATCTTGTAAAAAGCTTATGTTGTAGACCTGTCATAGTCAGCACCCCTTAACATGTATAAGTTAAAATAGTATATGCTGATTGTAAATTTGATGGGGTACTGAAACAATGTACATTTCGTTTAACTGTACCGGTACAAAAAGTCCAACTCACAAGATTACATAAGAAAAGAAGCTACAAATACAAATTTAATAATTTATCTATAGGTAAATTATTAGGATCACTTAAATCAACAAAATATTGAAGTTGCCACATTTGGCTCTTTTTCGCTTGATTGCTAACAGGAGTATCCCAAAGTGGATAAATTCTCATAGCCATCTTGCCTTTTTGACTTTGTGTTTTCAATATTTTTTCTTTAAGAATAATTTCTTTAGGGAAAATAAATTGTCCTAGTTTATTATCATCAATACAAGTGATAACTAATAAGTCAGGAGCAGCGTCATAAGAAAAAGCTTGATTTTGCATATTGTCATCTTTCTCCCAAAAAGAAACAAATTGCCCAATTTTATTAGGGGTAATTTTTGATATTCTAAAACGAATGCTTTTATGATTTAAGTAAAATAAACATCCCGCATATTCTGCGTTTTGTTGTTCTTCTTTTAGATTCGTGATTATTAATTCGTTAGGTTTGTAAATTATATTGTTTAAATTTACGATTACATCATTAAATTTGTTCAAGTAAAATCCCCCTTTATTCACCTCTTAGTTTATCACAAACATCAGTTCTTATATGTTGTAAATAATAAGCGACGTGAAAAAAAGAGATTTTACTGGGGTATTATTAAAACTTCAATGTACTTAGTTTTTCAATTGCCTGTTGTTCAGTTGCTAAGAAAAAAATGTCTTTTCCTTTATTACATTCATAAATAAAATCCTTTAAGCTTTTACTAGTATACATAGAGAAATCTCCAATGATAGCAATCTTAACCTTGTAGTTTATATACTTTTGAAGAATATCGCCCGCAAGACGTGTCTTTAGATCAAAGAAGTCTTTGCTTATTAAAGATTTTGGGATAATAATATGTTTCGCATCTACCTCATATTGAACTGTTGCCATAGTATCTAATGCAGACTGAACATCCGATATTAATACCTTATCGTTTCTAATGACCGCAATATTGATTCCATCGATTACTACTTTCTTTATCTCCATAGTCCCACCTCTTTATAATGTACACAGTATGAGTAAAATTGTTTTACAAAACTTCGTATTAATCATAGATAGTTTCTCTTTTTTATATTTTTGAATATATATATGAAATTGCTTTTACTTGTTATAAAAATATTGTGGAGTAACATAACTTAACAAACTATCCAAAGTGTTAATCTCGGCATATGGTTGTATTTGGGTAGTATTCTTGATTTTCTGAGGGTTAAACCACACACCTTTTATATTTACATTTTGAGGACCAGCAATATCCTTTTGTAAGTCATCCCCAACAAATAAAGTATTTTCCGGCTGTGCATTTAGCTTATTTAATGCTAGTTCGAATATACGTTTATCAGGTTTACTAAATCCCACTTCTTCAGAAATAATGATTGTTTCAAAATACCTATTTAAATTCGTGTTAAATATTTTAGCTTTTTGCCTCTGAGTTGAGCCATTTGTTATAATGCCAACTTTAAATTGCTTCTTTATTTGATTTAAGAAATGAATAGTATTTTGGTCTATTGAAAAACATTTAGGGAAATTTTCATTCCAAAAATCTTGGATGTAATTGTGTGGCAATCTATATTTCGGCGCGAATTCATCAAATAATGATTCTAAAACTATCGTTTTATCGCTAATACCGTATTCCCTTTTATCGTATTCTTTGAATGTCTGTAACATAGTGTTTTTAACTGTATCACTAACATCCTCATAACACTTTTCTAAAACTAATAAAAAAAAGTTATCTACTGCCTTATCCCTATCAAGTAACGTATCATCTAAATCAAATAGCATCGCTTTATAACTCATTAAATAATTTCACAACCTTTCGTTATTTCCTAGATATTATCAAAAGTAATCAAAAAACTCGTAATAGAACGATATTCGAAGAGTTAAATCAAAAATCCTTTTTCTGTTTGTTAATTGATGTGAAAGTACACTATTTCGACTAAGGTAATAGATGAATTTTTTAATTGTAATTTCGAACTTTCAGATTAATTCAAAACTCTTTTGTGATAATCTGTACTTAAAGATTAAAAACAAAGGAGGATTCGTATGCAAATAAGACCAAAGTCAAGTGAATATAACCCATATTATGCAACGTATATTAACTTGATATCAGACGGAAATATCATACATATTCTAGAACAACAGATACAGGACACGAACTGTTTATTAAAGGAGATTTCTGATAGTGAGGGACTTTTCCGATATGCTCCTAGTAAATGGAGTATAAAAGAAGTAATTGGTCATATAGCGGACACAGAACGTATTACGGCGTATCGATTGCTATCTATCGCTCGAGGAGAGACAGCAGAACTTCCAGGCTATAACGATGATATGTATGTTCTTAAAGCTGATTTCAACAAGCAATCTATGCAAGATCTTCTTGAGAATTTAATGATTGTTCGCCAATCTACCGTACATTTACTTAAAAGTTTAGATAAAGACGCTTGGTTACAAAGAGGAAATGCGAACAAATCTGCAGTTACAGTTCGTGCATTAGCATACATCATTGCTGGTCATGAGCTTCATCATCTACAAATTATAAAAGAACGTTATCTTGGTTCTAATGCATATCCAGTAAGTTAATAATTGAAGAAAAAAAGCCCTATTTATGTAGGACTTTTTTTTCGATATTTATAAAATCCACCACATAAGATGCAAACTAGCCCTTATACATAATTTTCTTCAGACTGATATACTATAAACACTATAGTTCTAGAAAGGTGATGATATTATGTATGAACAACAAAATAATAGGGATAGAGATCAAAAAATGATGTTTTCAATGCAGGGAGTTCCCACAAAAAAAGTTAACATGAATCAATTACCAAAATGGATTAGAATTTTCGGTTATTGTGCGTTTGGTTGGTTGATACTATTTAGTTTAATTATGACTGTAGGTTTAATTCTGCAATAACAATACTTATAAAATGTTTACGGGAAATTATTTAGATTATACGTCTAAGTAATAAAATAGTTTATTACCTAGACGTACTATCTATTCCTTTTCGTCTTCATGGGTAACCTCAAATCCTTCATTGTTTTATTAAAGTCACGATTGCGTAATAAGGGGATTTCTATTTTACTCAATAATACTTGCTACTGAATTCGTGTACGATTCTACCCATTCATAAAATGGAAGTTCATTATCCCAGGTGACCATATGCATTGCTTTTGCACAACCCCAATCTAGAAGTCTTTGATGAAGCATATGTACTTTAATACGTTTTTTTATATCCTCTTTCCCTTCTAAATTTCTACAATACAAATTAACTAAATGTTTTGCGATATTGCCTTCATTGTTATCTATATAGTATGTAATCATCTTTATTAGATCAGAAACGGGATCTGCAAAATATGAATTTGTAAAATCAAAAACACCACCTAATTCCCATCCATTATCACCTAAATATATTAAGAAGTTTCCAGGCTTAAAATCACCCATTACAAAAGTTGGAGTAGATAAATTCTCAAAAGCCCCCTTGGAATCGTCTAATAAAGCTTTCACCCATTTGAAATCCTTATCCGTAATTTTCGAGTATTTTTTGGCATCCTCTAACCAAAATAGTATTCTATTGAAAAGCCATTGTGTGTATGAATTTTTAAAGGGAAGTATCTCAAGTTTGTCCGTATTAAGTTCACCAAATTCGCTGACTTTCCAATTATGTAATTCAAATAATGTTTTAACAATTAATTCGGCTATTTTAAACTTGTCATTTAATTTGAGAGTAGCTTTCAAATATTTTGAGTTTAGATGTTCGCCTTGAAGACAAGGCATGAGTGAATAACTCCAACCAAAAATTTCATCCGAATCATCAATTATATATGGCATAGGGACAATAACGTTTGTTCTTTTATGGATATTTTCTACAAAGAACTTTTCCTCAACCAATTGACCAGCATAAAGTGGGTTTCCTTTAAAAACATACTCGCCTTCTGTTGACGAGACAAACATAGTTTGGCCCATCGCTCCATTTGCTGTTTTTTTCGATGAAATGAGTTTACCCAAATTAAATTTATTGAGCATCGATTGTAATTGATCATCATTTATTATTCCTAATTTATTGGATGCAAAGATTATTTCGGCAGTCATATGAAGCCCACCAACTCCTCTTTATCTTTAAATAAACTTCCATATAATAATGATTTCATTAACCATTTAAAAATCCCCTTTAGCAGAATAAAGATTAGCTAATTGTTCATTTCTATTAACTTTCTGTATAAGATGCGCTAGACACATTTGTAATTGTACAAATTTGATTTACAGTCATGTTTAAATCAAATAAGATATTATGTTACTTGGACGTACACCAACTCCTTATCACCGTTGTGGATATAAATAAGTTGCATCTTGCGGAAAATCGTAATGAGGATGAGACAGGAGTATACTCACAATCCCTTTGATTTGTTTTTGGATAATAAAACATGTTTTTCTACTCTTTCATATAGAGTAAGTAATTTCTTGATAAAAGAAAATTTCGGTACTAACCAATAAGTAAACACTGCTGAAACACATCCTATTAAAGCCCCTATAGCAATATCAAATGGATAATGAACCCCTACCCAAATACGAGAGATCGCTACACAAAATGCAAGTATAAGCCATAACCATCCAGTTTTTTTACGAACAAGCCAAAACGAAAAGCAAATTGAAAAAAAGAGAATTGTATGGTCACTAGGAAATGAATTATCTACAGCATGGTCGACAAGTTTATTCACATCAGGCAATACTGCAAACGGTTGATAATTCAGATGAAATTTCCCCACTATTTTTCCAATCGCCTCAGCAATTACAAAAGCAACTATCGCTTGAATAATCATCATCCTACTTTTTCTAGGTCCAGTAAACCAATAAGCTAAAATAATTAAAGCTAAAATATATACCATATACTCTGCCAAAAATATCATGGTTGAGTTTAGGAATGAATATTGTTTACCTAAATCATTAATTGCTCGAAAACTATCAATATTGAATTGAGAAAAAGACATTTTCAAACCCCTCCTTTATAATAAGGTATTTAACTAATTGCCATATACCTTCATTACATGAATAGTTTTGATTATTGTACTAATCTAAAAATACAAACCTTCTTGTACGCTTATAATTTTATTATGGGAAAAAAGGTTTAAATGGGACTTAACTACTTCTTAACTATGTGAGTGTACTGTTTTCTTCCTCTAACATGACGTTTTCACTTAAAAAATAGGCGGCATACCTTCGTAAATTTCGACTAACGTTTATAAACACGAGTTGAGAAGACGTCATCTTCCTGCCCCTCCCACGTTTTTTAAAATTTCATAAAAATAAGTATCACCATGAGCATGACATCTCCTTCTTCTTTTTCACTATAATAAAAAAAGAAAAAGGAAAACATCGAACTTTCTTACAAACATTCGGGCATTCTTACAGTTTTGTCATTTTTCATGTTTACTGAAGAATCTAAAGCGGCGTTTAATCCTGATACTTATTATACTGGTAAGAGCCCTTATACAGCGGTGTATGGTGTTTTACAGGAACATGCACAGTTTCGTAAATACCGATAATTTCAACTTCAAGGGTTTCCTTCTTATCCTCTGATTGCACTTTAACTTTGTCTCCTACTTTCAAATTGTTTAATTCCGCTAATCTTTTTTCCATTAAAATGTCATTAAAATAAAAAAGATCATCACTTGGTTTAGTTAGAAAACTAAGTGTACATAAGTACAACGACACGAAAAACACTTTGTTTCTAAATCCACTACTTATATTATTAGTTGCGTGAAATTCCTTCTTGAGAAAGGTTTTAATTTCTGAATATTCTGTTGACTACGATAACATATTCAATTTACAATTTAATTGTGGTGTTCTTTCACAATTAAACTACTTAGAATACACTTCATTTATTTGAAAACAATTACAAATAGAGGTGCTAAAATGAAAAATAGAGTAAATCCAGAATTATTACAAGGGTTAGAGATGTTTCCGGATCTCGATTTACGCCCGGAAAACTTGCAATCAATCAGAGAAGGAATAGCTCAAATGAGACCACCTACCGTTGTTGATGACTCTCTTTCTTTAACAGATAAAGTCATTGTTGGGCCTGATGATAATCCGTTACCATTACGAATTTATCGTCCAAAATCAAATCATGAATCTTTACCTGTCTTATTATGGATACATGGTGGAGGTTATATCTTAGGGTCTATAGATGATAACGATGATACTTGTATGAGGTTTGCAAAAGAAGCTAGCTGTGTGGTCGTGTCTGTAGACTACCGCTTAGCACCTGAACACCCTTACCCAGCACCAATTGAGGATTGTTATGCAGCTTTAAAATGGATTGCTGATAATGCAAAGTCATTAAACATTGATTCGAATCGAATTGGGGTTGCAGGAGTAAGCGCTGGCGGTGGACTAACAGCAGCATTATCATTATTAGCCCGAGATCGAAAATATCCTTCAATTTGTTTACAAATGCCACTATATCCAATGATTGATGACAGAAATGATACACCTTCAGCGAATGAAATTAAAGAGGGATTTGTTTGGAACCAAAAGGCAAATGAAGCTGGTTGGAAAATGTATTTAGGAGAAATGTATGGAACGGATCAAATCCCTGCCTATGCAGCACCTTCTCGAGCTGAAGATTATAGTGACTTACCGTATACTTACACATTTGTTGGTCAATTAGATCCATTCCGCAGCGAAACATTAACCTATGTAAGCAAACTAGCACAAGCTGGTGTTGATGTGGAGTTTCATTTATATCCAAATGCCTATCACTGGTTTGAAGGGTTAAATCCAAATGCCGATGTATCTATTTATGCTGTGAACGAAATCGTACAAGCAATAAAGACTGGTTTCAAACGAGTATCCAAGGTTGAGGCTTAATATCTTTACAAGAGAAACACTCATAAATAGCATACATTCGTGAGTGTTATTATCTATTAGCAATAGCCGATTCTTATTTAGAATCGGCTATTGCTATGTAAAATCCACCTAATATATCAAGGCTGAGAAACAGATATAAGATGTTTAGACGAAGTGTTTATTTCCTCTGCTACTGCTTTTATGTTCATCATAATTTGAAGCATTTCTTCTATTGTTGTCCTTGGATTGATAGAGCAAAGTCGAATTACTACTTTTTCTTTTAATTTAGTCGTACTTAGCATAGCAAATCCTCTTTGATTAATTTCTTCCACCAATTTTTTGTTTATTTCATGAATTGTATCTGTAGATGTTAGCTCACATGGAATATAACGAAAAGTAACAATTCCTAATTGGGCAGGTGTTACTACTTCCCAATCTTTTTCTTTCCTTAAAAACTTTTCAACTTGTTCAGCTAGCATAATGCCATGATCAATTGCCTCACGAAAAGCTGTAACTCCGAATGCTTTAAAAGAAAGCCATACCTTTAATGCTCTAAATCTACGAGAAAGTTCAATTCCACGCTCCCCAAAATTCACTTTTTCTTCTATATTGGTTTCCGTATCCCTAATATACTCTGGGATCATTCGAAACGTCTCACTTAAATATTGACTATTTCGAATGAGTACACAACCAACATCATAAGGCTGAAAAAGCCATTTATGCGGATCTAACGTCAAAGAATCAACACGATGAATTCCTCGTAACAACTCTCTTCCTTTTTCGCTGAGAATTGCTGCAGCCCCATAAGCCCCATCCGCGTGTAGCCATATATCTTCATCACCACATACATCAGCCAATTCATCGAGGGAGTCCACCGCTCCGCAATTCGTTGTCCCTGCATTCGCAATAACACAGAATGGTTTTTTACCTTTTAATCGATCTTCTTTTATTTTCTTTCTTAAAGTACTAACTGAAATTTTTAAATCTTCATCTGTCTCAATTCGGCAAATTTGATGCTGTTTAAAACCTAATACTTTAAGTGCTCGATCTACAGAAAAATGAGTTTGATTAGAAAAATAAACAATCGCATTTTCTATGTCATTATTCAACTTAATCTGTCTCGCTACAGTAAGTGCAGTCAAATTAGCCATGGAACCGCCACTGACAAATAGCCCTTCAGCTGAATCAGGGAATCCTAGCATTGATTTTAACCAGTTAATTGTCGTTAATTCAATTTGTTCAGCACCTGCACCTACTATCCAAGCTGTAGGAAATACATTAAACCCACTTGCTAAAAAATCTGCTAATACACCAACATAATTATTAGGACCTGGCACAAAAGCCATAAAATGAGGATGATCCACATGAGTAATTTGATTAAACACATTGTTATTAAGAAAATGAAGTAACTCATTTGGATTAGATCCTTTTTCTGGAATCGTTTCAATTAGCTTGTCTCTAAAAATATTACTATCAATTGTTTCCGAAACTGGTTTACTTTTTAAATGATTCATATGATCAACAATCAAGTCAACCGCTTGATATCCTAACTGACGCATCTCTTCGGTTGATAACTGCAAGTTTTTTGTCATATAGTTTACTCCTATTCTATTTAAAAAGGCGAGTTCTTGCTCGCCTTTTCATTTTTTATAATTTGTAATCACCGATTGCTTGTATTGGATTTTGAAGAATCATATTGATTAACTGATGCATGTGATTCAATATTTCTTGTATTTTTGCTTCTTCATATACGGTTTGATCATATCCAAACTTTATTGTAAGTTTCTCTTCAGGGAAGCACATAATTCCATACTTTACATGCGGTTCATCAACAACTTCGTAATCTGTGATAGCAAAATTTCTGTTTTCATTTGAAGAGAAGATAGCTTGGTTAGTTGGATAGTTTTCAAAAACCCAAAGATGGTCAGTTAACTGATTTTTTAATTCACTTTGCTTTTGTATATCAACAAATGAATAGTATGCATACTCATTACATTTCAATGTTTCTAGTTGTACTTTTTGCAGGAAATCTACAAAAGTTTGCGTTTCGGTCCATGCTAGTCGGATAGGTAAAACATTTGTGAACAGACCGAACATATTTTCAATTCCTTCTACTTCAGGAGGTCTGATTGATACGAGATTAGGTAATACTACTTCTCTCGTTCCATTGTATTTGCCAAGCAATATTCCCCATACAGCTAGTAATGCCGTATTCATAGTTATATTGTTTTTAGTTACAAATGTCTGTAACTGACTAGTTAAATCCTTATCTAATGTTAAATCCATAAAAGTGAAGTTTAACCCTTCACTTTTAGTTGGCACTTTCCTTTTAGGAATACTAGTTTTTCGATTGTATCCTGCTAAATAATCTCGCCAAAAATGACGTGCTTTCTTATAATCTTGTGCTAAAGTCCAATTTATGAATGTTTCAAAAGGTTTTACCATAGGTAACTCCGCCGTAGTTCCGGCATTTTTTGTTTCATAGAGCTGGAATAATTCGTCTATTAAAATGCTGACGCTCCAACCATCACATAATAGATGATGCGAACTCCAAACCACCTTATGCTCGTTATTACCTAGTTGGAATATACAGAGACGGTTCATGAGTTCATCATTTTTGAATCCTTGACTTAAATTTTCACTCATCCACTGGTCTAGGAATTCTTGCTGTTCTTGTTTCGTCATCTTAATCAAGTTTTTTATCTCTGAAATCATTTGAACATCATGTAGAACTGCTTGCCAAGGTTTTGCTTGTTCATCTTGCACAATTATCGTTCTTAAAGAATCATGACGATTAACTAATTGTTGGAAACACTGAATAAAGAGATCAATATCCAGTTCCCCCTCAAGTGACCAAATTATTTGTTCAAAATATGCATTTGTATCAGGTTCAGTCGCGGCATGTTCATAAATAACCTCCTGGAAAGGTGCTAATGGGTAAATACGTTCTATTTTTATATCCGGCATTTTTTCTTGTATTTTGGTAAGTGTATGTTGATTAAGTTGCTTATCTTTAACATTTAGTAATGTAGCTTTATTATCGTTCATGTTGTTTACATCATTTATTTGTGAACTTGAAAGATGGTCTAGCTTTTTAACAAATTGAACCATGTCTCCTAATATAGGAAATGAAAATAGATTTTTTGGCTCTAGCTCAAATCCTTGTCTATACAGTCTAACGGACACTTGAATTGCTTTTATCGAATCTCCACCTAAGGCAAAGAAATGATCATTTACCCCAACTCGATCTACTTTGAGTACTTCTTGCCAAACACTAGTTAATATTTTTTCCATTTCAGTTTTTGGAGCAATAAATACTTCATTTTTTTGTTTCTCTGGAGTAGGGAGCGCTTTTCTATCTAATTTCCCGTTTGGAGTCAAGGGTAATTGTCCCAAATAAACAAAATAAGAAGGAATCATGTAATCTGGCAAGTGATCTCGCAAATGCTTTCGTAGTTCTGTTGTACTAATATTTTGCTCAGTTACCACATATGCAACTAAAAATTTTATTCCATTCTCATCTGTTTGATCAATTACGACAGCATGTTCGACTTGTTTGTAAGTTAGAAGACAATGGGCAATTTCTTCTAACTCTACTCGATATCCTTGAATTTTCACTTGATAATCTTGGCGGCCTAAAAATTCAATATATCCCTCAGGATGCATTTTCCCACAATCTCCTGTCTTGTATAAAAGACCAAAATCAGGATGTGATACAAATGCGTCATTCGTTTTCTGTTCATCATTTAAATATCCTTTAGCAAGGCCCACTCCCCCAATATATAAATCCCCAATTACACCAACAGGGCACATTTTCTTTTCATAGTTCAACACATAATACGTTTGATTTGCCAAAGGCATCCCATATGGAATACTATTCCAATGTGATTCCACCTGTTTGACCGGATAATAAATTGACCAAATCGATGCTTCTGTTGCTCCTCCTAGTGAAACTACTTCCGCAATCGGAAAATGTCGTTTTATTTTTTCTGGTAAAGAAAGTGGAATCCAATCTCCACTATGTAAAACTAAACGCAAAGAAGAATGTTCAAAATGAGAACCTACTTGATCCAATGCCAAATCCATGATTGCAGGCACTGTATTCCAAATTGTAATTCCTCTACGCTCGACGGTACGGATTAATTCTTGCATGTCTCTTGGATCACGAATCATTACTAACATCGCACCTGTGCTTAACGTTCCGAAAATATCGTATACAGATAGGTCAAAACACATGGAAGAGATACCAATAATACGATCATCTTCATTTAACTGATATTTTTGATTAATGTCTTGAATGGTATTTGCAACCGCTTGATGAGTAATAATTACTCCTTTTGGTTTCCCTGTACTTCCTGAAGTGTATATAATATAGGCAAGATCTTCTGGACCAGCAATAGCGGGCATATCTTCTGTTGTATATAATGACAAATGTTTTTCTTCATAAAGACTAGGTTCTAATAAAAGTTTGCATGAGCTATTTTTTAAAATATATGTTTGGCGATCTAAAGGATGATCGGGATCAATCGGAACATAAGCGGCACCTGCTTTTAAAATACCTATCATATTAGCAATTGTGTCAACTCGTCTTTTTGCTAAAAGACCCACTTTGTCACCTTGACCAATGCCTTGCTCTTTTAAGAAATGCGCAATTTGATTGGAGCGTTTATGAAGTTCCGAGTATGTTAACCATTCTTGCTCAAATACCACTGCTACTTCATCCGGTGTACGTTTTACTTGGTCTGTAAATAATTGATACAGAGTAGTTAAAGGTATTTTTTCTGTTGTTTCATTGTATTGCTCAATTAAAGTTTGATCCGATTCTTTCATCTGCAAAGATGTTACGTCGCTTTGTTTCACCAATTGTTCCAATAAGTCAATAAATTGGGAAAACATTGCTTCTATTACATCAACATCAAACAACTCTTCAACATAGTTCCAGCTAATTAATAACTCTCCATTTTTTTCAATTACTACATTATCCAAATACACTTGTGGAGTCCGAGCATGAATATGGCGAAGAGAACCAAGCTGTTCCCAAGCAAACGCACCCGCACCTGCTAGCATCGAAGTGAAAACAATTGGCATAACTGCTTTTGGCGTCATTTGGTGGTATCGAGTAAAATCTCGAATAAAGTTAACTCCATCGTAATGACGGTGTTCAAGGCCATCTAATAAAGTAGATTGCGTTTCTTTTACTCTAGTAAAGAAAGATTGCTCTGGTTTTACATCAACATCCAACAAAATAAGAGATGTGAAATCTCCCACAATCTGTTCTACTTCTTCATGAACAGGATAACGGTTAAATACAGTCAAATTAATTGCCAATTTACGTTGATTACTCCAATATGCCAACACATCACCATATATTGTACAAAGCAGAGCGGAAGGAGTTACTTCTTTCTCTTGTGCTAACTTTCGTAGCTTTGTCCACTTTTCATTGTCCAGGATCTTAGTAAGTGATTGGAATTTAGGAGTAGCAATCTCTGCCGGATCCTTTTTTAACAGCAAAGAAGGTGCAAATGGAAAGTCAGGAAGCTTACTTGTCCAATAATCTTTTGCTGTTTTATATTCTTCGCTTTGTTCCATTTCATCATAGATAAACATGTAATCTTGAAAATCAAAAGATAGAGATTCTAATTTTTGATTTGGTTTATAATAATAATGTAACAAATCCTGTCCAACTATGTTCATGCTTGCTCCGTCCATTAATAAGGCATCGTATCGAAAACATAATAAATACGTTTCTTCTTTTAAAAGAAAGGCTTTTAATTCAAACAAAGGCCATTGCCCCAAAGGGAATACATGGTTAGTCATTCGAGAACGTTCTTCTTGTAAGCGAGCATTTTGATTCCTATCATCTAAGTCTATGAGACTAACTATTTCAATCTCGTAATCAGGAACGCTTTGTAATATTTGCTGTTCTCCCTCTGGTAAAATTACAGCTCGCAACATTGGATGACGATGAATTACCTTTTGAAAACTTTTTGAAAGACGATTAATATCCAATTTTGTTTCATATTCAAAATATGTTTGAGGTGAAATACCACTTAATTCAAACTGTGAATTCCTCCCTAACATGTACGCTGTCTGAACCTCTGTTAATGGAAATGACTTAGACAAATCTTTAACATGAGTTGGTCTATTTTCAAAGTTTTTCTCTTTATGCTCTACCTCTACACAAGAACTAAGTTGAGCAATCGTAGGATGCTTAAAAAAATCTGTTGTACTTATTTTTAAGCATTCTTTTCTTAATAAATTAATTACCTGAAGCGCTTTAATCGATTCTCCTTTTAAAGCAAAAAAATTATCTTGAATACCGATTCCCTCAATCTCCATAACTTTTTCCCATGCATGCACCAATTTTTGTTCAATTTCATTGCGCGGGGCAACGTATGGAATTGATACATAATCCGTTTGTGTTATATCTAATAATTTTTTCCTATCTACTTTCCCATTTGGATTCAGCGGAATCTCTTCCACCTGAATCATTTTTTCAGGAATCATAAACTCAGGTAATTTATCACTTAAATATTTTCTGATTTCATCAAAAGAGACCTTATTATCGGATACATAGTACGCAGCCAATAATTTCCTATTTCCGTATACTTGATCAACAACAATAGCTTGGTTTATTTCTGGATGTTCCCTTAACTGACTTTCGATTTCTCTTAATTCAATCCGATATCCCCGAATTTTTACTTGATGATCAATTCGACCTAGATATTCAAGTTCTCCATTAGGCAACCAACGAACGAGATCACCCGTATGATACATCATTTCTCCTGCCGTAAAAGGACTCGGTACAAACTTTTCATCTGTCAGTTTAGATTTCCCAAGATACCCTCGTGCTACCGCTACTCCAGCAATGCAGAGTTCACCGGGAATTCCAAATGGTTTTAATTGGCCATACTTATTCAATATATAGGAATGATAATTCGGATTTGGTTTGCCGATCGTAACTTCTTTGGAAGTGCTCAAGTCTTTTACTGTTGCGCAAATGGTTGTTTCTGTGGGACCATAAATATTTAAAATTGTTGCTTCACTGATACAACGAATTTTTTCAACCAAATCAATGGAAAATGCTTCTCCTGCTAACAAAATAGATTTTAAATCTTTCAGAAAATTCGCCCCTTCTGGATCACTTAAAATCACTTCCATTCGCGATGGCGTTGATTCCCATAAATCCACCTTATGTACTTTAACCAAATGAGCCAATTCTTTTGTTGCAAACTGGTCCTCTGTAGCAATGACTACTTTCGAGCCTTGTGTTAAAGGAAGACATATTTCTAACAAGGAAATATCAAAAGAAACACTAGCAAGAAACAAGAATGATTGATTATCTTTTACTTTTTCTCTCATTGCACTTAAAAAATGAACAAGAGATTTCTGTTCCACCATTACTCCTTTTGGATTTCCTGTTGATCCTGATGTGTAAATGACATAAGCCAAATCATTAGGATCGCCTTTCCGAATCAAATTACTTTCTTCACCTTGGAAGAGATGTTCCTCATCAAGATACAGCACTTCACCAGCAAATTGCGGTAAATCTGCTTCCGTTCGCTTACTCAATAAACATTTTGCTTGACTATCTTGTAACATATATTCAATTCGTTCATTTGGATAGTTAGGATCAATTGGTAAATATGCTGCACCTGCTTTAAAAATGCCCATCATGCCAATGATCATTTCTAATGACCGGTCTACCATAACCCCAATAATACTTTCATTGGATACACCTTTACTTTGAAGAATAGAAGCCAATTGATTTGCTTTCTGATTCAATTCTTTATATGTTAAATATTGATCATTACAAACAACAGCGATTTGATCTGGGGTTTTTAACACTTGTTCTTCAAACAAATCTTGAAATGTTAGAGACAAGTCTATGCTTGTCTGACTGTTATTCCATCCCTCTAACAACTCTTTTTCTTCTTCTGCAATAATACAAATATCTTTCACTGCCAAATTCGGATTTTTTAATACTTGCTTTAAAATATAAAGATACGAATTTGCAAACTGTTGCAAAGAAGAAAACGAATGAGATTTGAAAGAAATTTGGAATTCAAATTCATTATGTATTTCATTCCATTTTCTTCTTATCCAAACCGCTAAATTATTTTCTGCATATTCTTCTATCAAATCTTTATTATGTAACCCTTCCATCCCAATAACAATTTGAAAAGGAGTTAAAGGATGTTCCACTAATAATTCAGAGAGTGGATACCCCTGATTGTCATACCCGAATAAAGTCGTTTCTTCAATCTGATTCACTACTTGTTTAAAGCTATGATGCGGATAGATTTCACTTCCTATAGGAATCCATTTATTAAGATTCTCGCTTTGTTCAAGATTTTTTTCGATTACAGGAATACCAATCGTAATTCTTCCTTGATCTGTATAGTGTGCCAAACAAATCCTTAACGCGGCCTGTAACCAGCTAAATAATAATAAATCTTGAGACTTACTTTCTTTTTGTATACCTTTACTCAACTCTACATTCATTATGATTTGAACGTGCTCACAAGAATTTTCTGTATTTAATTGGTAATTACTATTAAATACAGAAAAATCAAGAACCTCGGAAGATAATTGCTCCTTCCAAAACGCTCCTACCCCTTTATTTCCATGAATAGAACTTCGATCTTTAATGTGCATGTTTATCTTTATCCCCCTAATATTCATTTCTTCTATTCGTTAATTTTCAGGCCAACTTCAAGCCCATGGAGAAATACTTGATGGTTATCCAAACATAAAAATTGCTGAATCTCTTCAATTTTCATATGACCAACTGAACAAACGCCTAAATTTAATGTCTCAGCAACCATATTTAAGGTAGCAGTGATAATGCCTGATTCAATACAAGCAAATAAATATCCATCTGAACCGTATTTCGGGATGGAAGCGTTCGCATTATAAACCAAATAAACTGAGAAAGCAGATTGAGTAAATAAATCCTGGTTAATTAATTCATGATCACTTTTGATTACTTGATCAATGTTATTTACAATCACAAGACTATTTTTTGATGGGTTATAATAATAAAACCCACCTTTTATACCTTCTATACGTTTTGGTTTTATATAAACAAAGATATCAATGGGATAGAGCCCGCCTGCACTTGCGTAATGATAGTATATTTTTTCTTTCCTAACCTGTTTTAAAGTTGATATGAATTGGGAAAATTCTAAAAAACTAATGTGTTTTTCCATATCAAATTGACGACAAGACCTACGTTCCTTGATTATAGTAGGTACCTCATCTGTTGTTTCAAGTTGAATTTCAGTTGACCGTGCAGCAACGTGCATGCGATTTAATTGTTCATTCATATACTTATCTAACTCTTCTTTAGAAAAGCGAATCTGGTCGCTATATGGATTTGTAAAAATCTTTTCTTGTGTAGAAAATACTTCTCTTGGGTGTAATATGTTACTTACTAACACACGATTTTTTATCATAAGCTCTATTGTTTTTTGTGTCTCTTCTATATTTCCTAACGAAAAGCGCTCTACTAGTTCACTAATTTTTACACCTTTTTGAGCCATAAAATAAAACTCAGGAAAACACTCAGACAGAATGCCTGTAAATCTCATTTCCCCTATCAAAACTTCATTATGCAACTTCTCCCAATGTTTAATAGGAGACCAGTAATAAATTTGCTCGCTCATATAACCCTCCATAAACGTTTAACTTATTTTTGAAATGCAATTTTTAAATCTACAAAAAATATTTTTTAGATGCTGCTCCTTGTCTCATAGTGATTATAAATACATGAACTTCAACGAAACTTGAAAATAATGAAATAACTTTTTCTCCATTAAAATTTTTTATTTCATCATAAAAAATGATTTTTTATTAGATATTTCACATCCTTTCCCATAGTAATCCTATAAGGTATAAACCATTTAGAACATTGAGAATACTCACGCATTTCCGATGTGAAATTATTGTAATGGATTGGAGAGCGGTTGAATATAGTTATTAAATCAAATAATGTTGAGAAAGTTTTATTTATTATATCGATAAAATTTTCTGATGCGATTTATTACAAATAGGTTAAGAAAAGAGTTTTAAATTTTTCTTTAAAAGTTAGTGTAAAAATATAACATACTATTACATACAAGTGAGTTACTTACATATCGTATTTAAAATAAAGAAAAGACACCTTGAATGGTGTCTTTTCTTTATTTTAATTCGATATACTTTTTACGCCTTTGCTATCTTTAAACGAGTTGTAGGAATTAATACAACTCGAACCTCTAGTCCGTTATATGTTCGAATATGTAATAAAAATTATAGAAATTAAGAATGTATTTCAGATAATTTTATAAGTAAACGCAAAGACATCTTCTCCCCCACTGTTACAATAACAATAATCTCTTGTCTATTTCTTGTATTAAATTGTAATATAATTACAGTATGTGAAATTATATTACATTAACTTTAAAAGCGAAGTGAAAACAACTTTCACTTCGCTTTTGGTATTTATTTAATCGGTTTCTCTGTTTTTAAAACTAATGAACTTAACGCAGGAACTTTAATTTTATTATCATGGACAACATAAAGTGTTTTACTACCTGCCTGTTTACCGTCTACTAACACTTTCCAAGGACCTTTCGATGGAAGTGTTATGTCAACGGATTCCCTATTTGCATTATGGGCCACCATAAAGTATTCGTTTTTATTTCCATTGCTCTTTCCATCTATTGAATAAGCCACAACATTTTTTGGAACATCAATAAATGATACTTGTTTATTAATTTGTTCTGCAGATGTCATTCGAAAAGCTGAGTACTTTTTGCGTAATTCTATTAAGCCCTTCATATAATCTACTTCATTATTAAATGCTGCACGGCGCAACCAGTCCATTTGGTTAATTGAATCCGGAGATTTGTAACTGTTATGATCACCATATTTCGTACGCATAAACTCTTGTCCTGCATGTAAGAATGGAATACCTTGTGATGTTAATAAAATCGAAGAAGACAATTTGTGCATTTGTTTTCTCACTTCTTCACTGTCATCTGGATTAGTCAACTCAAGTTTGTCCCATAATGTATGATTATCATGTGCTTCCACATAAGTTAATACCTGCTCCGGATCTTTATAAGTAGACGAATTTGTATCGTAGTTAATGCCTGCCGTAATGCCTTTTTTAATACGGTCTTCCATGTTTTCCTTTCCATTTACAAAGCCATTTTCTTTCTCCTCAAATACACTACCTTTTAATCCATCACGTATATTATCGTTAAAATGAGCAATCCCTTTCATTTTCTCAGCATTTTTTTGATTTGCTTTCAACTCAGCTGCAAGAGGTGTATTTAAATCCCAGCCTTCTCCATGCAATATAATAGAAGGATCAATTTGATTAACAGCTTTACGTATTTCATTCATCGTTTCATAATCATGAATGCCCATTAAATCAAAGCGGAATCCATCTAAGTTATATTCTTTCGCCCAATATGTGACCGAATCCACCATAAATTTTCTCATCATTTTTCGTTCTGAAGCTGTATCATTTCCTACTCCAGTTCCATTTGCAAATGTTCCATCTTCATTGTAACGGTAATAATAGCCTGGAACTAACTTATGAAAATTAGATTCAGCAGCATTGTACATATGGTTATATACTACATCCATTACAACACGAAGATTATTATCATGCAGCGTTTGAATCATTTGCTTTAATTCGGTTATTCGAACAGTTGGCTCATATGGATTTGTAGAATAGGATCCCTCTGGAACGTTGAAATTTTTCGGGTCATATCCCCAGTTATATTGTGGTTCTTTTAAATTCTCTTCATTTACTGATGCATAATCGAATATCGGTAACAACTGTACATGCGTAATACCAAGATCTTTCATATGATTAAGTCCTGTTTTCACACCTTCAGGCCCTCTTGTTCCTGTTTCTGTTACCCCTAAATACTTTCCTTTCTGTTTAATACCACTTTCGGGCTGAATAGAAAGATCACGTACATGTAATTCATAAATAATAGCATCTTCCGGATTTTTAAATTTTGGCTTTTTGTTTGCTTTCCATTTTTTCGGATTTGTTTCTTCTAAATCAACAACTGCCCCTTTATCTCCATTTACAGAAGCAGCACGTGCATACGGATCAACTGCTTCTGTCCACTTATCCCCAATTTTCACCTTATACGTATAAAGGAGGCCTTTTTGGTTCCCTCTAAGTTCTGCTTTCCAAGTTCCTTTTTCACCTTGTTGCATGTTTATTTCAGTACCTATTTTATCGTTCCATTTTTTATATGTAACTAACTTCGCTTCACTCGCAGTAGGAGCCCATAAACGGAACTTCGTATGTTGTGGCGTATATATATTACCTAAATCGTTACCACCATAGTAAAATGAATGATCAAATTCCTCACTACGAATGACTTTACCGATTTCAGTATTCGCATCATCTGCGTTTTCGATTTTAACTTTGTATGTCTGTTTTAAATCAATTTTCTGCTCCGTAATTATTTTAACCTTATTCGTAACATTCCCACTGTTTCTATCATAAGGACTAATATCCTTAATTTTAATGCCTTCAATTTCAATATTCCGTTCCTTAATATGAAACGGGACATTAGTCGTTACAGTAATTTCATTGAAACTATCAATAGATGCTTTTTGAATTGATAGTTCCGCAGAAGGCTTAGAGTTATATACTTTATCATCACCAGAAAGAATCCATACTTCAGCACGACCGTCCTTTATATTTTCAATCCAACGATCGCCACCATCTTTTTCCCACTCATTCGTACGAATGATAAATCCTACACGATTATAGTCACCATCTAAATTAATTTTTGCGTACTTTCCAAATTCATCTTCACCAGTAAATTCATATGAGTTACCATTCGCATTTTCTCCCCATATCCAAAGGTTCCAGTCTTTTGTATTCCCAGACTGTTCTTTGTAATGAATGATAACTTCAGTTGTTTTCGAATTTGAAACTGCCTTTACACTTTGAAAAGAGAAAACAGATGATAACATTACGAATATAGTAAGTAATAAAACTGATTTGTTAATTAATCTTTTTATCATTTGCACCACATACACCCTTTCTTTAAATAGTTAGCACAATTTATTATGCTCGTACTAAAATATACAACTTAAATTAATCTAGAAACCTCTTTTACTTCACCCCCATATTGACTATTTTCCCATATGGATTTCAATGATCTTTTGCAACGAAAACGTTTGCATTAATGTTTAAAAAAATAGATTTGATCATGTTTTCATATATTTGTAATTACTAAAAGATCAGGGAAATCATTATAAAGCAATCGCTTGTTATCGCTTTCATTCTATAGTACTTCCCATCAAGAGGTCAATATATTATTAATTTTCAGTTTTTAAACATTAATCCTTATATATTTATCGCAACTTATTGAAGATAGACAGCTTTATTATCGCTTACTAAGTTTATTTTCACTCATACATTGCTGCATAAAAAACAGCTACTATCTTTAAAATGAAAGTAGCTGTTTTTTCATAATGTAATAATATATGAATGAAAACTATATTTCTAACTTACTTAATTTTTGCTGCATCAAATGCTTTTTGAACTGCTTGAACTTCAGCTGTATTTGCTCCATATTTATTTGTTGCCACTCGAATACATGCTGATCTCAATTCTTTGAAATTAGAAGTCATATTTAACTCATCTGTATTTGCATAATAGAAGATATCAAACATTTTATCTTCACCAATCCCTTTAACAGTTACTCCGTTATGAGTTCCACCTTTTGCAATGAGATACGCAACTTTATTAATAATGCTTGAATTAAAATGAACCCCACCTTGATCCCATCCATTAAAATCATTAAATTCACTGTAATCATCAGGATAAGGTACTCCTAGTGAAGATGGAACAGAAGCCGGATTTTCCATATCACGGAAAACAGATCCAGTTTGTTCTCCCATCGTCCAGTTAAAGCTTCCATTATTTACGTATTTCTCAATAGATGTTCCCATAATATCAGATAGCGCCTCATTAATCGCACCAGATTCACCGTAATATTCAAGATTAGATTCGCTAGAAGTAACAGCATGTGTAAATTCATGGCCAGCTACGTCATACGCTTTGACGATTGGATCTCCATATACAAGCATACTTCCATTATTTGCGCTTAATGCATTCTGCCAATTTTTCGGGTCATTCGTATCTCCAGAATCCCAAGCATGTACAACTGAAACCACCTTTTGCCCCTTATTATCAAAGCTATTACGCTTGTATTTATCTTTATAAAAATCAAATACTTTTGTTGCTAAGTAATGAGCACTTACTGCTTTTGGATCGTTAAATGTTGTCGAAGTACTAGTTGCCAATGTACCAGGATAATAGCTTTCCTCTTTAGTAATGTCTCTATAATTTACATCATATGTTTCAATTCCTTGCCCTCTTGTATAATCGGCAAGAGCATATTTGCCATTACTTTGTTTAGAGATACCAAATGTACGTGATATACCTAAATCATCTTTTCCTGTTCCAGTTAATGATGTAAGATTGCTGTTTTTACTTTTCTTTAATGCTCCAACTAGTTTTTCACTTGCTTTTAAGTTAGATTCTTGTACCATATTTTTTAACATATCACCATTTTGTGCATTTATTAAATAAGTTCCGGAAACATAGTTTGGTGTTGCAGCTTCAAATGTAACCTGGTATGCATTGCTAGCTTGTCCATTATTTTCATCAACAAAAATAACTTCTTTAACTTCTGGCTCAGAAATAAAGTTGATATCGTTTCCGTACTTCGTATAAATATATTGTGTTGCTTCATCTTTTGATAGATTGATAGGTTTTTTCAATTCTTCTTGTTTTAAATTTTGCGCGCTATCACCTGAAACACTTTTAATAACACCGTTATTATCTACGTGTGCAGTTAATTGATGGCCATATATTTCTTTTCCTTCGTATGTTTGCTGAATACGTACAAGTGTAGTCCCATCATATGAACCACGTTTTTGAAGAACTTTATAATCTACTCCTGTTTCTCCATTGACTTGCTTTGGAGAAAGAGCTTGTTCTGTTTTCTCCTTCAGAGCATCTTTTACTACATTCTCTGGTGCCTTTTGTGACGGTTGTGTAAGTTCACCGGAACGGAACGATTCTTCCTGAATTTGGACTTGCAGTTGATCTGTTTCCTCTGCATGACCTACTCCGTATGGTGCTACAGCTGTTAAAGCTAAACCTGTTGTTAAAGCTACCTTAGTTAACGTCTTTTTGTTTTTCATTTTTTCACCTCGTATAATTTTTGAAATAGAAAGCTTGTACAAAGTATACTTGCTGTTTCTGTCGAAAAAAAGGGAAAATACACAATTTATGTAACATTATGCAAAATTACATAATATAAGGACGATGATATAAATAAAGAACAACTCATATAAGCGCATTAATTTCAATAAAAAAAGAGCTCCCTAAGGTGCTCTTTACATACGATTATAAATCATAAATGCATTGTGTCATTTATTAGTATATGCTCGTCTCATTTAATTGTTTACTTGGTGAATACCGCTTATAATTTATACTACTTATTATTTGTTCTTTTTTATCGGAACAAATAAATCAACCTTTAATTTTCCTTTTAGGTCTTCTGCAACATTGTTCATACAAAACTCTAAATTATCCCTATCATAATCTGAACTATACTCACTATTTGGCAACCACATTACGTACATATATTGATACACTTCACTTAATTTATGAGGTTCATCATAGAACTGATATAGAGCGTATTGACCCCCATCTACACATTTAAATTGCACATCCTGATGCGGTTCTTTTTCAAAGTTTTCAGGTACGGTAACGCACGCATCGTGTCGGCACTTATGACTTGCAACAAATTCAGGATTATCTAATGAAATTCCGATAAATGATTGCTCTGGTGGATGTAGATTATTTTCATTTGCCCATTGTAGTAACTTTTCCCAATGATCTTGTGGTTCAAAGTAACTACCAGTTCGTCTTATATATGCTACTTCTAGTGGTGGTAATTTTTTTATAACAACTTTCATTTACATCTTCTCCCCTATAAATATGTACACTGTTTATTTAGCTTTCTTTAATATTTATTCCTTCTTAAATAAAAAGAATTCTCTAATCACATAAATTTCAATTGAAATATAATTGATTACTACTACTAAAGTAGTATGTACATTCATACTTTTATTTGATTTTAAATTCTTTTTAAATCGATATATTAATTGTAAGAAAATAAAAAGGTGGAGGGTTTTAATTGATTAAAGGAATATACGAAGCGCATTTACCAGTGAGTAATTTACAAAAATCTATCGAATTTTATGAAAAACTAGGATTGAAGTTAGCCTGGAGTGATGAATCAACAGCATTCTTTTGGATTGAGGAAGGGAAAAGTTGGCTAGGATTATGGGCGGGCTCTGAATACGAAACAAAATATCATCCTTCTTTACGTCATATTGCATTTAGAGTCTCATATGAGGATTTAAAAGAATCATTAAATTGGTTACACTCGCTTCAAATTAAAGCTGTTCCGTTTGGGAGTAATGAATCTATTGAACCCTTTGTCCGTCCACATCAAGGTAATGCATCTGTTTATTTTATTGATCCAGATGGTAATAGCTTAGAACTTATTTGTCATATTGTTGTACCTAATGCACTAAAACATATAACTGATAAATTATCCTTTAAAGATTGGGAGACACTATTAGCTGACACATTTGAATGAATATTAACTATAAATCATAATGGATCACCCTTATTTTATAACATGTATAACAATCCCGACTAATAATGTCCTATCAATTTATCATTAAATAAATGTAAAAAATGCCCCCATTCATTCATTTTTCATGCGTATGTATGTACATTTGTTAATTTATTCGATATATTATGTGTATTGAATGATTACGAAAAGCTTATTGGTCGCTTATACAACACCTTATATTTTTATATCCGTGAAAACTACAAAATGTATGTAAATCCATTTGTCAAATGAATTTAATGCGGAAGGAGGTTTGTGGTTACTTCATCGGGATATAATAATCAGTTTTTTAACTGATACAAATATAGGAGGCGACATAATGTTTCGTACGATTTCAAATTTCATGAGAGTAGCTGAGATAAGAAGGAAAATCCTTTTTACATTAGCGATGTTAATCGTTTTTCGAATTGGCACGTTTATTCCAGTTCCTCATACTAACGCAGAGGTATTAAAAGTACAAGATCAAGCTAACGTTTTAGGTATGCTAAACGTATTTGGCGGAGGAGCACTGCAACACTTCTCAATCTTTGCTGTAGGTATTACACCTTATATTACAGCTTCCATCATAGTACAATTACTACAAATGGACGTTATACCTAAATTTTCGGAATGGGCAAAGCAAGGAGAAATGGGCCGTAAAAAATCAGCTCAATTCACTCGATACTTTACAATCATTCTCGCATTCATACAAGCCATTGGGATGTCTTATGGCTTTAATAATATAGCAGGTGGACAATTAATAACAGATCAAAGCTGGACTACATACTTATTTATTGCGACAGTTTTAACTGCAGGTAC
The DNA here is from genome assembly GCF_058791995.1 of Bacillus sp. EB106-04-02-XG92. Taxonomy (NCBI): domain Bacteria; kingdom Bacillati; phylum Bacillota; class Bacilli; order Caryophanales; family Bacillaceae; genus Bacillus; species Bacillus sp. EB106-04-02-XG92. The sequence continues at coordinate 399,139 of NZ_JBYTEA010000004.1, forward strand.
TGCATTTTTACTTTGGTTAGGTGAACAAATTACTGCTAATGGCGTAGGTAATGGTATTTCGATGATTATCTTCGCAGGACTTGTTGCAGCGATTCCAAATGTTGCGAACCAAATTTATTTACAACAATTTCAAAATGCAGGCGATCAATTATTCATGCACATCATAAAGATGGCTTTAATTGGTCTCGTAATTTTAGCGATAGTTGTCGGTGTTATTTACATACAACAAGCCGTTCGTAAAATACCGATTCAATATGCGAAAGCTGTTTCAGGCAACAATCAATATCAAGGAGCAAAAAACACTCATTTACCTCTTAAAGTAAATAGTGCTGGTGTAATTCCAGTAATCTTTGCTTCTGCATTTTTAATGACGCCGCGTACAATTGCGCAGCTTTTCCCTGATTCAAGCGTATCAAAATGGTTAGTTGCTAATCTAGATTTTGCACATCCAATTGGAATGACACTTTATGTCGGTCTTATCGTTGCTTTTACATACTTCTATGCATTTATTCAAGTAAATCCTGAACAAATGGCTGAGAATTTGAAAAAGCAAAATGGATATGTGCCTGGTATTCGCCCTGGTAAATCAACAGAACAATATGTAACGAAAATTTTATATCGATTAACATTTATCGGCGCAATATTCTTAGGTGCCATTTCAATTTTACCGCTCGTATTCACAAAAATTGCTACATTACCACCTTCTGCACAAATTGGTGGTACAAGCTTACTTATCATTGTCGGTGTAGCACTTGAAACAATGAAGACGTTAGAAAGTCAGCTTGTGAAACGTCATTATAAAGGGTTTATAAAAAAAGTAAATTAAGTAAAAAACACAGTTGGTTATTTTTCCAACTGTGTTTTTAATTTTACTACATTTCTTTCTCAAATAATCTCCCTTGTTTGAAATAAGACCGGAGTGTGGATCGATTAGCTAAAAATACACCAACTAAAATGAAACAAGCACCTATCCCCATTGTAGGGTTTAAAGGTTCTCCTAATATGATATAACCTACAATAATAGCAATTAGTGGTGATACGTATAACCACGTTGACGGGAATACAGGATTTGTTTTTGATAAGAGCCAATAATATAATCCGTGCCCACCAATTGATCCGATAAAGATAAGATATAAAATAGGCCACTGTACACTCCATGAAGCTAATACAGTTACATTCGGTTGTTCTACAATGAAAGATACGATTAGTAACAAAACTCCTCCATAAAGCATTTGAATACCATTTATGAGAAATGGTGATACATTTTGTAAATCGGAAAGTATTTCTTTCGAGTGAATAGATCCTATTCCGTAAAATAACTCTCCTATTATTAAAACAAAACAAGCGATACTCCATATGATACTTATTTCTTGGTGCATTCCTGGTAAAGAAACAAAAACAACACCTATTAGTGCAATAATTAAAGCTAGCAGTTGCTCCTTTTGTAATTTTGTCTTATTTCTCTTTGCCTGTAATAACAAAATCATCATCGGTCCCGTAGCAGATAGTACAGCAGCTAGCCCTGAAGAAATATATTGTTCTGCCCAGTACAAAGTTGCGAATGTCATAAACGTTAAGCAAAAACCAGCATATATAATACGTTTTGAAAATACATGTGGCATTATTTCTTTTCGCTTTAACTTAAATATAATCATCAAGATTACTCCTGCTAAAAAGAAACGAATTCCCGCTGAAAATAACGGGGGCGTTCCTGCTTCAATTCCAATTTTTATCGTTAAAAATGTTGTTCCGAAAATAATACATACTAAAATATAATTGAAAATGACCATTTTTCTTCCTCCTTTTTACTCTTAACATGAGTATAGAAGGTATGGTGTATAACAGTGTAACTATGTATATAACAGTTACCTAAAATCATAGTTGATTCTATTTATATTTTTCGCTTTAATTAAATAAAAACGAAAAAGGTGAAACCATGAAGATTGTCCTTCGTAAAGAATCCAACATACCGTATTACAGGCAAATATATATGCAAATCGTTGAAAGAGTACAAAGTGGCATGCTTTCACATGGTGACTCACTTCCATCTTTACGCTCTATGGCCGAAGATTTACAGATTAGCCTATTAACTGTTCGTAAAGCATATAAGCAGTTAGAAAAGAAAGAATATATACGAATCCAGCAAGGAAAAGGTGCCTATATACATAAACATGTAAAGAAAGATTTCAAACCAATTCGGTATCAGTGGCAACAAACGAAAACAATTAATGTTATGCGTTCTCAATACGCAATGAATCAGCACCGGAAATATTATGATTTTTCTCAAGCGATTTTATATCCCCGTTTATTGCCAAATCCATTCTTGGCAGACGAAATGCATAAAATACTTCATAAAGACCAGATGATTCTAGCAACTTACGGGCCAATTCAAGGAGATTATGAACTGCGAGTTGAAATAGCAAATTACTTACATGAACACCAGCAATTAGTGACAGATCCATCCCGATTATTAATTACAAGCGGTGCTCAACAAGGAATTGATTTAATTGCTCAAACATTATTAAAACCTGGTGATATTGTATTAGTGGAAAGTCCGTGTTATAGTGCTGCACTTGATATTTTCATCAATAAAGGTGCTCAAATTATACCTATATCTCTTGATCATTATGGCGTTCGCTCCGACTTAATCGATGATATTTGTCAAAGTAAAAATCCCGTTTTATTGTATACGAATCCAACGTTCCAAAACCCAACAGGTACAGTAATGAGTAAAGAACGGAGAATGGAACTTATAGAACTAGCAGAGCTATATGAATTTTTTATAATTGAAGATGATTCTTTCGGAGAAATATATTTTGAGGGCGCGACTGTTCCCCCTCCGATTAAAAATTTTGATACAAACGGTCACGTAATATATATAAAAGGATTTAGTAAAACATTAGCACCAGGACTACGTATCGCATCACTTATTGCTGATGGACCTATTTTCGAATGGTTATATGCTGTAAAAGGTTCAATGGATATCGGTAGCCCTTTATTAACGCAAAAAGCACTTTTACCTTTTTTACGTGCAGAACGTATGAAAAACCATTTAGAAAAATTACGTACAGCTTTACAAATTAGACGTGATATTACGATTGATATATTATCACTACTTAAAGAAATAAGCTTTGAAATACCAAATGGTGGATTTAATTTATGGATTACACTTCCTGATTCGATAGACCCCTTTACCTTATTACAAAAAGCAAATGAAGTGGATGTCTCTTTTTTACCAGGAACAGCTTGTCTATTAAATAACGATATACATAATAACCAATTAAGGATTAGCTATTCTATGTTAAATGAAAAAGATATGTTGATTGGTTTAGAAAAATTACATGATACAATACGAAACTATAAGCTATAAAAGCATATTCACAATATCTTTAAGCTGAAAAGTAAATACCCCAAAATATTTTTGTTTTGGGGTATAATGAATTTTCGAAAAATACTTAATCATTTTCATTCTACTCTTATTACAATCTTACCTCTAACATGTTGACCTTCACTCAAAATATGAGCTTCTCTAACCCCTGCTTCATTTCAACAGGATTAACAGATGTTGCGAGAATACGTATTAATACCTCGTTATCTTTAACAACCGGTTTTAAAACTTGTATTACTTTTAATTCTTCAACACTACCATATTGATCTATAACAATTGCTTTCATTCCCTCTCCCCCTTGCTGTTTATTTTAATAACATACAAATATTTCTCAAAATTTTTCCCCTTGAATTATCATAAACTTATTTTTGGAGGTAAATTGCGTAAGAAGCGTTGCAAGTTCCAAAACGAAACTTACAAACACCTTAGAATCTTTCAAAACTATATTTTAAATATAATTCAAAAGAAATGGGGAGAACGCTATGGCTGAAAAGATATTTAAAATAAACGGGATCGATATATGTACAGAAAGCTTTGGGAACCCTAAAAACCCAGCAGTTTTATTAATTATGGGTGCTACGTGTTCAATGATTTATTGGGATGAAGAGTTTTGTGAACAGTTGGCTAACACGGGGAAATTTGTTATACGTTTTGATAACCGTGATGTAGGACGATCTGTTGCATATGAACCTGGTACTTCCAATTATACAGTTACAAATATGTCTGAAGATGCGATTGGTGTACTTGATGCTTATCATATTAATAAAGCGCATCTATTTGGTATGTCTTTAGGTGGTATGATCGCTCAAATTGCTGCTGTAAAACATCCCGAAAGAATTTTATCATTAACATTACTAGCTACAAGTGTAATAGGATCTGACGATAACACGCGTGATTTACCTCCAATGGATGAAAGAATTTTAACACATCACGCAATTGGCACGCATTTAGATTGGACAAATGATAAAGTTGTAGCAGAATATTTAGTTTCCGGATCTCGCCTATTATGTGGGCCAAAACGAACATTTGATGAAAAAAGAGTCTATAAACAAGTAATACAAGAAATAGAACGAGCTAACAATTTATTAAGCATGTTTAATCACGCTTTACTTCAAGGAGATGATGCATATGAAGGTGTACTTCACTCCATACAGGCACCTACATTAGTTATTCATGGAACAGACGACACTGCGCTTCCTTTCGAACATGGTCTCGCACTAATTGATGAAATTCCTAACTCTGTTCTATTAACCCTTGAAGGCACTGGACATGAAATTCATCCAGATGACTGGGAGGACATAATCCATGCTGTCACTGAACATACAGCTAAAATATAAATAACGAATAGAAGGGGCACAAATTATGGTGTGCCCCTTCTATTCGTTACATGTAAAAAAGCCCATCACTGTATCCGTATGTATAGTGATGGGCAATACTTATATTTTTATATGTTTAAAAAAATGGACAATCTAATTGATCAACAGATTCCCATGATTTTTTTTTTATATTTTCAGTGGATTTATTAGCTTCTAGTGGTACGTTTTTAAAAGGGTTTACTTCAACCTTTAATATGGAAGATGGCTCCACGTATAATGAGAAAACATGGCTACTAGGTATAGCTTTTGACACATCAATATCTCCTACTTGTTTAAAGAGTTGCTGCGCTGCAAAGAAAAAGAAATTAGTTGGGTTTGATTGTTTATTTAGCCATGCAAGCATTTCAGGTGATACTGACTTATGAATATTGATTTTCACTCGATCACCACGTTTATATCGCCTAGATCGCATACTTCCACCAACTAACTTATCGTCAAGTTTGTAAATCCTAACTCTTTTTGCTTATGCTCTCTATATTTTGGTGAACAAGTGTAGACTAATAATCCACGTGCATTTGTAAATAAAGGATTATCTACAAAGATTACATTTGTTAGTCGTCCTTTTTGTTTTAAAATCATTTTTAAACTATTTTTAATAATTACTGCGCCCCCACCATAAATAAATACGTATGGATCGTCCTTCATATCATCAATTTTATTTATGATATCCGTTGCGACACGCGCTGCTAATCCTAATAATGCTGGTTGTGATTCCTCAACTAATAACGCATTTCTTGGGTGCTTTTCATTTAAATAAATTTGGTTAAACTCTGTAATGCTATCAATCGTCTTTGTTGGATATTTCCGGTTCCATCTTGTAATAATTTGTAGTAACGTTTCTTTCACACCATATGATAAACCCTTACTTAATTGTGGTCTAAAATTAACACCTAATGAAACTACTTCTTCTGTCGTCCCAGCGCCTATATCAAAAGATAAGAGTGTTTTATCAACAAAATCAATTTCTGATACTTGATTTTGTTCACATTCTATTTTATGTTTCACAACATTTCCTTCTTCATCATATACAATGCCCCACGTCCCAGAAGCGCCCTCAGGTAGGCATTTACAATATTCAATTGAAATGTTAATTGTCACATCACGTCCGTTAGGATAATGGAATACAACCTTATGATTACCCATATAACGTTTTGCATTTTCCGCAGCTATTTCTTGTGTAATAAGCTGCATAGGAAGAGCAACAGATAAATCATATCGAATATTAATATGACTAGAAGTTGGACTTTGACGCATAGCACTTACCGCTAAACCAGATAGAATTGTAATAACCATTAACTCATCAGTTGACTTATTTGATTTCTTCTCAACCTCAGTACCTTTTAATTGATCTTGAATGACTTTTTCTCCAACGATATACCGCACATTATTTAACATTAGCGATGGAGAACTAATGGTCACGTCAATGTGATTTTCTAATTCAGATAATGAAACATCTCCCTCATCTAACAATCCAGTAGGCTCTCCTATATATAAAGCATAAATACTCGGAATAAAAATAGGATCTTGCCCTTTCACCATTAACTTCAAACCGTTATTTCCTGCATCAGCACCAGCTTTTAATAGAATAGACATAACTACCCCCTAAATTAATCTGACATCCCTTCCAAATATATGCGAGCCCATTCTTTTACATTCAAATGTAATGTAATTTTTTATAAAAGACAAAAACAAAATATTATATTATTCCTTTATCATGTAAAAAGTATTTGACATAAAACTTTTCCAATTTTATACTATGTATGTAAAGAGTTTTTTACATTATAGGAGGTGTCATTTCTACATTGAAGCATAAAAAAATCATTTTCATAATTATCGTTATATCATTACTCGGAATCCTCTTACATGGCGCATATAAATATATAACGGAAGGTTCAATTTTAGGCGGAACAATATTCGCTTTTTCGTTAATACTTGGTAATTTAATTAATCAAATTACGTGGGGAGATCCGAACGGAGTATCGGAAGAAAGCCAAGATGAAATGGGACAGCAAATTACATATAAAAGCTTTAAAATTGCTTATTTTGTACTTATATGCCTGATGTTTTTTATTTTAATATTATCAGAAGGAATCTCCTTCCTATTACTCGATGAAATAAAGAATCTTCCTCTTTTTATCGCCCTTTGCTCTTCATTCTTTATTCATCCTATTGTCGAACTTATAGTCGCAAAACAATACAAATAAAAAGATGAGATTTTGTAAAGTGATAATAATGTTATTTCATTTTGATTTAAAAATATAAGAGCCTTACTACAAATTATATTGTAGTAAGGCTCTTTAAAGTTGTTTGATTTCTAGCCTTTTAAATGAGTTTGTAGACAAATATAAATAATAAATTTGTTTGAATCTTATTCAACCAAAGCTCCCATTAGTTGAAGTGTAATTGTTCAAAAATTATTGAGATTCTTCTAGAAAATTAAAATCACCATCAATAAGATCCTGTAAATACTCATCAAAGCTGTTTGCAATCACTTCATATTCATCAGGGTCGTGTAAAAAACGAATGATTTGACCACATACCCCTTTGTCAGAAGGATTAAAATCAATATACAGCTTTGATGTTCCACCGTTGTTCATACAATCTGAAAAGTGAATATACGTGCCAGGGAGAAGCCCCTCTGGATTTATTTTAGAGTCAACAGCATCCTCTTCATCTTGGTATTCTAAAAGATAGGAGACGTCTTCTCCTTCTTTTGAACTCTCGATCATCTCCTGTGTAGAGAGCAAATAATATGGATACTCTTCAACATCTGAACCTAAAATACATACCGTGACTTCGGTTTCTCCATATTTCCGCCAATATGTACCATCGATATTTTCAAGTAAACAGATTAATGATTCTGGACAATTCGGATATTTCAATCTTAATATATCAATATCCTCTTTTGTAGCACCGTATGCTTTATTTAGTGCTTCGAGATCATCTGTTGATAATGCTGCTTTCAAACCATTTAAAAATTTGTTTACCAAATCCATTATTTTACCCTCCCAATAATCAAATATAAATTTTTTAGTCTATATAGCTAACATAAATAAGATTTGGCCTTTAACTGTTTTCGCATCTAATTTAATTAGTACCATTAGGCTCTAGCTCTTCTCGATTAAAGTATTGTTCTAGTAACTCTTTACCTGTTTTGATTGTAGTATAGTACTCTCCACCATACAGTTTCCCTTCTGATGGATTGTGAAAATCTTCGTATTTCTTGAAGTCTTCATTTTCTTCAAATGATTTCTTTGCAAGGTCCATGTCTTCTGCTTCTATTTTAGCAAACAATCTACCTATACCGAATAACCCTTCATCATCAATACTTTCTTCTACAAGATAGTATTCCTCTTCCTCTATAGGTGTCATTTTACTTTTTCTAACAGAATATAGATGACCAGTTTCTTCTTCTCTTACCGTAATAAAAATCCAACCAACTCTTACAACTGTACAAGGTTCTAATCCTAATAGTGTATAGGCAACTACCTTTTGATCTTTCACATATTTCCCCATCTTACCTACCCCTTAATTCGTTTAATTTATACTATAACAATAGTCTCTTAAACATTTATCTGATCTAAGTGAATCTCATCTTTTTATATTTACATTCCTTCAACTATCGTTTTTAATTTACTCACAGTCCGCCAATTCCTAACTGTAGCTGGTGTATGTAACCTCTGAAATTGATTCATTAATTTAGAGTTTCGAGTGCTATTTTTGAAAAACACGTACACTACATTTTCATCTATATAACAATCTTCAGTCTCATTTTTTTGCATAAGTAGCTGATCCTTTTCTTTTTCAGAAAGTTCATTTGCTAAAAAGGCAATATGTATACTTTCTCCTTCAAGCAATGAATCGACTTCATAAGGACACCTTTTTATCAAATTTATAAATTCATCACGTGTTCTCAACATGACCGGAACATCAAACCCAAAAACGTTTTTAATTTCTGATTGTATTTGTTTATTTAAAAAATCAATATCTTTTTCAGATTCGAACACGATATTACCGCTTTGAATATATGTTTTTACTTGTTTTAACTCTATTGATTCAAACATTTGTTTTAAATCAGCCATTTTGATTATCTTATGCCCGCCTACATTAATTCCTCTTAGAAGCGCAATATAAATGGTCATATCATTTCTCCTTATTCAAATATCGTTCTAAATAAAAAAACTTACTACTGTGTTACGCGAGGAGTAAGTTTTTCTTCTCATTATTTTATGATAGGTAAATGCATTATGATTTGTTGACCAATTGGTCCCATTCTTCTAAAACCTTTATCTTGGAAGCCGACTTTTTTGTATAAATTTTGTGCAGGAATATTTTTTTCATTTACAGCAAGTACAACTTCATTTTTTATCGAAAAATAACGTTGTACAAAGTCTTGTAATAGTACCAATGACTTTTTAGCATATCCTTTCCTTTGTCTATCGTAATTTATAGAAAATGATGTTAAAAGTAATGCATCTGGATTGTCTGTGAACTCCTGTACTCTATCTCCCGTTTGCAATGCAAAAAGACCGACAGGTATCCCGTTATAATCTAAAATAACAATCACATTTTTTGTACGATCACTCTTTGCTTTCTCCAATAATTCGCTCGGATCTGATGTGAATTGAACTTGTTCACTTGGTAAAGTAAATGTTTGTATAACTTCTTTATATTTTTCTTTATACGGAACTAATTGTATTTCCCCAGTATGTATGTTCATGTTAAACTCTCCCATTTTTACTTATTAGCTTAAACCTTGCTGCATTTTAGAATGTACTTTTCCATCTAAAAAGGTAATTTCAACTAATGCAGTTGGATTGCTTCCCTTCCAAGCAAAAATTTGTTTAATTTGTGTAGAATCTTCTACACCTTCTTCTATAAGTAAATTACCATCAAAACCAATTAATTCTTTCACTTCTGTATAAGTCATTCCTTCATTTATATTCGAGAAATGATTTATATTAATAGTTTCTTTCTTCTTACTTTCCATCACAGTTGAAGAAGTCGCTGTTTGTTTTTTCACTTCTTTCTTCTGTTCACACGCTGTCATACTGAAACCTAAGCATAAACTACATACTATTAATGCGCTTTTTTTCATCATAACAGTTGTCCCTCCCATAATAATTAAACCATATTTTCCCTTAAAAATAAACTGAATATTTAATATTATATTAGAAAACCCTGCACAATTTAGTACAGGGTTAAGGTTAATTTTATTTATTCAAATGATTATTTGATTGGTCATCCTGTTCTTTTCTGAGTTCTTGTTCTTCCTCTTTTGGTAATTGTTTATCATTATCTTTAATTGGGTTCGTTTCTCGATTTTCAATCATGTCATTTGGAACTTGTGGCATGACTCGGCCAACAATTGCAGCTAACTCATCTAGTATACCTTCGCCTGTTTTTCCTTTTTTAATTTGCTTTCCAATTTGTTTTAGTCTTTCATACGTATCAACATCTGCTACAACGACTGCATTAGCACCATCAGGATCGTTTTTTAAACTTTCTGCAACAGAGTATTTAATGGACTCAACGCGAGTTCGATCAAGTTTCGCTTTTACATCAATACCTACAATAGCATATTTACCGACTACTACGGCAGTTGCATCATTCACACCTGGTACACTTGCAGCTAAAGATGCTAAATGGTCCGCTGCTTTTTCATTTGGCTTATTTGGTTTATTCGTGTAATTAACATTTTTTGTCGAAACATTTTTTTGCTCTGGTTTTTTGTTTGAATTGTCCTTTTTTCCTATACTACAGCCAGTTATAAATAAGCAAAGCATCAACATATATATTAGAATCTTCATTATTCTCACCACTTTACTATTAAAGTTTAATCATAAATTTTTTCAACAGCTTGCATTTTCTTCACTTTTTCCTCTGCGCCGCTATTTGCATTAATGAAAATTTGATACGTATCTTTTCCTAATGTACCTACAAATTCATAGCAAAGTACTTCGTTATGCAAATCATTTACTACGACAGCTTTACGTTCTTCCATAACTTTAACATCTGGATTGATTTTCTTTCTTGCTTCTGCTGCAGTTAGTTTAGCTGATGGAACTGTTCGTTTTTGATGTGATGCTAAATATTCTTTGGCAGAGAAACCAACGATAGAACCGTCATCTAAAGCAATTTTCATTTGGATTGCTTCTGGATAAATACGTACCCCATTCTCATTTACTACATACGTAAATACACCAACATTATCATATTGGGAGCTATCATAAAGCTCCATATTATTAAACTTGTGGTCCTTTAAAAATGTCAAACCTTTACTTCCTGCATCGTTTAAACTGATTTTCTGTTCTTTAATTTCTCGGTTATTCATAACCCAAATTGGATATCCACCTTTTCCAGTAATATCCATATAAAACTCATTATTCGTTGCTGAATCTTTAATTTTCACACTATAGAAAGATTCTTTCGCGCCTTTTCCGCTTTTCTCAACATCTACTTTTTCATTTCCTTTTAAATTTAAAAATGATTTTGCAATTTTCGCTGCTTCATCTTTAGATATTGCTTTTCCTTCTGCTTCAAATCCACCTTTTTTATTTTTTTGTGCACTTGTAAAGGTAGGCCCGAAGTTTGTAGATGAATACGATGTTACATTTTTCTCTACGGTCTTTAATCCATCAATAATTGTATTGTCCGCAGGATCACGATTTGATGCGAGTGCCATCTCAACATCCATCCAACGTAAATTATTTTTCAAAACTAGATGTTGCACCTTTCGTAACTCATCTTGAATATTTCCTGCATTTGAATATAAAGTTTCTAACGTCTTGTATTCTTGATCATTTAACGGCTCTTTTTCTAAATCACGAATAGCCGCACGATAACTAAAATCACCGATATTTGCTAAAAATTCTTCCGTTTTATTAAAAGGCATTAACGTTAAAGGAAGTTGCCCTACATCCGAACGAGCTTCAGATGTTATTCTCCATACGTCTGCTAATGCAGGTGATAAAGATGCACGTGAATTCATTGCAAGCGTTGTTCCGATTTTGTCGTGCAACAAATCAACCTCGTATGCTAAATCGTGAAACGCACGTTGATAGCTATTTTCCGCTCGAATTAATACTGCATTTTTCTCTTGATGCTCTTTATAACCCCAGTAACCTGTTCCAACTACACCGACTGTTAATAATACGATTATAATACCTCGTAACATAGTTCCACCTCCGCTCTATTTACAGAAAATATGTTTCCCAATCTTTTTAATTTGTGGACGAGTCCAGATCCATTTACTTGTTGCGGTATCAGGATTGAAGTAGTACAATGCATTTCCTGTTGGATCCCATCCATTAATTGCATCTAATACAGCTTTTTTTGCTGTTTCATTTGGCGTTAAATAGATTTGTCCGTCTGCTACCGCTGTAAATGCTCTTGGCTCAAAGATGACACCCGAAACGGTATTTGGGAAAGATGCACTTGTAACACGATTTAAAATAACTGCAGCTACTGCAACTTGTCCTAAGTACGGTTCGCCACGAGATTCTCCATATACTGCGTTTGCCATAAGCTGAATGTCATTTTGAGAATAACCATTTGGAACATTTGTCCCTTTATTTTGAGATGGTTTATTCTCTTGTGCAGTACCACCACTATTTCCTTTATTAGAAGTTGACTTATCATACTTCGTTGCCTTTACGAGCATTTGCTTCGTTTTAGCTCCAGCTAAACCATCAACAGGTAATCCGAATTTTTCTTGAAAATTTCGAAGTGCCCAGTATGTACCCCATCCGAAAACACCATCTACTTTTCCCGTATAAAATCCGTTATATTTCAAACGAGATTGCAGTTCAATGACATCTTCGCCAGATGCTCCTCTTTGAATGACTTGGTTAGAAAAGGCTTCTACATTTTTCAGTTGTATACTACTGACCATCAAAGATAGTCCTATGAACGCAAGTAAAACTGCTATTTTAAAAATAGCTTTTTGGCGCATAATTTTCCCTCCTTAATTATGTAAATGATTTCTTGGTTATGTTTTGTAAAAGCCTCGCTTTTATGTAAAGAAGACAAAAAAATCCAAACTCATATCGTTAAAAAAATATGTAAACAATATAAAAAAATATAAAAGGAGTTCATCATGAAAAAATTGTTAAAGCGTGTCGCACTCGTCATTTTGTTCATAACTACATGTTCAAATATATATACTGTCCCATCAATGGTTTACGCGCAGCCACCGTATGCCAAATGGGGGAAACTTGCTGTAGAAAAGACGAAAGAACAATATCCAAAAGCGGAGATTATTGATTACCTTCATATAGGTAGAAAACCAAAAACCGTTCAAATAACAGTTGAAAAATTTAAATTGTGGCTACGTGAGGATGGAAAAGAATATGGCGTTTTTGTTGATGTTGAATTTGAAACGAAGACGGAGAAATTTATAAAGATGACGTTTCAGAAGACGAGTAGATAAAATGAAAGAACCCGCACTGTTTATATTTTAAACAGTGCGGGTTCTTTCATTTCTAAACTTCATTCCTATATTTACACCTTTCATACATCCTCTCTTCTTATATAAACTTATAATGCTCCTGTACATGCTCAATAAACAATTTCAATGGAACAAGTCCACGTTTTGGCATATGACTACTTATTACAGCAGCAAGTTCTAGCTGCGGAATGATAACGATGTATTGCCCGCCATATCCCATAGCAAAATACATACAATACGGTATGTGAAATCTTTTGTTTTTCAAAACCCACCAGTGATATCCATAAGCCCCGACATGTTCATACGTTTCAAATAGAGCTTTACTAGATTCTTCTAACCATTTCGATGATACAATTTCATTCCCTTGCCAATATCCATTCTGCAAACATAATATTCCGAGCTTTAATAAATCTTTAGATTTCATTTTCATACCGAAACCGCCGACATATATGCCTTGCGGATCTTGTTGCCACTCATATTCGGTAATTTCTAATGGATCAAATAAATATCTTTTCGCAAACTGCTCTGTCGACATTCCAGTAGCTTCTTGAATAATATAGCTCAGCAAGTGAGAAGACCCTGAGTTATAATTCATTTTTGTAGCGGGTTCTTCAATTATTGGTTTCTCTATTATGTACTGCACCCAGTTTTCCGATTCTACAAAATCATTTGGGAAAACTACTCCATTTCCGAACTCTTTCCAATCCTCACCTGTAGTCATCGTTAATAGATGATAAAGAGTCAAATCCCGCTTTTCATTAGATTCATTTTCAATCCACTCTATAATCGGTGTATGTATATCATTTATATATCCTTTATCAATTGCAATACCAATTAATATAGATACGATACTTTTTGTAATCGAATTTATTTTATATAAGTTATTTGCACATTCGGGTGTTTTATAATACTCAGTTGTTAATTCCCCTTTTTGATAAACAAGAAATGTATTCACTTTTTTCTTTTCGAATTTATTTTCTAGTTGCTTGAAATCCAAAAACTTTACCTCCATTTAAATAGTTACTCCATTTATTATATCTTGTTCCTTCATTTTAAACATAATTGTGCTCAAATAAAAATAAACCTGTCAGCCATAATGAGCTGACAGGTTTATTTTTATAATTTCGTACGAACATTCCAAAGCTCTGGGAAGAATTGTTGATCAAGTACTCGCTTTAAATAAGAAACACCGGAGGATCCACCTGTACCCATTTTATGTCCAATAATTCTTTCTACTGTTTTCATATGACGGAAACGCCATTGTTGTAGCCAGTCTTCAATATCAATCAATTTTTCAGCAAGCTGATATAAGTTCCAATATTTTTTCACATCGGCATACACTTCTAACCATGCTGCTTCTACTGTTGCATCTTCTTCATAAGGCTGTGTAATATCACGATTTAACACATCTTTATGAATAGGGAATCCTTCTTTTACAAGTGCTTGAATTGCCACATCATACAAACTTGGTGCGTGTAGCGCTGTATGAAGTCGAGCGTGTAATTCTGGATCTTTTTCATAAATTTTTAATGCATGTGGCGTTTTATAGCCAAGCGCATATTCAATCATACGATATTGATACGATTGAAAACCTGAAGCTTGACCGAGCGAGTCACGAAACTCAATGTACTCTGATGGCGTTAATGTCGCAAGAATATCCCAAGATTGAATAATTTGAGACTGAATTTTTGATACACGTGCTAACATTTTAAAAGCTGGTTGTAATTTATCTTGTTTAATAGATTCAATTGCTGCGTTTAACTCATGTAAAATAAGTTTCATCCAAAGTTCACTTGCTTGGTGAATTACGATAAATAACATTTCATCATGATGGTCTGATAATCTCTTTTGAGAAGATAGTAAACTATCTAATTGTAAATACTCCCCATACGTCATATTCTCTTTAAAGTCTGTATGAATCCCTTTTTCCATAATTACCTTTTCATTTTCTTTCATATTAGCCAAACGCCCCTTTATATATTTCTACTTATATTGGTCTAATAACTGCTCGAACTGGACTGCCATCTGCCTCTGTTAAGGCAAGTGGTAATGCGATCAATTCATAATCGCCATCTGCTACGTGATCTAGTACGACATTTTCTAAAATGTGTATGCCATGTTTAAATAATTGATGATGCGCTGCTAATTCTTTATCATCTAATGGATCAACTGATGGTACATCCACTCCGATTAAACGGATACCTTTTTCTGAAAGAAATGGTGCTATATCCGCACGTAAATGCGGGATTACATCTGGGAATTCATTCGCTTTACCATGTGAAGATGTGCGTAACAACAATCTTTCTACGCCTTCTAAATGAAAGTTTTCCAATTCCTTTTTCCCGATGCTTTCAAGATTCGAAACATCTATGATACGCGCTGGTCCGACATAAACTTGAACATCTAAGTCTATTACTTTCTTTCCTTCATTATCAAAATGAAACGGTGCATCAATATGAGTGCCTGTATGAATACTCATCGTTAACTTTCCGACATTTACTGAACCACTCTCTTCTTTTGACCATGAAACTTCATACGAGAATGGTGTATCCCCTGGCCAAGTAGCAATATCATTATTTAGCGGTTGTGAAATATCAATCCACTCTGATGTTTTCATACTTAGGCCACAACCTCTCGCTTATTTTCAAACTGCTTATACTCTTCATTTTTCATTATTTTCTTTAATATTTGTACAGATTTCCATACTTCTTCGTAAGTGTTATATAAAGCGACCGGTGCAAGTCTAACTCCATTAGGTGCACGGAAATCAGGGATAACTCCATTTGCTTTTAACGCTTTACAAATGCGTGCTGCTTCTGCATGCTCTAAATAAATGTGCCCGCCTCGTTTTTCATCCTCAAATGGATTTCCAATTGTAAATCCGAAATCTTTTAATTCATGATCAATCAAATTAAGCATGTATCTTGTAATATGTAGTGATTTTTCGCGTAAACGTTCTATACCAGCATCTTTAAACATTTCAAGAGAACCGATTAAAGGTGCAGTACTTAATACGTGTGGTGTACCAATTTGATAAGCACCTGCATGATCAGCAGCTGTTAATGTATGTTCCATATCAAACTGCTTATCTTTTCTAGAACTAAACCAACCTGATAAACCTGGAATTCTATTAAAATGCTTGTTATTTACATAAAGTCCTGCAACTCCACCAGGTCCTGCATTTAAATATTTATAATTACACCAAATCGCGAAATCAACATCCCATTCTTTGAAATAATGCGGAATAGAACCGATTGAATGACATAAATCGAATCCGATATGAATATCACGCTCATGTGCTTCTGCTGTTAGACGTTTCATATCAAGAATTTGGCCACTTCTATATAGTACAGAAGGCAATAAAATTAACGCGATATCATCTGTCATTGCGTGAATAATATCATCCTCTGAAAGTGTTCTACCATCTCGGCTCTTCACTCGTACTAAATGCTCATCTGGATCTAATCCTTTTAAACGAATTTGACTTTGAAGTGCATATATATCTGACGGGAATGTTAATTCATCCGCAAGAATTTTTGTACGTATTCCTTTCGGTTCATAAAATGTCGCAATCACTTGATGTATATTCGTCGTCGTGGAACCGGTTACAATAGTTTCTTCTGGTAAAGCTCCAATAAGAGGCGCAGTCAATTCACCTAATTTCTCCGAGAGGAAAAACCACGGATGCTCACCCTCTGTCCAGCCGTCAATGCCATACTCTTTCCATGAATCTAGCAAAGTAAGTAACGATTTCTCTGCTCTTTTTGAAAGTAGTCCTAATGAGTTTCCATCTAAATATATCGTTTCTTCTTTTTTATAGAATTCAGTTTGAAAATCTTTCAGTTCATCATGTTTATCACATTCAAGCGCATATTCATAAGTTGGTTGAAATGGTTCTTTATACATGGTGTCACCTTCTTTTAATTTTCTTTTTATTCTAACTAATTGAAATATATCACCTTAGTTGATATAACGTCAATGATATTATGTCAGTTGACTTTATATATGAATTTCTTTTACAATACAGTTACATTTTCAGATATTTCAGTATAAAGAGGTGATTCTTTGAAAAACAATACTCTTTCATCAAGAAAACACCGCTCCTTAGAAACAAAGAAGAAACTATTACACGCTGGTTACACTATTTTTATACGTAACGGATTTCAAAAAACGACAGTTACACAAATTATTAAACATGCAGAAACCGGTTATGGCACCGCATATGTATACTTTAAAAACAAAGATGACCTCCTCATCGTTTTAATGGAAGATGTCATGAATCAATTTTATGATATTGCCGAGCGCTCCTTTTCGCCTCAAACGAAAGAGGAAGCACATAAAATGATCCAAAATCAAGTTAGAGCATTTCTACAACTAGCAAAGAAAGAGCGAGCTATTTTACTAGTTGTAGAAGAAGCGATCGGATTATCAAAAGAGATACGTCAAAAATGGGACGAGATACGGGAACGCTTTATAAACAATATTACGCAGGATATTACATACTCTCAAGAAAGTGGATTAGCACAGCCTGAATTAAATAAAGAAATTGTAGCACGTGCTTGGTTCGCAATGAATGAGATGTTTCTTTGGACGATTGTGAAAAATGATAAAAAATTAGAGTTGGAAGAGATAGTACGTACATTGACGGAAATGTATACGAAGGGGTTATATAAATAGCACACCTTCAATAAATAAGGTGTGCTATTTTACATTTATAAAAATATTTTATCTGGGTATGGTAATGCTAATGGTGGCTTTTCAGATAAAGAGAAATATTGTAATTTTAAAGATTCACCATCTATTGATCTTAGCTCGCCACTAGTAACTTCCAACAACAATATATTCTACTTCATCGCCATTTGGATATGTATGACGATACTCTTCACCTCCAAATACGCCTTTTTGTTTTATTACTTGTACTTTCAATCCTGTTTCTTCCCAAACTTCCCGAATTACCGCTTCTTCTGGAGTTTCACCAAGTTCAATTGCTCCAGCTGGCAAACTCCAGTATTCCCCGCCAGGATATTGAAATAAAATATCCCCCTGTTCATTTTTTATAATAGCAGCTACACTCGGCATGAATATTAGTTCATCTCCTAATTGCTCCCGGATTTTTTTATAATATAGCGACATAGACATAAAATTCTCTCCCACTCCATTAATAAATACCTTTAATTCCTGATATCTATTGTATAATAATACCAATAATAATTCCTTTATAGAAAGGATAAGAAAATGTCTCAAGAACAACTAGTAAATAGCTTTCTATCATTTTTAGGTGCTACAAAACAGCCTACTAGCTTAAAATTTTTAAATGAGCTTATTAAAGCTCATCAAGAAAAAGTAAAGTGGGAAACTCTTACTAAAATAATTGACTGGGAAAAAGGTAATGAAACAGGGGATTATTTTCCTTCCATTGAGACATACATAAACCGTATTACAACAAAAGGTCTGGGCGGTACTTGTTGGACGCACTCGATTGGATTCCATTGGTTATTATCAAATCTTGGTTTTGATGTTCATTATATGTATATGGACCCCGGACATTTATGCTTACAAGTTAACTTTGACAAACCTTATTATGTCGATGTTGGTTACTGCGCGCCTTTATTCCAAGCTTACCCACTTTATGAATCATTTCAAGTAAGTAATGTAAGAGAAACTTTCACTTATGAAGTCTCAAATAATAAGATTGAAATTACTAGAAATCCAGGTCCCACAAAAACCTTACACACAGAACCAATACACTTATCAAGTATGAAAGAACTTATTTCAAGGTCTAACGATTGGCGTACATCTCCTGTATTAAAGAAAATTCAAATTTTCGGTTATATCGATGGCATTCCAACTTCTATAAATGATAATGTTTTAAAACAATATTTCCAAGGTAAGAAAAAAAACATAACCTTACCTCTTTTGAACTTACTTATTGGATAACAGAAAGATTTCGTATTGATCAAGAAATATTTGAACGAGCTATTAAAATTTTCAATGAAAAATCTTAAAATAATAAAAACGTTACTCAATCCTTTGAGTAACGTTTTTCCCTTAATATGTCTTTAATATTAATTTTCTTTATTATAAGCAGTTTCTACACACTCTGCTAGACGCTCTATTTGTTCCATGGTCAAACCTTGTGAAATCCAACCTGTTAACTTATACATAATTTTATAATAAAAATTACTAGGTTCATATTCTGAAATTAATGTTAGTGCTGTACCTTCCTCATCTTCTTCTAACATATAAGTCATCGCTGAATAACCTTGCTTCATTTCACTTCCTAGTGAAATAATATGTGGTGCATCGTATTCAATGATTTCTACTTCTGCCTCAATTATTTTCTTACCGACTTTTTGAACAGAGATATATGTATCTCCTACACATGGATTCTCTTTATCCATATTTGAAGGATAACGATTTTCTATTATAAACGTATTCCATTCTTTTATTTTTTCATCTTCTACAATATAATCACAAACTACATCAATTGGTGCCTTTATTACTATTTCAAGTGCGAAACTCATTAAACTGCCCCTCTCAAATACCCTATCCAATCTATATTAACTCAATCATTATGCCATATTTTATATAGTGAAATACAAGTAGAATTTTAATTTTTATTGTGAGAATACTTATTGTAATAAGAAAATCATTTAAAATATTTTATAAACGATACAATAATTAAAAATAAAGCTACAAGTAATAAAGCCATTCCTATACCTCTATTTTCCTTTTCTTTATTTTTTAAATTTTGCACCCCCATACTAACTAACATACATCCTAAAATCGTTTGTAAAATTAGTACACTTTGTTTCGAAGCATCATCCCAACTATAAATGGAATACCCCATTATTATAATTGCAAGTAAAATTGTTAAGATTCTATTCATACGTAAATCCCTCCTATAAAAGAAGCCACTAAGTTTCCTTAGCGGCTTTATTAACAATTTATATTTACAAAATTACTTTTTATGAATTTGATATAAGTCCAAAGAATTTCCTAGCCAATATAACTGCGTATGTTAGCACACCTTTTCTTTATTCATTCTACTTACAATTCCAACAATAAACTTATACTCATCTCTACTTTTTCTTACTTTCTTAAACCCTTCTTTCGTATCAAAAATAAAACACGTTTTCTGAAACCAAATTCGTACATATAAAGACTCAAAGTAAATTGGTTTTATAATTCCGCGTTCCTCAAATTCAGTTCCATCTTTATTTTCAGTTTCCGTTCGAACTAACCACCTATTTCCGATGCCAATTTCAATATACTTCACATAAATCCTCCTTCCGGAAATTAATTTCTAACTATTCTATTATTTCCCCGGTAAGCGCACATTCCGACAGAACGTGAGCCCACAAAGAAAAAGTAGATTACAAAAATCTACTTTATAGTTTATATTTTTGCATTCGTTTATAAAATGTACTTCGTGGTACATCTAACAGTTTTGCAGCTAACGAAACATTTCCGTTCGTCTTTTCTAGCGCTTCAATCATGCTATCACGCTGTATTTTTTCACGGAAATTGAATGTATGCTCTGTTTTATTTTCTGCTTGTAATGCCAATTGTTGTTGATTTCCCATCATAGTTTGTAATAAAAAAGAGATTTGTTTTTCGCATATTTCCCGTCCTTGCGACAAAATGTAAATACGTTCTAACACATTTAATAACTCTCGAATATTTCCGGGCCATGTATGTTGTGAAAGTTTATTACAAATACTCGTCGGAAATACAACATTCCAATTCTTTCGTTCACAAAAATCTTGTATGAAGTACGAAATATCCTCTTTTCTTTCTAGTAATGATGGAACATATAACGGATACACATGTAAACGATAATATAAATCTTGACGGAACTCGCCTTCTTCAACTAATCGCAGCAAATCTTTATGTGTCGCAGTAATAATACGAATATTTACTGGTATCTCTTTTGAACTGCCAATTGGAGTTACTGTTCGTTCTTGTAAAACACGCAATAATGCGATTTGCATCTCTGGCGGTACTTCACCAATTTCATCTAAAAATATTGTCCCTCCGTCTGCTTGTTCGAATTTCCCTTTATATCCGTGGCGCCGCGCACCTGTAAATGCACCTTCAGCATAACCGAATAATTCACTCTCCATTAATTCTTTTGGCAATGAACCGCAGTTAACCGCTATAAAAGGACCATTTTTTCTTGGACTATTTTCATGAATCGCTCTCGCTACATATTCTTTCCCTACACCTGTTTCACCACAAACATATACACTAGCGTCAGTTGGAGATACAAGCTTAATTTCTTCTAAAGTATGTTGAAATGCATTGCTTGTCCCAATAACTCCGGGGAAAGTAATCTCGTTTATAAACGGGGAAGTAGAAAATAAATTTCTTTGTTTATTTTCCTTTACATAAATACATTTCCCTATCATCCTATCATTACTATATACTGGTACTTCTAATTTAGATTTCAATCCATTTTGCATTAAATCTTCAAGTTTCATTCGTGACCAATTAGAAACTCGTTCTCGAACCTTTTTGCTTGCAGAAACGATAACATCACGATGATTACAAATGACAACTTGTTCATCACTGTCAATTACATCTAAAAAACGATGGATTAAATGTAGTTCATTTTGATGCACTCGAATACTACATTCACGTTCAATCGCATGTGCAATTGAAGTTACCATCCCGAGCATATACGGATGTGAAAATTCAATTGGACAGGAGAAATCTAGAACACCAATTAATTTCCCATCATCATTATGAATGGGAGCGGCCGCACAACTCCAGCTATGAGATGCGACAGAATAATGCTCTGTACCACTTATCATAATAGCCTCTTCAATCTGTAACGCGGTTCCTATCGCATTTGTACCAACAGCTGCTTCCGTCCATTTCACACCCTCAATGAAGTTAATATGTTTCGCACGTTTTAACGTTTGTTGATTTCCACTTAACGATAGAACGTAACCGTCTGGATCAATTAATAATGCCATCATTTGCAGTTCATCAATGGTTTTTCTCATTTTTTGTATTTGAGGTATTGCTATATCTAGGAAGATTTCACTCTTTTTCTTTTGATCCTGAAAAATATTAGAAGACAAAATTTTCTGACCTTTATTCATATGAGGATTCACATTTGCTTGTTTACATCGATGCCATGAATCTGAAATTCTTTCGTTCATACGGTTCGAATCAAGGACCCCTTCATCAACAAACTTTTTCCATGTATGTAAGTAAAACGGTGAAGCTAACATTGTATCATCTCCCTATTCATTATTTTGGAGATTAATAAAAACATACTTTTATTATAAAACTGAATAAAAGCGTTTTCAATAAAACTAGAAAGACGACACAAATATGTTAATAATTTGAATATCTTAATGCGCTTCTTTATTCTTTTTTAGTAAAACTATATTTTGTATAATGGACGCAAAGAAAATACATAACCAAAACCACTTTTGTGGATTGCCGTTTATAAAGAAAATTATCACCGCTATTGCAAATAAAATGGTAGATGCTAAACTAAAATATACTTTTGTTTTCATTCTCATTATTACTCACTCCTCTATCACTTTACAGTACATACTAACTCTTCATTTTTTAACTTTAGTATGTACTTCTGTAAAACATATTCTCTTCCGCCATGTTTTTCATACCAATCATGTATTCTTTTCACATGCATCTCGTCTCTTCTAATTTTCGATTCAATTTCTTTATACTGTTCATAACTATCATATTCCCATATGGCGAATATTTCAGTTGTACCATCATTATTATCTTTCATCCAGCGTCCTATTAACCTGGAACCATGCTTTAATTGGTTAGGTAAGTTCGTGGTATTAAAATGCTCATTAAATATTTCTATAAATTCATTCTTTACTATATAGTACTTTCTTCTATAAAACATACATTTCCACCTCTTTTATGAACAGATTCAAATACACCTTCCCATTACTACCGTATTATAATACTTTCCATCCGACAGTCTTTTATCATTTTTTAGTATACCTTCTACTTCAAAACCTAATTTTTTATAAAGCTGAATGGCTTTTTCATTTGTCTCTAACACTTGTAATGATATCTTTTTCACTTCATTTTCATCAGCCCACTGAATAGATTGTTGCAAGAGACTCTTCCCGATTCCATATCCCCAAAACTCTCTTAAAATACAAACGCCAAACTCTACTTTATGGGATAATCTTTTCAAATTTGATCCTTCACATCTTGAAAAACCTACGATTTGGTTGTGCACTTCTGCAACTAAAAAGAGATTCTTCACCTCTTCACTATCTGCTTTTATTATTTTTTGAAAACCTATCTTATCTATAAATCCCTCTCCAGCTTCTCTATCCATATTTTCAGTTTCGCCATCAATCTGAACTCTAATTTTTGATAACTGCTCCGCATCCGTTTCAGCTGCTGAACGAATTGTGTAAGTTAATCCATTTATATGAAACGCTTGTTCTTTTATAATCATTTTAAACTCCTTTTAAATGCATTCTATTGATACTATCAAAATTTCTTTGCCTTGTTTCTCAAATTGTTGAATCGTTTCTTTACTAGCCTCTTCATCTGTTATAATAAGGTCAATTTCTCTCAGTGACTCTCCTTTAATAAAGCAATCTCTTCCAAGTTTAGTATGCGGAGCTAAACAAATATTTCTTCTAGCAATTTTACTTACTGTTTTTCCAAAATAAGCAACTTCTGGCGTTCCAGTACTTATACCATTCAATGAAATGCCGCCACCTGTAGAGAAATATAGATCAATAGATAATCTATTGATCATTTCAGAGGCAAGTGTATCTGTCATATTTCCTGATGATTTCACTTTTCCACCAATTAAATACGTTTCTACATTCTTATACTCCCTTAACTTACTAGCAATTTCTAAAGCATTTGTAATCACTGTAAATGATGTTTCAGGTAAATACTTTAACATCGCATAATGAATAGATGCCCCACCAATAAAAACAGAATCTCCTTCTTGTATGTATGATGCAGCAACTTTCGCAATTGCTTCTTCACCTAGTGAACTATCACGATAACGTTTCGATGGTTCAGCAGTTAAATTTCTTACTCTAGTAAGTTCGATTGCACCTCCATGCGTTCTTTTTAACAAGCCATCCTTCTCCATAATAGATAAATCTCTTCTTATAGAATCAATAGACATATCGAAACTTTCCGCAAGATCTTTAGCAATTACCCTTCCGTTTTTCTTAAGTAACCCTAAAATTTTCTCTCTACGCTCTTCAGTAAACATGTTCACACCACCATTATTGAAGATTCAGAAACTTAGTCTTTATTTTAATTATATGCATGCTTTTTTCTTTCACAATAAAAGATTCTTTTACTTTCCGTGTTTATTCCATGTTTGACATCAGGGATTTTCCAAATAATATCAAAAGAATTATTAAAAAATAGAACTTAAGAATACATCTAAAAGTTCTATTTTTAATTAAAGTCATTTTTTCATATTCAAAATTAATCTTACCCAATATGGATTTTTTATATCATATTAATCAAATCAATCCATAGTTACATGTCTCACTTTTTTAATTTAATTGATAAATCATTTTTTATAGCGGGTGAACTATATTTTCTAACTAATATTTTACCTAACCTAATAGATGGTTTTTCAATACAATAATATGATATAGTCGCTAATATCATTGCACATACAAAACTTAGTACTAATATAAAAAGATAACCTATTTTATATTGTAGCCAATGACAAAAAGTTAATAATGTAACACAGTGATATAAATACAAACTATATGAAATTTTACCAATAAAATTTATAGGTTTCATTAAAAGAATATTTTTAATACGCTTACTGCCTATAGAAATAACTATCATTATAGTAGATCCAAACATAGTTAAAAAATCCGTTATGATAATGTTGTGCATTAATTGAAAGCTATATCCCCACCATCTAGCGGTGTATAATAACACTGCACAAATCATAATTATTAGTTTCATTCCGACTGATCTTTCAGAGAAAAATTGTAAAAATACATTTTTATGTTTCGCTAATAAAGCTCCAACTATAAACATAAATAAATAATAAATTGTCATTAAATAATCGGTTTGATTAAATGCATTCAATTTATTGGTTAATACAAATGCACTACTACACCATATAAAACTTACTATTAATGTTAATTTCCAATTATGTTTTATTATAAAATATAAAATGACTGGGAAAATTATTGATATTCTCATTTCATGAATTAGAGACCAATAAATCGGATTGATTACACTATTATTAAAGCTTCCCAACATAGTAAAATGTTGAATAAAATTAGATAACTGAATTGGTAACACCCATATGTTATTAAACCAATCACTTAAATTATGTATTAAACCGTTAGAAAAGGATACATATAAAAATGTAGCAATTAAAACCGAAATACTATATGGAATATATAACCTTAAAAACCTTTTAATTAAGTAAGAAGAATATGTCATATTTGTATTTTTTAAATATGGTAATGATAATACAAACCCACTTAATACAAAAAATAAAATTACTGCCTCATGTCCTGCAAAAAACAAATGAATAGGGCTATACTTAACCAAATTTAGTACAGCATACTCTTTATCCTGAAATGTATTATTCCAAATAAAGGGGAATATTAATAAATAATGATGTGCGACTACTGTCAATGCCGCAAGTCCTCGAAGTGAATCTAATTCGTCTAATCTATTTTTCATACTGAACCTCCCATTACAATATTATAATAAAACCTATCTTTTTTATATAATATTTTTATTGATATTTGGCTATCTAGCATATAAGAAAACCCCAGTCATGAATAACTGGGGTTTTCTCCGTTTTTATTTTTAACAAGTAGCATTTTCTAGTTCATGATTTACCTGTACAAAAATATAAACTAAAGGGATTGTTATATGTGGAAAAAGTTAGTAGCAGTTTTTACTTTACATAGAGAACTAGGTGTAGCAAGTGCTGAAAAAGTAATGGTATATGTTATTACTATTATAAAAATTCAAACCACTATTCTCCCTTTCATTTAGAGAATAATGGTTTATTATATTTCTATTTAAGCATGTACAGCATGTCCTATCGCTTGCAATAACGCTTCATGAATCGCTTCAGATAAAGTTGGATGCGCTGCAATATAATCTCTCATAATATCGGCAGTAACTTCCGTATGAATCATTACGGTTCCTTGTCCAATCAGTTCGGTTGCACGAGGACCGATAATAGAAATCCCTACAATTTCTTGATATTTAGGCTCCACAATAACTTTTACTTTACCCGTTTGTTCTCCAATAATAAGCGCTTTTCCATTTGCTGAAAAAGGAAACTCCCCGATAAGAATATCACCATATTGCTCTCTTGCTAATTTTTCACTTAAACCGACGCTAGCAATTTCAGGAGCTGTATAAATACAGCGAGGTACAGCATGATAGTTTACTTTTACATCTTCCCCGCTCGCATGCAATGCTGCTGTCGTTCCTTCATGGAAAGCAACGTGGGCAAGCTGGATCCCACCAATCACATCACCTGCAGCGTAAATATGTGATCTATTTGTTTGCATATGTTCATTCACAGAAATTCCTTTATTCGAAAATTGAACACCTGCTTTTTCTAAATCTAATCCTTGGGCACGTGGTTTTCGACCTACAGAAACGAGAACATATTCCGGATTAGCTTCTTGGATACTTCCTTTATATTCAAATGAAGCTTGCTTCTTATAATTATTTAATCCTTTTAAAGCAGCTCCTGTAAATATTTCTACACCATCACTTTCTAGTTTCTCTTTTAATATTTGTGCGATATCTTTATCTTCACCAGGTAATAATTGTGGTGCCATTTCAACAATCGTAACTTTTGTTCCAAGGCGACTATAAATACTTGCAAACTCGCATCCTATTACACCACCGCCAACAATTAATAATGATTTCGGTATATTTTCTAGGGACATTGCATGACTACTATTTAAGATCCACTTCCCATCAAACGGAGCAAAAGGTAATTCAGCCGGTTCTGAACCTGCTGCTATAATGAACTGATCTCCATCTACTACATCTTCTTTATTACCGTTTGTAACTCGCACGCGATGATCCGTTTCAAATTTCGCTTTACCTTGTATCACTTTTATTTTATTTTTCTTCATTA
The DNA here is from genome assembly GCF_058791995.1 of Bacillus sp. EB106-04-02-XG92. Classification (NCBI taxonomy): domain Bacteria; kingdom Bacillati; phylum Bacillota; class Bacilli; order Caryophanales; family Bacillaceae; genus Bacillus; species Bacillus sp. EB106-04-02-XG92. The sequence goes on from NZ_JBYTEA010000004.1 coordinate 426,483, forward strand.
AATATTGAATTCCTTGGACGAGCTGCGTTACGATTTGCGATTTCCTCGCCTGCAATTGCTTCCAATCAATTGATATACTTCCATTGTTAAGTGTAATTCCATAATGATTCGCTTTTCTCACAATGTCATGCACTTCTGCACTTTCTAACAATGATTTTGTAGGCATACAACCAACATTTAAACAAGTACCGCCAAGATTAGCTTCATCAATAAGAATGACTTCTTTTCCATTTTGAGCCGCGGTAATTGCTGCTACATACCCAGCAGGCCCGCCGCCAATAACAACTAATATACTCATTCTCTCACCTTCTCTTTATAAAAGAATTGTTACAGGTTCTTCTAAATAACGTTTAATTGTGCGTAAAAATGCAGCTGCTGGTGCACCATCTAATACTCGATGATCGAATGTTAAACTTAAAGGTAACATACTTCCTTTTCTTAATTTTTTTCCTTTATATACAGGAACATGTTCAATTGCACCTACACCTAAAATACCAGTTTCAGGTGTATTTAATACTGGCGTGAAATATTCAATACCGAAGCTACCTAAATTACTAATTGTAAAGGTCGTTCCTTGCATATCATCACTACTTAAATTGCCTGCTCGTGCCTTTTGTGCCATATTTTTAATCTCTTTAGATAACTCTATTAAAGATAGATTATTAGCAAAACGAATAGCCGGAACGACTAGTCCTTTTTCTAACGCGACCGCCATGCCTAAATGAACATGTTTAAATTGATGAATGGCATCATCTATATAAGCACTGTTCATCTCTTTATGCTCTTTAAGAGCTAATACAACAGCACGAGAAACGAAATCCGTAATGGTTAGTTTGTTATCGTATCGTTTTTGTACAACTTCCGCTACGTCTTTATGTAAAGCAACTAAATCTGTAACATCTACTTTCATTGTTAATGTTAATTGCGCACTATTTTGTAAGCTTGCATGCATACGATTCGCAATTGCTTTTCGCATACCAGTAACAGGAACGACTTTACTTTCTTCTTGTTCAAGTACTTCTGAAATTGCTACTTTTTCTTCAAGCGCCTTTAATACGTCTATCTTTGTAATTCTTCCGCCAGGTCCTGTACCAACTAATGCCTTGATATCTAGATTTTCAGACTTTGCAATTTTCTTCGCTACAGGTGAAATTTTGATTCTTTCCTTCGTCACCTCTATCTCATATGGTTCTGGATGTTGGACATTTTCAGGCTCAGGATTCAGTGTTTTTTCTTCTACAACATTTGCACTTTCATTTACTACTACTTTTTCGTTCGGCTTACCGATATAGCAAATGACAGTGCCAGGTGGCACTCCCTCATCTTCACTTACAGCTATATCAAGAACAGTTCCATCTGCTGGTGCTTCTATTTCCGTTTCGATTTTTTCCGAGTTAATACTAGCAATTAGTTCACCTTTTGCTACATGATCACCTGTTTTAATATTCCAGCTCGTAATAATACCTTCTTTCATCGCCATACCTAACTTCGGCATTACAACTTCTACAGCCATGCTTCTCTCCCCTTTCTCATCGTTTCATTACACATGTAATAACGATTGGTCTCCGATCATTTCTGATACAGTTTCAATTACTTTCTCCGGCGTTGGTAAATATAACTTTTCAAGTGGTGGAGAGAATGGAACTGGTGTATGTGGTGCTGTAATTCGTTTAATAGGTGCATCTAACAAATCGAATCCTTTATCCGCTACAATTGCTGCAATATCTGTTGCGATACTACATCTTGGATTTGCTTCATCAATAACAATAAGACGATTTGTTTTTTCAACAGATGCTAAAATGGTATCTTCATCAAGCGGTGATAAAGAACGTGGATCGATTACTTCTACTTCCAGTCCTTTTTTCGATAATTGCTCAGCAGCTGCAAGTGCTGTATGAACTTGTTTTCCAATTGCAACGATTGTTACATCGGAACCTTCACGTTTCATATCTGCTTTGCCTAATGGAATTGTATAGTACCCTTCCGGTACTTCACCTTTCATATTGTAAAGTGTTTTATCTTCAAAGAAGATTACTGGGTCATCATCTTCAATTGCCGCTAATAATAAGCCTTTTGCGTCATACGGAGTAGAAGGAACGACAACTTTTATACCTGGAATGCTCGTAAACAACGCATATAAACTCTGTGAATGTTGTGCAGCTGCGCTAAATCCAGCACCATGCATCGTACGTACTGTAACTGGCACTTTCGCTTTACCACCGAACATATAGCGGAACTTTGCCCCTTGGTTTAATACTTGATCAAGACAACTACCAATAAAATCATTAAACATTAATTCAGCAATCGGACGTAGTCCTGTTGCCGCCGCTGCCATCGCCGCTCCCATATAACCTGCTTCTGAAATTGGTGTATCTAAAATACGATTTCGACCAAACTCTTGGACAAGTCCCTTCGTAACGCCGAGTACACCGCCCCATGCCTCATCATCTTGTAAGTGATCAACTTGTGCACCACCTGCAACGTCTTCTCCTATTAAAATTACGTTTTCATCACGACGCATTGAGATTTTCATCGCTTCATTAATTGCAGTTGACATACTTACTGTTCTAGTCATTATTTTTCACCCTCCTCTTATTTGTAAGAAACGTATACATCTTTTAATAATTCTTCATCCTCTGGATATGGACTGTTTTCACTAAATTCAATTGATTTTTGTACCGCTTCATCTACTGCCTTTTCCATATCTACAAGTTCAGATTCAGTTAATAATGCTTCGTGAATTAAATGCTTACGGAAATTCACAATCGCATCTTTTTCATTTAAATGTTCTTCTTTTTCTTCTGTAGTTTTATACGATTGAGCTTCACCTTCGAAATGACCGTAATTACGATATGTCATGCATTCAATTATTGTTGGACCACCGCCATTACGCGCACGTTCTACTGCTTCTTGCGCCGCTTTATACACTGCAAGTAAATCTTTTCCATCTACTTGAACACCTGGAATATTATATGCTTTCGCGCGATCTGCAATCGAATCACAACTTGAAGCATATTCAAATGTCGTTGCTTCACCATAACCGTTATTTTCTGCGATAAAAATAACTGGTAACTTCCAAATCGCCGCTAAATTAACACCTTCATGAAATGTTCCTTCATTATTTGCTCCATCACCAAAGAAACAAACACTTACATCTTTCGTACCTTTATATTTAGCTGTTAATGCTGAACCGCAAGCAAGCGGGAAACCACCGCCTACAATCCCATTTGCACCAAGCATTCCTTTATTTAAATCGGCAATATGCATGGAACCGCCTTTCCCTTTACATAATCCTGTCGCTTTCCCGAAAAGTTCAGCCATCATACCGTTTAAATCACAGCCTTTTGCGATACAATGTCCATGTCCTCTATGCGTACTTGTAATACTGTCACGATCCGTTAAGTGGGCACATACACCAACTGCTACTGCTTCTTCACCTGCGTATAAATGAACGAAACCTGGCAGAACGCCTTGCGCGAATAATTCATGTACCTTATCTTCAAACTTACGAATCTCTAACATTTTTTCATACATCCAACGAGCTTGTTCTTTCGTAATTTCATTCCCTTTACTTTCAGTTGTTTTTAACATGTCCAGCCCTCCTATTTTCTTGTTCATCTTTTATATTGCAAATACTGTGCCAAATTCTAACCCTTGATTTCATAGGTATTCTCTATTCTTTCAAAATAAAAAAGTGGACAAAATGAGACACTTGTCTCATTTTGTCCACTTTTGTTCACCTAATTTGAGAATTATTATCTTATTCATGATCAAAACTCTTCTGTAACTTCCGGATGTAAATAATTTGACCAATATGATAAGCATTATGAGTTGTTACATTCGCTAATACTTCCCACCACTTTGCAGAAACAGGAAATCCAACTACATCACTTTCAACCTTTTCTTCATTTATTAGCTTTTGCCATAGTAACAGTTTCTCTAGTAGCTTTTCTCTTAACTCATCGAAAGATTGATTATCTGAAAGCATAAAACTTTTGTTATTATCACCAATAGCGGGCACGGCATTCACATTCGATTCTTTGTACCTAGTTTGCCACGTTGAGTTCCAATACAATAAATGTTGTACAATTTCAGCTATACTATTACTCTCTTCATTCGGTTTCCAGAAAGCTTCTCTCTCAGGTAGATCTTTCACTGCATCTGAAAATGGAATATACCAACTAGGATCGTTTGCATTCGCCAATAATTGATCTGCTAATACATCTTTCACATGGGCCATTTTTCTTCCCTCATTTCATTAACGTATTCATACTCACTTCTCTATATACGATAAGTCCGTATCATTCCCTCTTTTAAAATAGAATTAACGGTATAGCTCTCAAAACGAATGTAAGATTAATGGATTTTCTTTTCATAACTCGTTATGATAAAAGAAAAAGAAAGCGAGCAAAAAATGAATAAAAAAATCGCAGTTATTACCGGGGCTTCAAGTGGTTTCGGTCTATTAACAACACTTGAGCTTGCAAAAAAAGACTTTTTAGTCATTGCTACAATGCGAAACCTTAATAAACAAGAAGATTTAATATCTCAAGCTACTAAACTCAACTTACAACAAAACATAACAGTTCAACAATTAGATGTAACAGATCAAAACTCTATACATAACTTTCAATTATATATAAAAGAAATAAATAGAGTAGATCTACTTATTAATAACGCAGGATATGCAACTGGAGGATTTGTTGAAGAAATTCCAGTAGAGGAATACCGTAAACAATTTGAAACGAACCTTTTTGGATCTATATCAATTACTCAACTTGTATTACCTTATATGAGAGAACAAAAAAGTGGGAAAATCATTAATATAAGCAGCATTAGTGGTCAAGTTGGATTTCCTGGTCTATCCCCTTACGTTTCTTCAAAATATGCATTAGAAGGCTGGAGTGAATCCCTTCGTTTAGAAGTAAAACCGTTCGGAATAGATGTTGCTTTAGTGGAACCAGGTTCTTATAACACGAATATATGGGAAGTTGGTAAACAACTAGCTACAAACCAATCTTATACTACTTCTCCTTACAAAGAATATATGGATAAAATACAAAAACATATGAATAGCGGCAGTGATACATTTGGTAATCCGATAGATGTTGCTAATAAAATTGTAGAAATCGCTGAATCTAAGCGTACGAATTTACGATATCCGATTGGAAAAGGTGTGAAATTCATGATCTTTGCGAAGAAGATTCTTCCTTGGAGATTGTGGGAATACCTTGTATTGAAAACCTTTAAGAAAATGTAATAGACTTTTGAAACCATTTTGAAAGAGGTGCGAATTAAATGTTAGGTTTACCATATGGAAAAGTATTTTTAGTTCCGTGGACTGAACAATGGGAAATTGAATATATGAAAGAGAAACAATTCATTGAGGAACAAATTGGCGAATATATTTTAGCGATACACCACATCGGTAGTACCTCTATTCCACATTTAAGTGCAAAGCCAATTATTGATATTGCAATCGAACTAAAAAATTATAAGGACGGTTTAACATGTATTAAAAAGTTAGAACTGCTAAACTATAAATACAGAAAAGATGTACTACCTGAACGATATTATTTTAATAAAGGGGAACCACGAACTCATCAAATTCATATGTATGAACAAGGAAATACATACTTAATAGAGCAATTACAATTCAGAGATTACTTAATAAACAACAAAACTTCTCGTATACAGTATGAACAGTTAAAGATTCAACTTTCACAAGCTAATCCTAATGATAAACATCAATATGCAGAGGATAAAACGAATTTCGTTACATCTATATTAGCCAAAATAAATGATGAATTTAAATAAGAAACCATTTAGTACTAAATGGTTTCTTATTTATTAGTTATTTCATTATTTGTACCATCAATAATAAAATCTGCAAATTCTTGCGGTTTATGACTTTCGACATACATATCTTCAGCAACCATCCAATTGTTTTCCCACATATCGCGCGCTGCTTCTCCATCTCTAGCAATCCCTCTTTTTATACGCGTTTCACGAGGACAATTCACCCATATTTTTAAATCATACATTTCCGCCAGCTCCTGACGTGTTGCATATACACCTTCTATAATTACAATTCCGTTTGCAGGAACCGTATGAGCTTCTGCTAAAGAATCCGTTTCCCAATCGTAACGTTTATAACATCCTTCAATGCCATTACGAATTGGTTCTAAAACTTCTTGTAAAAGGCGTTTCCAATCAAAATCTGCACCAACTGACTTTTTCGTAGGATGTTCATTTACAATTTGTGCAGATGGTAAATAAAAATCATCCATATGAACAATCGTTACAGTTGAAAACTTATTTTTTATTTTATTAGCTAACGTACTTTTTCCTGCTCCCCCACAACCATCGACACCTATTATTAGTAGTGATTGCTCTACAGACTTCACTCGAATTTGTTCTAATATGTTATTTAACCCCAAACCATTTCATCCCCTCGTTTTATATCTATAGATTTACTTTTACGCTGAAATCGGATTGAAGTAAAGTAGCAATGAAATCGCAATAAAAAATGTGAATAAGCCAATTATTGATATAATATATTCTTTCGATTCCCTATCATATTGCCACTCCATCCATGCACGTAATGTCCATAATACTCCAAAAAAAGCGAAGAATGCATAGCCTACATTTGCATTTTCAAAGTTGTTAGTATAAATTATACTACTAATAAAATAAATTATAAATAATCCAATTTCCAATTTTACATGTAAGCTATTTACATGCTTATATCCAAAGAAACCTCTCTTCTTCATATTTAACTTTTTTCTTAAAAACTCTTCTAAAAAATAACCACCTATACCAACTCCAATAATTATTATCCAAACAGTAGAATTCCACATGTTCAATCCCCTCCAATTACTACGTTGCATTATTTAAAATAAAGTGGATTACATGGCAGTTATCCTTTTGTAAATAACTTACATCCCTTTCAAGTCATTTCATTATTTATACCACCAACAATCATTTTTTTATGCGGCAGATGGAAAGAAGTAAAAAAGCATCGAAGTCATAAAAGCAAATGTAAATACTCCGATCATCGAAAATATATATTCTTTCGATTCTCTATCAAATTTCCATTCCATCCATGCTCTTAATACTAACGTTCCGCCTAAATAAGTAAAAATGACGTAAGCAATAGTAACGCTTTCGAATTTAACGAGAAAAATAAAACTAGTTATTAAATAAATAAACAATAGTCCGATTTCTAATTTTTTGTGTAAACTATTTACATGTTTTTTATATCCCCAAAAACCCCTATTCGGCATATTCAATTTTTTTCTTAAAAACTTATCAAAAAAATAGACAGCTATACAAAAAATAATACTTATAATCCAAAAAGTAGAAATTCCCATTACTCCACCCCCTATTACTTTATTTATTTCGGTTATTCTCCTCTAAATAACTTACAATTCCTTCAGGATATGTGGGCTTCTCCTTTAATTCATTTATACTTTTCCAAATTAATATAATATCCTCATATTCTTTATGTCTTATTTCATTTATTACCCTCTCTTTAACAATTCCCCTATGTATCAATGTGCAATGATGTCCTTTTTCGTTGTTCCACTCAAAAATATGCTCATTTACAAGGGCTAAACCTTGGACATCAATCTTCAAATCGTATTCTTCCATTAATTCTCGTATTATCACTTCTTTTGCAGTTTCACCAAATTCAATAGAACCTCCTGGAAAACGATAAAATGTTTCACTTAAATCACATTGCACAATTACTTTAGAACGATCTTCATTTAAAATCATTACTTCAGCGCGTAATTGAGGACTTTTCATTTCTTCTCTCCCTATAATTGCTCATTTTATGATATTGCCATAGTGTCTTAATCAATACGTATTAAATAAGGAAATATAGAATTACCGCCGTTATCAATAGTGATACAACTCCGCCTAAGGACATCAAAAACTCCCTTGATTCTCTATCATATTTCCATTCCATATATGATTCGAAACTATACAACGTAATTAAAAACAGAAAGGGTAGGAAGCCCATGTATAGAGGGTTTGAAAGAGAAGAGCATATAATTATAACTACTATATACGAAAAAATAATAATCCTGTTTCCCCATTTATGCAGCTTATTTACATATTTATTATTCCATCCTTTTTGTTTCGGTATATTTAGCCTTTTTCTCACTATATTTTCTAAAACAAATAAGAATATGATCCATAAAACTAATACAATTACTTTCACATGCATTAGAGAGATCACCTCCTTTATCTTATCGTCTGGATTTTCTCCGACTGATCACTCGGATACGTAGTATTTCTTTTATTTTCAACATCCCAACTAATAATTGTCGCACTATCTCGTCCGAATTGATGATGAACGTACTCTAATACATGATGAACACTTTCTTCAAGTTCTATATTAGTTCTATTCATATCATTATACAGATTTAATGGTGTTTCATAGTGTCGTTCCCCGCATTCTAATACCCCATCTGTAACCATTACAATTCGATTTTTTCCAGTACGTAATTCACGAATGCCTGTTGAATAGCAGGGTACAGATAAATCAAAGGTATTGACATTTCCAATCCATTCATAAAAATGACGTTGATTTAATGCATATTGTCCTAACTTATGTAACTCTTCATGAAATACATAAATGAGGCAATCGCCAATAGACAACCACCATATATAATTTTCTTTTCTTACACATATTAAGCAAGCAGTTTCACCTTTAATTTTTTGGCACTTTTCTTTAAATGAAGTGGACTGAAAAATTGTAAGTATATGATTTTCAACAGATCGAAATACTGTAAAAATCGATTCATTCATTATTACTTTTATATTTTCATATTCTTTTTGGATTGTATTTACTACTAAATCAACACTTTCCGCACTATTATGTCCATCTAAAATAGCTGTAAATTCCCAATCACCATTCGACCAAACTAACGCACCATCTTCGTTCTTTTTAGCTCCGGCGCTTATATTCCCGCCATATGTACCGAGTATAATATCACCATATTGTTTTACTGAAACTTCGTCTAAATACATCTTCGTATTTCCTACCCATGAATATTGTCTATTATTTGTTGTATGCATATTCTCTCACCAACCTTTCTATATATAATATCATAAAAAAAGGAAAAACAGGATTTATATTCCGAAAATTCATTCATTTAATGAAGCGATTTTTTAAATAAATTTACATCTCACTATTTCTTCAAAAACACAATTCCAATTACAATCCCTATCACAATTCCGATTACTAAATTATTAGTAAAGAACCCTTGAAACACACCGATTACAACCCCTATACCGATACCAATTGCCAAGGCATCATTTCTTTTGTTATTTTTAGCCAAAATTGCATCTCCTCCCATCTTTTCTCCTTGAATAACTTACTTTTACTTGAATGTATTACTATATTCACTAACTCACTTGAACATTTCCAAAAAATGCACTTTAACTTCACATATAATATTTTCCATTTTCTATATATATTCCTTTTATAATGAAAAATTTCAAGTGACCATTCATTATATGTAGACATTTACTATAAGAACGATTCAAATGCATCCTCTCTGGAATCCAAATGTAAATCAACAATAAGTATATTTCTCCCATCCTATGAGGAATACGTTGCATCATGATTCTCAATGTATGATGCTGTGTACTACAAGTCTTGAAAGTAAATAAGCAAAACTAATCCCATTAATCGAACAGAATAATATGTAATTTATTCAAACAAAAAACACACTTTGTATAATAAAGTGTGTTTTCTTTTTATCTTCTTTTTTGATGAAATCCTTGTGTAATGCGGTCTAATATAATCGCAATGACAACAATAGCTAGTCCTGCTTCAAATCCCATTCCGATATTAACTTGTGTTACAGAACGATATACATCAACTCCAAGACCTGGTGCTCCTACAAGCGATGCTGTTACTACCATCGATAAAGAAAGCATAATACTTTGGTTCACACCAGCCATGATTGTTCCAGTTGCGAGTGGTAATTGTACTTTAAATAGTTTTTGTGATGCGGTAGAGCCAAAAGCATTCGCTGCTTCTATTAAATCTTCTGGAACTTGTCTAATTCCTAAGTCAGTAAAACGAATTGTCGGTGGCATTGCAAAGATTACTGATGCAATAATCCCAGGTACTACACCTACTCCGAAAAATGTAATCGCAGGAATAAGATATACGAAAGCTGGCATTGTTTGCATAAAGTCTAATGTCGGTTTTAAAAATTTTGAAAAGCGTTCATTTTGAGAAGCTAAAATTCCGATTGGGATTCCGACAATAATTGAAATAATAACAGATGTAAGTACGAGCGCTAATGTTTGCATCGTCTGTGCCCAATAGTTAATATTTAAAATAAATAATAAACCGATCAGTGTAAAAATAATTAAAGATACCTTTCTCGTTGTGTACCAAATGAGGAAACATAGGATAATAATCATCAATATGGCCGGTATTATTGTTAAAAAATTAGTGAGTAAATCAACGAATCCACCGATAATATAAGAAAATCCTCGGAATAAGCCTTCAAGGTGCTCATATAAACTTGCAACAAATGAATCAACCCATTCCCCTAAAGGAATACGTGGTATATTATTCATCGTCTTTCACCTCTTCCTCAATGTTTCCTGCAAGAGCTTGAATGACACTTTCACGTTTAATAATTCCTCTTAACCTTTTCTTCTCATCAATTACTGGTAACGGATATTTCATCTCTGCCATTTTCGCATATGTTTCTTCCAGTAACGTATCTACATACACATGCGGGATATCGGTAAGTAATAAATCAGCAATCGGCCACTGTTTTTGAACAGCTTTACTTGCATCATCCGCAGTTAATATACCTAAAAACTCATACTTTTTATTAACAACATATACAGTTGAAACGCCAGCGTTCCTCATAATTTGAAGTGCTACACGTGGTCCACGGTCAATTAGTAATGTCTCTGGCCGTTTTAATATAGATTCCGCTGTGATTACTTTTCCTAAATTCACGTCCGCCACGAACTTCTCTACAAATTCATTCGCAGGACTCATCATAATTTCTTCCGGCGTTCCAATTTGGACAACCTCTCCATCTTTCATTAACGCAATTCGATCACCAATTCGAAGGGCTTCATCTAAATCGTGTGTAATAAATATAATTGTTTTTTCCATTTTATCTTGTAACTCTAACAGCTCATCTTGCATTTCTTTTCGAATCAGTGGATCTAATGCACTAAATGACTCATCCATAAGTAAAACATCTGGATCATTTGTAAGTGCTCTCGCAATACCAACACGCTGCTGCATACCACCACTCAGTTGACTTGGATAGTTATCTTTATGATGGTCTAATCCAACTAATTTCAAAGACTCTAACGCTTTTCTCTCTCGTTCCTCTACGGGAACTCCTTGTATTTCTAATCCGTATGCAACGTTTTGCAAAACAGTACGATGAGGAAATAAAGCGAACTTTTGAAACACCATACTCATCTTTGTTCTTCTCACTCTTCGTAACTCTTCTTTTCCCATTGTTGCGATGTCTTCACCGTCTATGTATATGTGTCCTGCTGTCGGTTTGATTAATTGATTAAGCATTCGAACTAGAGTTGATTTGCCACTACCAGACAAACCCATAATAACGAAAATTTCTCCAGAGTATACTTCAAACGTTGCCTTTTTCACGCCAACGTTCATTCCGGTCTCTTTTAAAATTTCCGATTTATTTTTCCCTTCTTTTAATAAAGCAAGCGCCCTTTGCGGGTTTTTCCCAAATACTTTTGTTACGTTTTCAACACGCACCTTTGTATTATCCATGTCACTACTCCTTTTCTACCCATCTATTCACATAGTGTTGCGATTTTACAAAGAAATATTACATAAAAATGACATTCATAAGATTTCTTTAAAATTCTCATTTCCGTTCATAATAAGAATGCTTACTTATACATTTATTTAAAAAGGCAAACGTTTCTGAGGAGGTTCTCAATGAGAAAGAAAATATGGCTTATATGCCTTGCATTATTTATTACTATGATTTTCTCTTCATGTAATGCAACAAATGCAAATTCGAAAGGAAAAATTAAACTAGGTGTAACAAGTTGGAAAGAAAATATTGCAACTGCAAACATGTGGAAAGTTCTATTAGAACAAAAAGGCTACAAAGTTGAGCTCATGTATTTAGAAAAAGCGGCAATTTGGACTGGTGTTGCTCGCGGTGATGTTGATGCTAATTTAGAAGTATGGCTACCCGTTACGGATAAACCACTAAATGACCGTTATAAAGATGATATTGTCTTAAAATCAAAATGGTATGAAGGAACTGGACTAGGTTTAGTTGTCCCTTCTTATGTGAAAAACATAAACAGTATTGAAGATTTAAATACACATAAAGATGAACTAGATAACAAAATCGTTGGAATTGAACCTGGCAGCAGTCTAATGAATTTAACAAATAAAGCGATGAAGGAATATGATATTAAACTAAAACTTGTCCAATCTTCTGAAGCGGCGATGATGAGTGAACTAAAGAAAGCATATACGAAAAAGAAACCAATCGCTGTTACGCTTTGGAATCCGCATTGGGGCTTTTCAGAATTTGATTTAAAATATTTAAAAGACCCTAAGAAAGTATATGGTGAAAAAGATGACATTTATTACTCTGTTCGTAAAGGTTTCGAAAAAGATCATCCGGATATCATAAAATACTTTGACAAATGGAAAATGAACGATGAACAACTTGGTACATTAATGGTCGAGTTAAATAAAATGAAAGATCCCGAAGAAGCAGCGCGAAAATGGATTAAAAAGAATCAAGCTTTAGTCGATGAATGGATAAAGGATTAATAAAAACAGGCTAGAGGATTATCGTATCCTCTAGCCTGTTTTATCTTATTTTTTTGTAACAACATCATCTACAATCCCATATGCTTTCGCTTCTTCTGCAGTCATAAAATAATCTCTTTCTGTATCATGTGCTACTCTGTCAATTGGTTGCCCCGTTTTTTCTGCAATCATTTCATTAATATCATGCTTTAACTTCAATATCCTTTTTGCTGTTATTTCAATTTCCGTAGCCTGCCCCTTTGCACCACCAAGCGGTTGATGAATCATAATTTCACTGTTAGGTAGCGCAAACCGTTTTCCTTTTGCACCTGATAATAATAACAATGCACCAAATGATGCTGCAAATCCCATGCATAGCGTTTGTACATCTGGTTTGATTAAATTCATCGTATCTAATATGGCAAAACCTGCTGTCGTTGATCCGCCTGGGCTATTAATGTATAAAAATATATCTTTCTCTGCATCTTCCGCTTCTAAAAATAATAATTGCGCTACGACACTGCTCGCTACTTGATCATTTATTTCTGAACCGATAATAATAATGCGGTCTTTTAATAACCTTGAATATATATCATAGGAACGTTCTCCTAATTTCGTTTGTTCTACAACATATGGAATTGCATTCATTTTATATCCCTCCAATAATTGTTATGCTGCGCGAAGCATACAACTGTAGGAAGAAGGTTTTTTCGCATTAAATAATAAGACTGGCTGTTTAGATGGTAACTTAGTAAAATCTATTGTCGGAAGAAGCTTTGTTAACAATTCTGGCTTTTCCTCACGAATAGACGTTACTACAACTTCAATTTCATCTGTGAATTCGACGATCTCAATCCCTTCTTCACTTACAGTTTTTAGCCTATTTCTACTCCGAAATAAAGAAGCTTTTACTGCACCTTCCGATACAGAACATACTTTAGCAATATCAGCGATACTAAATTGAAAAACATCCTTTAATAATAAAATCGCAGATTGTTGTACATTTAATGAAGATAATACTTTCTCTACCATTTCATGCAAATCTGCAATGTTCTCTTGTGGTTCTTCAAAAGTAATTTGTTCCTTTATTTTTTCATGAACTGATTTTGATTTCATCTGGTCTATCCAACGATTTCTAGCTATTTTATATACAAGTGTCATACAAATATCTTTATTACTATATTTTTGAAGAACTTTACAAATTGTTTCTTGGGCAAGATCTTCGCCATCCCATTTATTTTTCGTTAAAAATGTACAGTACCTTTTCAATTCTCCGTATTGCTCAATTAAAAAGTTTATATTCGAATGATTCATATCGATATGATTTTTAAAAATATGAGTTACTTTTGTGCACAAAATAACCACTCCTTTTCAGCGCTTACTTAATTAACGATTCAACAAACAAAAAAGTTACGGGGCAAATAAAAAAATTATGTTTATGTTCAATAATTCGCGGTCATAAATATGTTATGTACAATTTTACGTGAGGAGGAACAAAATTGCCAAAATTAACAATTGAAGGTGCAGGAACTTTTGATGTAAAAGAAGGCACAAAGTTAGTATTAGCGATTGAAGATAACGGTGTAAACATTCTCCATCGTTGCGGCGGGAAAGCACGCTGCACTACTTGTAGAGTAGAAATTATAGCAGGTGAGTTTTGTGAAGCAAGTTCTAATGAAAAAAATGCAATTACGGAAAAAGGAATTGAAGATCACTTACGTTTATCATGCCAAATGCACGTACATAAAGATATAGTCGTTCGCCCTATACTTACAGTAGAAAATTCAGGTCTTGATGCAGGCCCACGTCCAGCAGAATAATATGTTACATTTAAAACAACTCGCAGGTGAATATGCCGCTAACTTTGTAAAAGATGGAATGAAAGTTGGGCTAGGTACAGGTTCTACTGTATATTGGACGATACAAAAATTAGGTGAGCGTGTAAAAGAAGGATTATCATTTCAAGCTGTACCAACGTCAAAAGAAACGGAAGCATTAGCTAAACAACTATCTATTCCATTAATCTCCTTAAACGAAATTGAAATACTCGATCTCACAATCGATGGTGCTGATGAAATTGATTCAAATTTACAGATTATAAAAGGTGGTGGTGGCGCATTACTTCGCGAAAAAATCGTTGCCTCCTCCTCTAAAGAACTAATTATCATTGCTGATGAATCGAAACTCGTAACGCATTTAGGTACTTTCCCATTACCGGTTGAAATTATACCTTTTTCATGGAAACAAACCGAAAGGAAAATTCAATCTTTAGGTTGTCAAACAACGTTACGTTTACAAAATAATGAAACATTTATTACCGATAACAATAACATCATTATCGATTGCATATTCCCTCATAACATAACGAATCCTGCCAATTTACACACGGAATTAAAAATGATTACAGGCGTAGTTGAAACAGGATTGTTTGTTAATATGACTAGCAAAGCGATTATTGGAACAAAAAATGGGATAAAGGAATTATAATGAAGGCTGACTCTTGCAGTCAGCTTTTTATATTTTCTCTTAATTACTTATTATTATGATATACTATGAAAACAAAAGCACATCACACTAGAAAGGACTGAACCATTTGCACTCCAAAGTCATAACAGAATTTACAGATTTAGAAACTGCCTTTCATATTAGAAAAGAAGTATTTGTAAAAGAACAAAATGTCCCTCTTGAAGATGAATTTGATACATTCGATGAAATCAGTGAGAAATGTAAACACATTTTAGTTTATTATAACGATCTTCCTGTAGGTACAGGTCGTATACGATTTGTTGACGGTGCAGGAAAATTAGAACGCATCTGTATTTTAAAAGAATATCGTAAATACGGATTAGGAAAAGTAATAATCAAAGCGCTAGAAGAAATTGCTCGTAACAAAGAAGCAACAAAAGTAAAACTACACGGTCAAACACAAGCTGAAGGATTTTATAAAAAATTAGATTATCAAACTTCTTCAGATGTATTTATGGAAGATGGTATTCCGCACGTTATTATGACGAAAGCATTATCATAATAAAAAGGGTAGTATATGAATTTATATACTACCCTTTTTTATAAATAGAAAAATGAATTCTCAAGATTTTCTTTTGCATCAAAGCCCATCATCTCTTAGTTCATATCTATGTAAAGCTTACACTGTTTTCCATAATGATAAGGCATAAATCCAGTTTGGATCCCCATTTCCTTGATAACTCTGGACTGCTTCATATACTTTTCCTTCGTGTAGAACTCTATCTCCCTTTTCATATGCTTTCTTTGCATCCCACTCTTCATATAAAACGCTTTCAGTTTTTGTAGTAATCGTGAATATATCACTCTGTACAGATTCATTTCCAGCTACATCAACAGCTCTCACTACATATTTATAAGTAGTATTAGGAAGTAAATTTTTATCCATATAAGAAGTCGTATTGGATGTTGCAATTTTTTTCAATGATCCTTCTGTTTCTCTATAAATATCGTAATGGTCTACACCAATATTATCGTCAGAAGGACTCCACATTAAATCTACACTTGACGCTGTCGTTCCCATACTATGTAACCCTTTTGGTTGTGTTGGTGCTTCTGTATCAGGAGTCTCAACTGTTGTTTTTACTGTAAGCACTGCACTTTCTTTCGATACATTGCCAGCTGCGTCAATTGCTTTTACAGTATAAGAGTATTCTGTACTTGGTTGTAATTTTTTATCAATAAAATGAGTTCCTGGTACTGTATCAATCATCTCTCCGTTACGAAAGATTTGATACCCTTTCACCCCTACATTATCCGTAGAAGCATTCCACGTTAGTTCTATATTATTCGCTGTTACTTTAAGTGCTTGAATACCATTTGGAGTACTTGGAGCTTCTATGTCCGGTTTCATATCATTAATAAGATTAACATCAATTACATTATAGAATGCATTTGCTGTATCAGCTACATCCCATACTGCTAAAATCACATGATATCCACTTCTATCAGTAGGTACATTAATTTTGTGAGTTAAATGATTTGAGGCTGCAGAGCCATCATGTTGTACAGTTCCAATTGGTTCTAAATCTGCTCTTGTGAGCGCTTTATTTGGATCCCATCCTTTTTTAGTAATATAGTAATGCCATTTGCTCGTTAAGTGAGGCGCTGTATATTTCCAAGTAAAAGTATTTTCCCCGCCTGTGATTGTATTTTTAAACCAACGATCAGCTGTTTGTTGATCTAAAACACCACCAAATTTACCACCTGCAGAAGCGATTTGGCCATCAATCGGGCCAGCTTGCGGGAACCCTTTTGGAGCTTCCAAACTTTGTGGTTCATACATAACACTTCCGCAGTTTGCATTTAGTGCACCATAGGTTGGACTACATAAAGCAGATCGGCTGCTAGGCTTTTCAACAAAACCGTGCGCGTATGCGTTTTGAGGAATAAGTGTCGTGCCAATAATTCCAGCTGTTAATGCAACAGCTCCTAGACTTTTTTTGTTCATTTTCATGTTTTGTAGTTGTTTTAATAATCGATTATTCATGTTCTTGTCCCCTTCTTGTTATACTTTGTAGTGTAATGTGGGCTTCGATGTAAAAGAATAACAAAAGACAATCTTGTATCGATGTATGTGTTCATTATGCATACACCGCAGTGAAAATATATTTCATTTCTTGTGAAACATTTCACTTGATGAATATATCATGACATAGAAATCATCAAAGTATGTGCAGAAGTTGTGCAGAAATGATGAAAGCATTAGTAACACGTAAAACTATGGTCGAATTTACAAAACAGGATATTTAACATTTCAAAACAATGAATTCTCCGCTTCATATAAAAGAAGAGTGTCTATATCATTTCATATAGACACTCTTCTCATGTATAATTTTCTATTTATTACTGACCTATAAATGTAAAAATCTCATCATACAAGCCCCATGCATTCGGCTCTTTTTTACCGATTTCATGAATATGTCCATCTGAATTTTCATTATACCAAGCAATCTCTTTCAGTTCACCGTATATGTATCCAGTAGTTCCTGCTTTACATGCATATTGCCACTCTGCTTCTGAAGGTAATCGGTACCCATTTGAATCTAAATGACAACTAACAATTTGACCACCGTCACTAATAGAATAATATTCTTTTAATCCCGCTTTTTTTGAAAGTAAATTACAAAATATAATGGCATCATTCCATGAAATATTTACAACTGGTTTGTTTTTATATTTGGATAAATTTGATGTATGATTCGTAATCGCATCATATAATTCCATCGTTACAACATATTTTGCAAGAAGAAACGATTTAACCTGAACTTGCCATTCTTTTTTAATTCGATCATCTCTTAATTCTACTTTTCCTGCTGAAATTTTCACCATAATAGAATCAACCGGGTCAATGAATCTATTCAATTCTATCCCCCCCATGTTATTTCTTTTTAAAATCTAACTATTTATAGTATCGTACTTCTCTAAAAATAGTTTTACTTCATTTGAAGACTTTAAAATAATAACATCTTTATCTTTACTCAATTGATTTAGCCGCTTTAAAATTGAAGGTCGTTTCGTTTTAGGGTATTCCCATATCCATTTGAAAAATTGCAAGTCAAACCTTTCTTCACATCCAGCCCCCATATCCGGTCTTGTTTTATTCCGATATTGTACAACCCTTTTAAAAGCACGATACACACATATTGTTCTATGAATATCAAGAAAGATAATTGTATCCGCTGCGTTCATTCTTATATCCATTGTCCCGCCATAATTTCCATCAATAATCCACTCTTCTTCTTTAACTAATTCATTTTGAACCTTCCTTTGCTCCTCTTTCGGTACACCTTCCCAATTCGGTTTCCAAAATAACGCATCAAGATGATGCACTTTAATATTTAATTTATTACCTAACTGTCTGGCTAATGTAGATTTTCCTGAACCACCAGAACCTATTAATATGATTTTTTTCATATTCATACCCCCCTTGCTATTGATTCTTCAATAGCATCTTTATTTGCAAAAATCCAGAAGAACATCTCTTCATTTAACTTTAATAAATCTTTTAACTGAACAAAATAAGTAATAAAGATAATTTAAATTGAAAGCATAACATACCAAATCTCTTATTCCTTCCGAAAAAGAAACTCAAATAGAAATCCTACTCCAACACCAATTGTATAAGCCACTATATCACTCCACAAAAATCCGTAACCTAATACGAGCCCACCTAAAGTCGTTGCACGAATGCCATCTATCCATTCGGCATGATATAATTGGCTCAATTCAATCCCATAACAAAACAGCAAACTTATAAAAGTCAATTTCTTCGTTTCTATTTTAGGAAATAAAAAACCGAACCCTGTAAAAATCATGAATGCCCATAAAGCATCGCCTAAGTACTCATTTAATAAATGAGGTAAAGCAAAAGCTAACTTTCTTGAGCTAAGTCCTAAAATAATTATAACGATAGTAAACAGTGCATATAATAGTCTATTTCGTTTCGTTTTCATTTCAAGATCTCCTAATATATAATTTAAAACTGTAAATAGCTAGTAAAATATAATTATTTTACTAGCTATTTTTTAATGGCTTTTATAATAAGAAAATGTGGATTTGTATTTAAATAATGATATGATTTTTCGTTAACTTCCCTCATTTTTTCAACTGGCTTCGGTTCCACCATTTTTTCTAACACAAAATAATTTGTTGTTTCATTAATTATGTCTTGAAGTGACCTTCTAAAAAATTCAACTTCAATTGTAATATTTGGTTTAACCCAAGTATCTACTAATAATTGTTTTTCGAAATAATTTTCACTAGCAAACTTTGTAAAATCCATAAAAGGATGATGAATGGAGTATATAAACTCTCCACCTGGCTTCAATACACGACGAAACTCCTGAAATACTTGATTCCAATTTTCTAAGTAATGAAGCGTTAGCGAACTTACAATTACATCAAAAGTATTATCTTTAAATGGTAATATTTCTTGCAAGTCATGACAAAGAAACGTTACTTTATTGCCCATACTTTCCTTTGCAGCTTTTACCATTGCAGAACTTACGTCAATTGCAGTTACATTTGCTCCTCTTTCTACAAATTGAGAAGTATACCACCCTGCTGCACATCCAGCATCTAATATATTCTTCTCTTCTAAATTCTTTGGAATCATCTCCATCATCGCTGGTCTTTCGTAATAGCTGTTATATGGATTTGCGACATCTAGATTTTCTTTATATGTACTCGCTAATTTATCATATGTACTTTTAATCGTGTCCTTCAAATCATCCACCCCTTATACATACTAATCTAATAACTCTTGCTGCTTTTTCTTTGAAAATGATTGTAGGACTAAATCATATGACCAATCAATCATCTTATTAATTTGCTCTTGCTCTACACCTTTATGTATATACACTGTATTCCAATGTTTCTTATTCATATGATACCCCTGAATGATTGCTTCTGGATACTCTTCTCTTAATCTTAGTGCAAGTTCTGGATCACATTTTAATGTAATCGCAGATTTTTCTCCTTCTTCATGGTTTATTATCGCAAATATTTTATTATTAATCCTCATACATGTTGCATTCCAACCATCAGGAGAATCTTCAGTCGCTTTTCTTTTTGATAAACAATATGTTCTAGTTGCATTCATTTTAATTGGTACCTCTTATTCTTTCACGATTTGATTACGATGCATTACAATTTGCTTTGTTGCTTGAAATTGCTGTTCGCCGTAAAACTTTATTAATTGCTCTCCGCAAAATAGACTAACAATATGAACATGAGATATTTCTTGAAGTAATATAGTTAGCATTTTCTCTCCAATGCCTTTATTTCTTACACTTTCATGTACTACAACATCTTCTATATATGCCCGGAAAACACCGTCAGAAACAACTCTAGCAAATCCGATTAATTCATTTTTTTCCCATACCCCAATCGCTATACTATTCTTTAACATTTTTTGAATATCGATTTCTTTTCTTTCTGGCCACCAACCGACGGAGTCATAAAGTTTTCTTATTTTTTCTACGCAGATTGGTTGTTCATGTTGCAATTTATACGTGTACATTTTCTTTCTCCCATCAAATTGCTCATTTTATTTATTTTATCTTACTTCCTATACTATAAAACTATAGAATCTAACCTGCTATTAAAACCTTAATCAGATTAATTTATAATATCGATTTTACAATTGCAATATAAACAGTCCCTCTCTCATGCTTTCATATTTCTTCTATATTAAAAATAACACGTAATATATTGAATTGAATAATGATAAGAGCCGCCCAATAGGACAGCTCTTATTTTCATTTAACTTCATACCACCAACCTTTCCGATCCAGCCAAGCTTTCATAGCGTTTAATTGCGTGTCACTAGTAGGTTCCGAAATAAAATATGTTAGACCATCTGATTGTAAAATGAAGGTAGCAGTCATTTTTAAAGAAGTTAATGCTCCCATAACATCTGGAGTTTCATAAGGTGAAAAGGCTCCAGTTTGAATGATATTTTGTTTAGAAACTTGTGCTTGTATATTTTCTTGTTTTGGTACCGATTCAGTAAACCAAGAAAGGGGCTTATTTCCAATTAATTGGTTTAAATCACATTTACCGATCCCTGGTACATTACCTGTCTCAGTGTATTGCCAAATATCACAAGGATATGCTGGTCTATTACCGCCATATCTAGGAATCCATACAAAATCACTTTTTACGTTTGCCATACCGAAAGGTCCATACATATGATGTCCTACATATAATCCAACTTTTTTAGCACCTATTCGGCGTAATTCATCGATAAATGCTTGGGTACCAGCTTTCATATCATCCATTGTTTTCACTTCTACATCAGCAACCCAAACTGTAGCTCTCTTATCACCACGATTCCAGAAATCTTGTGCTTCCTTCTTCGCATCAGCAATTGAAATAAAGCGGCAAAATGCATAGTTACCGAAAGGAATATTTCTAGTTTTCATTGCTTGGGCGTAATCTTTATATAAAGGGTCTACATAATTTGAACCATCCTGTACTCTAGCGATTACGAAATCTAGTTGTGGAGCTGCTACATCCCAGTTAATGTTACCGTTCCATTTCGAAATATCTACAATATAACCCATTGCATAACACCTCCTTTATCATTATTATATTCAGAGCTAGTCTTCTTGCTCTTCTCCTCCTAAAAAATCAACAGTTATTGTTAGTTTATAAAGTGAATACGACAATTGTTTTCTACAAAGACAGTAACTCATTTCCATTAAAAAAGTAAATCATTGTTATACGAATTGCACTTTTGGTTCCCATTATTGTATCAAATTGCTTAGTTACCATAAACTAAAAAAAGCATCACCAACAAGGTGATGCTTTTAAAATCCACTTTTTTTGTAGAACAGGAATACGATTCCTATAATCTTTTCTCTAAAAAGTGTTGACTATGCCCTTTAGGATGATCTTCAACAACACCATATTCTCGATAGCCGTGCTTTTTATAAAATTCTGGTGCTTGAAAACTAAACGAATCTAATAATATTAATCTACAACCTTTTTCCTTCGCGATACTTTCGATTTTATGTAACAGCTGACTACCATAACCATCATGACGAACTGATTCATCAACCCATAAAAAATCTATATGAAGATGATAAAAATACATCGTTCCTGTTACGCCGCCAAAGATTTTCCCAGCCTCATCTTTCACAACAAAACTTACTTGTTCCATCGGCTGTTTTACTTCATCTGTTAACATAGACATGTTATATTGAATTACTTTATTTTTTATGTATTCTCCTTCAGCGCGAGTACCATCCTCTATTTGTTTCATATATTTCTTCCTTTCAACTTAATACGCTACCTTTTTTTCTTTTTTAATATACTAATAAATACAAAACCACCATAAGTAACAAAGCATGAAAAGCCTATTATACCTGGTACAAAAACATAGCCTATTCTTATATAACTTATAACTGCAAAACAAGCGATAGACAATAAAATAGATGGCCCAAATATAAGAGTTGTTTTTCTTCGTCTCTGTTTCGATGTATTTTCTTTCTCTTTAGAAATACGTGTGCCAAAGAGCAATACTATACAAATCAGAATCGCTGCAAAGTAAATTGTATGTAATGACAAATTATGATCCTAAATCGCAATTCCAATTTCTAAAACAATAATTGTTAAAATCAATATTGATTGTTGAAGTTTTTAAGTTTCGTTTTAATCACTCACCCCTAGCATGCCATCATTATATTTTTTATATATGCATTTCAAAGTCGATACAACGGTTTCATCGACTTCGTTATTATCAAATCGATCAGGCAAATCTTTTCCTCCAATAACATATAGAAGCGGGTATTCATGGAACATTCCTATTATACCAATATTTATTATTGCTGTGGGCAGTCCACCTGTCATATGAGCTATATGATAATACGGTATCCCTTCATATTCTCCTTGCTGCCTTACCATTCCATTTATTATTGGTTCCCATAATTCAGGCGCACTTTTATAACCTCGAAAAATATGTATTAATAGTGAATGTACTTGATTTAACTCTCCAACATTTTGTTCATCTCTAGGGTTTTCTTGAACATGTATGTTAGGGAAGTACATTGAAACATATTTTCTAATGACATCCCATCCTCCGCAGTGCATTACAATCGACTTTGCAATATAACTATCATGACACGCTATCATCACTTCAACTGCTTTACTAAGTGATAATGTATCTCTCCCTTGCAAATGCGGATATAATTGTACGCTATCTTCTTTCGAATCAAATTTAATTTGGTGAAGTATATCATCCCAACTAATTTGTTTCTCTTTTATCATGATTGCTAGTGCAAATCCAATTGCCACTTTTGCTGCTGATGCTAAAGGAACATATAGTTCATTATTATAGGAGGCAATTATATCTTCAGATTTTGTAGAAGACACAATTACTCCAACTTGACCAGATTGTATTTCTTTCATTCTTTTAATGACAATTTGCATATTCGCACCTCTTTTTATATTGTTTTATTACATTCTTAAATTTCGATATAGAATGTATAACCCCTTTTTTGTTACTTGATATGTATGCATACAATAAAAAAGATAGCATGAAATTTCCCCATGCTATCTTTCTAAATTAAATATTAAGTAAAGCTCAATACTCTATTCTTCCGTAGGCTTTTTAGGACCATTAAGCTCTAATTGATAAAAAGCTAAGTCTAACCACCTATTAAATTTATAACCAGCTTTTTTGATTGTCCCTGCATGAACAAATCCATAGTTTTCATGTAAGGAAATACTTTTCTCATTATGTGCATCAATTCCAGCAATTAAAGTCATATATTCTCTTTCTTTTGCAATTGTGATCAATGCTCTCATCAAAGAAGTTCCAATTCCACATTTTCTATATTTCTTATCAACATACACAGAATGTTCAATTGAATATTTATAGGCAGGCCAAATTCTAAACGGTCCAAATGTCGCAAATCCTACTACTTTATTATTTAATTCATATACTAAAATTGGATACCCTTCAGCCTTTTTTTGTTCATACCAGTCTATTCTATTTTCAAGGGTTACAGGTTTATACGTATATACGGCCGTTGTATTCAATATAGCATCATTATAAATATCTAACATGTATGTTACATCTTGTTTCCTTGCTTCCCTTATCATCACTTTCTTCCTTTCCTCTAATTTCACTCCTATATACGAATACGAGCTTTTCGGAAGCCATCAAATATATTTAACGCAGCAGACAAAATGTAAATGATAATACCTCCACCAATTAACCACTTTTTAACTTCCTCTGGAGAAGTAGTAAACACATTTGCCACATACGTAATAAATCCTTCATTAAATAAATGCGGATTTACTACAATTACAATGAATACAATTGTTCCAACTATTTGAAGAATAGCATTCCCAATTGCCAACTTTTTCGTCCATTGTCCCTGTACTAACTTATAAAGAGATATACCTATTTCAAACACAATCATCATTACAACGATTGGCCAATACTGAAGTAACACATCTTGATTAAAAGTAGGCGCGACAAACTTCAATCCGCTTTCTGTACCATGATATACACCTACAAGATGGTTCGCATAAAAATAAAGTGTTGCCCATATTGCCGTCCACATTAACCCGCCAAATACTTCGAACTTTGAAATCGACTTTTTCTTTGGAACATACGAAGTATTTTTCAAATCATCAGGCGTCCATTTTTTTAAACTTGTTGTCAACGGTTGAGTACCTTTGTCTTTATCTGTTCTTTCTAAAATTGCAAATACAACTGTCAACCAGAAAAATACATGGAGGCCTACTTCGATAATTCCCCCAATTCCTTTACCTATCACATTTAAAATAACATTTAATATCGCTTGCTCACCATCATATCCTACAAAATTTTCTGCAACCATTGTAATGAGTGCGATAACAGCTGCAATCGGTATGATCATTTTTAATAACGTCGTATATACATCAAAATAACGTGGTCCAATTAAATGCATCGGTCTATCCAAATATCCATTAGCCAATGAAACTGGACTTCCCAATTTTTCAAGAACCCTTTTTTCATCATCTTCATTATAATCATCAGGTAACATATCCTCGATTGTTGATCTTAATTCAAGAATAATATCGTCACGATTTTTTTCAGGTAATCTCTTCGCTACTTCTTCTACATAAATATCAATCAAATTCATTTTTGTCCTCCTCCTTTAATAGGTTATAAAGCTCTTTCGAATCCTTTATCCATTCTTTCTTCAGCTGCAGAAATATCTCTAATCCGTATTCACTTAAAACATAATACTTACGCGGTCTACTCTCCGTTTTATCCCAACTACTCGTCACTAGCTCCTGCTTTTCTAATCGGCGAAGTAGTGGATATAACGTACTTTGATCGATTGTAATCCCTGATTGCTCCAATAATTGGACAAGTGAATACCCATACTGCGGTGTTCTTAACTGGCTTAAAACCGCTAATGTTAATGTACCTCTTCTTAGTTCAGTAATTAACGAATTTAATAAAGCATCCATTCACTCACCTCGTTTTCATTACTATATGTCATACAGTATGTGTTTTATACTATGTATCGTACAGTATTATTGTGATAAAAACAATAAATAATTTCCAAAAAATAGATAACAAAAAAGCACAAACTATATAATTTGCGCTTTTTGAGCTAATTTATATATCTATAACTATCTTACTGTTGTACCTCTGGTAATATAAACTCTCCTTTTTCTTTATAAAATGGGATAACTTCTACAATCGACTCAACATTGATTACACCATATACATGCGGATATTCTTGACCGTTAGAAGCAAGTTCATATTTTATTTCTGCTTTTAACAGAATTGGATCAATTGTTAGTAATAAAACATCTTCTTCATGACTAAAATGTTTTTCAGCGACTTTTAAAGCTTGTTCAAAAAACGAACAATGAATAAATCCCTCTTCTTTTAATGAGGCTTCATTAATTTCTCCATTTATCTTTGCGATTTCCCAATTTCTTTTCGTTATTACCTTTGTAAACATAGTTATTCTCTCCCCATACCTTTATATAGAAAAACAAGATGTTCTTCTTTTTGTTACTAGAAAAGCCTCTTGCGTTTCATTTTTATTTTAATCCGTTAATTAAAGGCGATGCTTCTCCACTATGGAAAATCCATAAATCATGAAGCGACCTTGTACATCCGACATACAATAACTTCGCATCGTGTTTTGTATTTTTATAATGTTCTTCATCAACATCGATTAGTAGAACTGCATCAAATTCTAGCCCTTTCGCCAAGTATACAGGTACTACCGAAATACCACCTTCATATTTACTTTGATCTGCTTCAATGACGTTTACAGCCAATCCTGCCTTTGTTAACTTTTCATATATATCACGGCATTCATCGTCTGTTCTTCCTATTACCGCAATTGTTTTCACATCTTCATTTTGTAGATGCTTTAACGTCTTCATAATCTCATTAAATTGATCTTCTGTATGGATTACTTTAACATCTTCACCACTACGAAAAACTGGTGTTGCGAGCCCAACTGGAATTTCTGCATTTTTAATAACCTCGTTTGCAAATTCAATAATTTCTTTTGTAGAGCGATAACTTCTCGTCAGTTCATAATAACCTGTTTCTTGGAATACTTCCTTAAAAGCACCCCAATCTTCAATCCCTTGATAATCATAAATTGCTTGAGATAAATCACCTAATATAGTGAAAGAGTTACCTAGTGTAATTTCTTTTAATACATAAACTTGGAATGGCGAGAAATCTTGCGCTTCATCAATAACGACGTGATGGAATTTCTGTCCGATTTCAATACCTGTTATGTGGTGATGTATGTAAATTAAAGCTGGTAAATCTTCTACATACACTTCTTTTTTACGACAACTCTTTTCAGTTTCTTTCACAAGTTCTTCAGGCAATACTTCTAGTATTTCTTTACTTTTCAATATTGAACTATAAATTGAAAGTGAGCTCATCTTCGGCCAAAACTTCATATAAGTGTTCAATCTCTTTGTCGCTTCTTTTTTTAGTAATTTCTTCTCGTTTGTTTCTCCATACTTTTTTAGTTCAATTTCAATCCAGCGCTTCATTCGGCCGACTAATCTTTCTCTTCTTTTCTTTAATGGATAATGTTTATATTCCACTTGCATCCATTTTTTTATGTCTTCCACTGGAATAATAGCTTTATCCCATGCTTCAAAATCACTTGTTGGTTCTAATTCTTTTTCAAATTGAAACATTCTCTCTTCAATAAAGGACTTAAATTCCAAAGTACCTTTCAATTTACCGAGCATAATTTTTTCTTCATCACGATTAATAGAAAATGCTTCTTTCAATTTTTCTTCTGTCTGCTTTAGTTTCACCGAATCATCTAATGTTCGTAATGCCCAATCTGAAAATGTTGTTTGACTAATATTCCCTACACCTAATTCAGGAAGTACACTCGAAATATAATCTAAAAACAGACTATTTGGAGCGAATACAATCATTCTCTCAGCTTCTAGCTGCTCACGATATTCATAAATTAAAAAAGCAAGGCGATGTAAAGCGATTGTTGTTTTTCCGCTCCCTGCAACCCCTTGAATAAGTAGTGGTAAGTTTCTTTCCGCACGTATAATATCATTTTGCTCCGATTGTATCGTCGAAACAATATCCTTAAGTTTATTATCTTTATTCTCACCTAATCGATATAGAAGAAAATCATCGGCATGCGAGACATCTTCATTTCCTTTTACATATGTATCAACAACACGTTCTAGTTCTCTTTTTCGAATAGAGATGTTTCGCTTTAAATACACATCACCTTCAACTAATCCGTCTGGCGATTGATAAAATGCTAATTCTTCTCCACCGGTAAATGAATAAAACATACTTGCGACAGGTGCCCGCCAATCAATTACAATTGGTTTCATTGTGTCTTTATGTGAAACACCTACTTTACCGATGTAGATCGGCATAACATCTTCCTTACCGTCCTCTTGAAAATCTAATCTTCCAAAGTATGGTTCTTGTACACCGATACGTAAATTTTGCCTATTAGATTCTCTCATGCTTTCTAGAATTTGTTCTTTAAAATCATCTCCATAATAAACCGGAATGTTTTCGAGCTGTTCTAATTGATCATCCATCGTACGTAATGTATCTTTCATCCTTTGTAACTCTTCTTCAAAAATGTTGTTCATTTGATGATTCCCTCCTGTCCGTTCTAATTTTTCAGTCGAAATACAATTGTATTAAAAATCCATTTATAAAGTCAATAGTTTCAATTTAAATTTTCCGAAAAAACTCACTTTTTATCTTTCTAATTTTAAAATCTAATCGTTATTTTTACATTATAAGAATATAAAACATCTAAATTACAACACTTTACATATAATAAAATAATGCAAATAAATACTATTACTTTCTATTAATAATAACGATTCATACACTAACTAAACTTAAACTCTCATCTACCTTTCTATCGATTTCCTCCTTTCACTTGTAAAATAATGAGAAGTTTCAATAGGTAAATATCAAAAATAAAAAAGGAGTTTATTCGAAATGACTACAACCAATAGAAAGCATGTAAAGTTATATTTAATTATTTTTGTGTTAATTGTGCTAGCAAGTGGTTGGATCGGTGTATTTCTTGATTCTCTACTAACAGATCAACCTGAAGAAAATTCTTTAGGCATGGGCTTATGGCTTATACTCCCTTTCTTCATCAGCATATTACTTAGAGTTCTTAGCCGAGATTGGCATGATTTTGGTATCAAACCAAATTTAAAAGGAAGCTTTAAATGGTATTTCATAGCAATACTTATTTATCCATTCGTTACACTAATAACTATAAGCTTAGCTCTATTTTTCGGAGTCGTTAACATATCTAACTTTGAGATGTCCTCATTATGCTCACTCATACTCATGTCTACAATAGGTAATTTTATTAAAAATATTTTCGAAGAGTTCTCTTGGCGTGGTTATTTAACCCCAAAGCTTATTGAATTAAAATTAAACGATTGGCTAATTTATTTAGTTTCTGGTTTAATTTGGGCTCTTTGGCATGCTGCTTATTATATAGTCTTTTTACCAAATGAGTATTTCGAATCCATTTCAAGATTAAATATGCTTTTATCAGGCTGTATACTTATGGTTTGTTGGTCTATTATGTATGTCGAAATATATAGACTTACAAAATCAGTGTGGCCATGCGTAATCATGCATGCAATTGAAGATGCCGTTCCTACCGTTTTAGTTACAATAACAGGTATTATTACATTTACCAACAGCAGTGATTTTTGGTTAAACCCTATTAGCGGAGTTATTGCTACTATTATATTTCTTGGAATTGGGATCGTACTAAGATCCATAAGAATTAAAAAAGAACGACAATTAAATACGAGAGACAGTCAATTATTCACACTATAAAAGTAAAAAAGAGTAAGGAATTATGAACTGCACCCCAATTGTTAGACACAGTCTAACAATTGGAGGTGCAGTTTTTCTATGGCTAAATTTACAGCTGAT